>JAITLM010000048.1 GCA_031277885.1 Microbacterium sp.
TTGGAGTTGTTCGTGAGCACCTCGTGGCCGTCGAGCACGTCGGCGAAGAACTTGCGGATCTTGTCCACCGAGAAGTCGTCGCTCACCCCGGGCGGGAAGACCTCGTGCTCGGTCGCGTCGAAGCCGGCGGCGCGCCACACGTCCTCGTGCATCTCGATGAGGAACGTCGAGCCCTGGTCGGAGTACGGATACCCGTGCAGCTGCATGATGCCGTGCGGGGTGTGCAGCACCGCGAACGTGAACGCCTCGAACACGCGATCCGTGCCCAGCCACATGTACTTCGACACGCGGCGGTCCAGGTCGGGTACGAAGGCCTCGGCGAACTGCCCGCGCACGCGCGAGTTCACGCCGTCCGCGGCCAGCACGAGGTCGTACTCCGCCATGAGCGCGGCGGCGTCCGGCGCCTCGGTGCGGAAGCGGATCTCGGCGCCGAGCTCGAGGCAGCGCCGCTGCAGGAGCTGCAGCAGCTCCTTGCGCCCCATCGCGGCGAAGCCCTGCCCGCCGACCGTGTGCGTGGTGCCGCCGAAGAGCACGTCGATGTCGGTCCAGCGGGCGAACTGCTCGCCCATCCGGGCGGCGATGACCGGATCCGCGTTCTCGATCCCGCCGAGGGTCTCGTCGCTGAACACGACGCCGAAACCGAAGGTGTCATCGGGGGCGTTGCGCTCCCAGATCGTGACCTCGTGCGAGGGGTCGAGCTGCTTCATCAGGGCGGAGAAGTAGAGCCCTCCGGGGCCCCCTCCGATCACGGCGATGCGCATGTCAGGCCCCCTGGGAGACGGGCGCGGCGAGGGCGGCCTCGGCGGCGGCCCTGTCGCGCAGGATGAAGTGCTGCACCTTGCCGCTGGGATTGCGGGGCAGCTCGGCGAGATAGTCGATGCGGCGAGGGCACTTGTAGAGCGCGAGCCGCGACTTCACGAGCGCGAGGATCGAGGCGGTGAGCTCCTCCGAGACGTCGACGTGCGCGCGGGGGACGACGTAGGCGTTGACGATCGTGCCGCGATCCGCGTCGGGACGGCCGACGACCGCGACCTCGAGCACGTCGGGGTGGGCGGCGATCGCCTCCTCGACCTCCGGGGCCCCGACGTTGTACCCCGCCGTGACGATCATCGAGTCGCTGCGGGCGTAGAAGGTGAAGTAGCCGTCCTCGTCCTGCACGAAGGTGTCGCCGGTGATGTTCCATCCGTCGTGCACGTACGCGGTCTGCCGCGGGTCGTCCAGGTAGCGGCAGCCCGTGGGACCGATGACGCCGAGCCGCCCCGGCTCCCCCGGGCCGAGGATCCGGCCGTCGTCGTCGAGGATCGCCGCGCGGTAGCCGGGCACGGCCCGCCCTGTGGATCCGGGTCGGATGTCGTCGCCCGACGCCGAGATGAAGACGTGCAGCATCTCGGTGGATCCGATGCCGTTCACGAGCCGCACCCCGGTCGCCTCGGCGACAGCCTCGAACGTCTCCCGGGAGAGGTGCTCCCCCGCCGAGACGCCGACCCGCAGCCGGCGGAGAGCGCCGGCGAGGCCTTCCTTGAGGATCGCGCGGTAGCCGGTCGGGGCCGTGTACAGCACCGTGATCCCGAGCGGTTCGATGAGCCGCGCGAGCTCGATCGGCGTGGCCCGCTCCAGGATCACCGCGGCGCCGCCCGTGCGCAGCGGGAACACCACGGCGCCGCCGAGGCCGAACGTGAACGCGAGCGGAGCGGTGGTCGCACTGACGTCGTCCGGCGTCGGGTGCAGCACGTGCTTCGCGAAGGTGTCGGCGTTGGCGAGGATGTCGCGGTGGAAGTGCATCGTGATCTTCGGCGCACCCGTCGTACCGCTGGTCGCGCCGAGCAGCGCCACGTCGTCGGCGGCCGTGTCGACCGCCGCGAACCGGCCGTCCTTGTCGTCGCAGGCGCGCATCAGGCGGTCCCCGTCGCCGCCGAACACCAGGAGGCCGCGCTCCGGCAGCAGTTCGCGAAGGGCGCTCTCGACGACGCCGAGGTCGCGGTGGTCGACGATCGCGGCCGAGGGGCGCACCCGCTCGAAGACGTTGCGCACCTCGCTCTCCTTCCAGGCGACCATGGTCGTGACCACGACCGCGCCGGCCTTGAGCGCACCGAGCCAGCAGGCCACGGCCCAGGGCCCGTTGAGCAGCCTCAGGGCGACGCGGTTGCCCGGCACGATGCCCAGATCCTCGGTGAGCACCTGTGCGACCTGGTTCGCGCGGCGCTGCAGCTCCCCGTAGCTCCACCGCGTGCCGTCGCCGAGGACCACGGCGTCGCGGTCGGGGCCGAACGCCTCGACGGCGCGGTCGATGAGCTCGGCCGCGGCGTTCAGCCGCTCCGGGTACTGCACATCGGGGATCGTGAACTCCAGCGTCGGCCAGAGCTCGAACGGCGGCAGGGCGTCGCGGGCGAAGGTGTCGACGTGGGCTGAGCGGGAAAGCTCCATTGCTGGTCCCTTCGAGATTCGAGGTGTGGTCAGAGGGCGCGACCGGGACGGATCATGCCCTCCTGGGCGACGGTCGCGATGAGGCGGCCGGCGCGGTCGAAGAAGCGGCCGAGGCCGAGGCCGCGCCCGTCGGAGATGCCGGCCGACTCCTGCGCGTACAGGAGCCACTCGTCGGCGCGGGCCGGCGCGTGGAACCACATCGCGTGGTCGAGGCTCGCGGTCACGAGGCCCTCGTCCCGCCAGGGCAGGCCGAGCACCCGCAGCACCGGCTCGAGGATCGTGTAGTCGCACACGTACGCGATCGCGAGCTGGTGCGTGGCGGGGTCGTCGTCGAGAGCCTCGAACGCGCGCACCCAGACCGCCTGATGCGGCACCCGCTCGCCCTCGATCCGCACGTACACGGGCCCGGGGACGTGCCGCATGTCGAAGCTGCGGTCGTGCGACCAGTAGTCGACGTCGGCGCCCTCGTGCCCGGCGAGCGCCTCGGCGCTGGACGGCAGGGTCTCCGGATCCGGGATCTCCGGCATCTCCGGCCCGTGCGCGGGGAACTCCTCCGGCACGTGGAAGGAGGCGGTCGCGAGGAACGCGAGCCTGCCGTGCTGGTGGCCGCGGACGTGCCTCGTGGAGAAGCCGCGTCCGTCGCGGAGGAGCTCCACCTCGTACCGCACCGGCTCCGCGATGTCGACGCCCCGCAGGAACGTCGAGTGCACCGAATGCAGCACGCGGTCGTCGCCGACCGTGCGGATCGCCGCCGCGACGCTCTGCGCGACGGTGTCGCCCCCGTAGGCCTTCGGCCACGGGACCGGCTGCGGCTGTGCCGCGAACGCGCGATCGGCGTGCTCCGGCGCGCACTCGGTGAGCGCGATCGCCCGGAGGAACGCGGCGGAGGTGCTCATGCGCGGCGGAAGCCCTCGAGTGCGGCGTCGTCGACCTCGTCGAGGTTGATGACGATGTTGTCCGGCGTCCGCGTCGTCAGCCACACGAGCTCCTCCGTGGTGGACATGTTCGCCTCGACGTGCGGCATGAACGGCGGCACGAAGACCCAGTCGCCCTCGGTCATGTCGAGGAACTCGGAGTAGTCCTCGCCGAAGTAGATGCGCCCCCTGCCCCGCAGCACGTAGCCGCCGGTCTCCGCCTCGCCGTGGTGGTGCGGCAGCGAGCGGTAGCCGGGCTCGTTGGACACCATGCCGAACCAGATCCTGGTGGCCTCGGTGTGCTGCGGCCCGACGCCGGAGACGCGGATGCAGCCGCCGGAGGACATCGTCTGGGTGTCCTCCTCGCCGCTGCGGGTGACCTGCGGGACGCGGTCCCAGCGCAGTTCGTTCTCGGTCATCGGAGCTCCTCTGCTCTGTCCGGTGCGCGCGGCCGCCCGCGGCGCGGCGAGGTCGGCCGCCTCGTCCTGGAAGTGTCACATGCGTGATCATCGTCACACAAGTGCAATATCCAAAACTGTCGAACACGACGAAGATCCCGGTCAGCACCATGCGGTGCGACCAGGGATCTCCGGGGGCGATCAGCTCAGGACGGTCGAGACGAAGCGCTCGGCGGCGGGTTCGAGCCGTCGGTGCAGTGCCGAGAACAGCCGCTCCGCCTCGACCCCGACCCACCCGTCCGGCAGGTACTGCAGCGGGATCCCGGGATCCAGATACGTCAGGCGCCGCCACTGCGTGATCGCGCCGACGTGCGCGGCGAAGGCCTCGCGATCGCTCAGCTCCCGGCTCACGAGCGGGCCGAAGCCGTCGACGAAGCCGCGGTACAGCGGTTCGATGGCCGGCAGATCCCACCAGCGTCCGACCGCCTCCGCGGGATCATCCCGCGACACCCGGTCGCCGAGGAAGAGCTCGACGTAGCGGTCGAGCTCCGCGCGGCGCAGCGCGGTGCGCGTCTCGTCCGCGATGAGGCCGGGGGCGATCCACAGACCGCCGCTGATCTGACCGAAGCCGAGCCGCTGCAGGAGCTTGCGCAACTGGTGGCGCAGCGGGCGCTCCCGCTCGGGAACGCTGAAGGAGGCGAGCAGCCACGGATCCGAGGGCTCGGCGCGCCGCTCCTCGAAGATGCGGTGGTCGCCCGCCGAGAACACGCCCTCGAGGGAGTCGGCGAGCCGGTACGCCGCCGCGCCGCCGGAGCGCACGCTGACCAGCACCCCGCGGCGCTTGAGCCGCGAGACGGCCGAGCGCACTCCCGGTGCATCGGCCCCGAGAGCCGCCAGCATCCGGATCAGGTCGGAGACCTGGATCACTCCCCCGTGGGCGCGCACGTAGCGGCCGAAGACGGTGATGATCAGGTGCTGCAGCCGCGCGGTGGAATCGGCCGTCGCGGCGCTCTCGCTCATGCGAGGAGCCTACTGACTCACGACGGGATGACCGCGACGCCCGGATGCTGCTCGAAGATGATCTGGGTCTGGGTCTGACCGAGGGCGGGGACGGATCCGAGGTGCGTGCGCAGGAAGTCCCTGAGTCCCGGAACGCTCTCGCAGGCGACGTGGATCACGAGATCGTGCACGCCGCCGATCAGGTAGACGCGCTGCACACCCGGGATCGTGCGCAGCCGAGCGGTGATGGCGGGCACCTGATCCCGTGCGTCCTCCTTGACCGCGACCATGATGAGCGCCTCGACGCCGGCGCCGGCCGCGACAGGGTCGAGTTCGGCGTGATATCCGCGGATCACCCCGGCCTCCTCGAGCGCGCGCACCCGCCCGTGACAGGTCGAGCGGGGAAGGCCGACACGGGCGGCGAGCTCCTTGTTCGACAGCCGCCCGTCCCGGGTCAGCTCGTCGAGGATCCTCCGATCCGTCGGGGTGAGCCGGATCGCGTCCGCCATTGTGCCTCCTCAGGGAACACCGATCCGATGATCCACCGCAGATCATCTCGATTCTCGGATATCTGTCGGAATCCTAGGCGCAGTATCGACGATTCGTCATCATGGAAGCTGAGTTCCGGATCCCGGCCGCCCGAGCCGGATCCCCGACCGAGGAGGATTCACGATGACGGACGCCGCGCCGATCACCCGCGAGCACTGCGAGGCAGCCGATCGGAACGATCCGCTCGCCGGGCTCCGCGAGCGTTTCACCCTCCCCGAGGGCATCGTCTACCTCGACGGCAACTCGCTCGGGGCGCTCCCCCGCGACGCCGTCGCCCGCGCGGCCGACGTCGTGAACCGGGAGTGGGGCGCGGATCTCATCGGCAGCTGGAACAAGAACCACTGGTTCGCCCTGCCCCTGCGGATCGGCGAGAAGATCGGCCGGCTCATCGGCGGAGGTGCGGGCGAGTGCGTCGCGACCGACACCACCTCGATCAACGTCTTCAAGGCCGTCTCGGCCGCGATCCGGCTGCAGCAGCAGGATGCACCGGCGCGCCGGGTCATCGTGTCGGAGCGCGAGAACTTCCCCACCGACCTCTACATCGTGGAGGGTCTGATGGCGCTGCTCGACCGCGGCTATGCGCTGCGGTTGATCGACGCTCCGGAAGACCTCGACGCCGCGCTCGACGAGGACGTCGCCGTCGTGCTGCTGACCCAGGTGAACTACCGCACCGGGCACCTCTGGGACATGGCCGAGGCGACGGGACGGATCCACGCCGCGGGCGCCCTGGCCGTCTGGGACCTCTGCCACTCGGTCGGCGCCGTGCCCGTGGCCGTCGCCGACGCAGGCGCCGACTTCGCGGTCGGCTGCACGTACAAGTACCTCAACGGCGGCCCGGGCTCCCCGGCCTTCTTCTGGGTGGCAGAGCGCCACCTCGACCGTGTCGAGACGCCGCTGACCGGCTGGTGGGGGCACGACCGCCCGTTCGCGATGACCGACTCCTACGCTCCGGCGCCGGGCGGACGGCGCTTCCTCGTGGGCACCCAGCCGATCCTGTCGATGGCGACCATGGAGGTCGGCCTCGACATGCACCTCGAGGTCGACCAGGAGGCGCTGCGCCGCAAGTCGCTCGCGCTGACGACGCTCTTCATCCGTCTCGTGGAGACGCGCCTCGCGCACCACCCGCTCACCCTGATCACGCCGCGAGAGGATGCGCGGCGCGGCAGTCACGTCTCGTTCCGGCACCCCGAGGGCTACGCGGTCATGAAGGCGCTCATCGCGAACGGCGTGATCGGCGACTACCGCGAGCCCGAGGTGCTGCGCTTCGGAGTGACCCCGATGTATCTCGGCCACGCCGACATCTGGGACGCCGTGGAGACCCTGCGCCGTGTGCTGGACGAGGAGCTGTGGCGGGCGCCCGAGTTCCAGGAGCGCGACGCGGTCACCTGAGCCCGGGCCTGCCGGAGCGCGCCGCCCTGCCTGCGGGGCCGCCTACGCTGGGGGCATGACCGCCTCGACCGCTGCGCGCGCCCTCCTCGAAGACCTCGTCGACGAGTTCGTGCGCGACTATCCGCGCGGTGCGCGGCTGCTCGCGGTCGCGAGCCCCGTGGCGGCCCGTTCGGCGGCGTTCGCGGACGCCCTCGCGGACGCTCTGCGCGCCCGCGGCGTCGCGGTGTCGGTCGCGGCGCAGGACGACCGCGACGAAGCGGGTCTGCGCACGGAGATCGTGACCCCGTTCCGCGACGCGGGCGGCGACGCCGTGGTGATCGTGCCCGGCACGACCGCCCTGCTCGCGGAGCGCACCCGCGGACTGTGGCACTTCTCCCTCTGGCTCATCGACGGCGACGAGGTTCCGCACACCGCGGCGACCGCGCTGGTCGACGTGACGGATCCGGAGGCGCCGACGCGGCGGCTCGCCGACTACTGCGCGGTCCCGCCGTCCTTCCTGACCTGAGCGGGCACCAGATCCCCTCGCACCCGGCAAGATCCGGCGCCGGATCCGCGCGTCCGCGCCTGTTCGCCACGACGGAGAACGGCGCCCGTGCTTTGTACGTCATGGCCATTTCGCGCCTCAGGCGCGCGAGTACGCTGGTGGCGTGACCGAACGCGCGCCTCTCTCCCGCAAACTCTCCGCCATCGCCGAGTCCGCCACGCTGAAGGTGGATGCCAAGGCCAAAGCCCTCAAGGCCGAGGGCAAGCCCGTCGTCTCGTACGCCGCGGGCGAGCCCGACTTCGCCACGCCGCAGTTCATCGTGGATGCGGCCGCCGAGGCCCTGGCGAACCCGGCGAACTACCGCTACACCCCCGCAGCCGGCCTGCCCGAGCTGCGCGAGGCGATCGCCGCGAAGACGCTGCGCGACTCCGGCCTCGAGGTCTCGCCGAGCCAGGTCATCGTCACGAACGGCGGCAAGCAGTCCGTCTACCAGGCGTTCCAGGCCGTGGTGAACCCGGGCGACGAGGTGCTCCTCCCGGCTCCGTACTGGACCACGTACCCCGAGGCGATCCGTCTCGCCGACGGCGTTCCGGTCGAGGTCTTCGCGGGCGCCGACCAGGAGTACAAGGTGACGGTCGACCAGCTCGAGGCCGCGCGCACCGAGCGCACCACGGTGCTCGTGTTCGTCTCGCCGTCCAACCCGACCGGATCCGTCTACTCCCCCGAGGAGACCGCCGCGATCGCCGCCTGGGCGCTCGAGCACGGGATCTGGATCATCTCCGACGAGATCTACCAGAACCTCACCTATGAGGGCGTGAAGGCGACCTCCGTCGTCGAGGCGCTCCCCGAGGTCGCCGGCCAGACCATCCTCGTCAACGGCGTCGCCAAGACGTATGCGATGACCGGCTGGCGCGTGGGCTGGATGGTCGGCCCCGCCGACGCGATCAAGATCGCCGGCAACCTGCAGTCGCACCTCACGAGCAACGTGAACAACGTCGCCCAGCGCGCCGCGATCGCAGCCCTCAACGGCCCGCAGACCGAGGCCGAGCAGTTCCGCGAGGCGTTCGACCGCCGCCGCAAGCTGATCGTCTCGGAGCTGTCCAAGATCGACGGCCTCGTGGTGCCGAACCCGACCGGCGCGTTCTACGTCTACCCCGACGTGCAGGGCCTGCTCGGCCGCACCTGGGGCGGCGTGACGCCCACCACCTCGCTCGAGCTCGCCGACCTCATCCTCGACCAGGCCGAGGTCGCCGTGGTCCCCGGAGAGGCGTTCGGCCCGTCCGGATACATCCGCATGTCCTACGCGCTCGGTGACGACCAGCTGCTCGAGGGCGTGCAGCGCCTGCAGCGCCTGTTCGCTTCCTGACGCCCGCGCTCCATCTACGTCGACGCCCCCTCAGGCTGTCCACGCCCCTCCTGAATTCCGCATTTCAGAGGGGGCGTCGGCCGCCAGAGGGGGCGTCGACGTATCCGACCGGGGAGCGGCGCGCGTCAGTCCTCGTAGCCGATGAGCCAGCGCACGCCGAAGCGGTCCACGAGGGTGCCGTCGTGCGCACCCCACGGTCGCTCCTGCAGCGGGTCGAGCACGCGGCCGCCGTCGCCGAGCTGCGCGAACCAGCGCGTGAGGGTCTCCGGATCCGCCGTGCCGAGGAGCGAGAAGAACATGCCGTTCATGTGCACGGCATCCTCGTCCGGTGCGGCGTCCGCGGCAGCGAGCTCGACCGGGCCGCGGACGAGCATGCCGTGCGCGATCGCGTCGCCCGGACCGTCCGCCCTCCCGAACTCGGCGTAGGTGTGCATCGACACCTCGCCGCCGAAGATCGCCTGGTAGAACGGCAGCGCATCGGCGGCGGTCCCGGGGAACAGGAGGTAGGGCACGAGTCCGGTCATGCTGCGAGCGTACGCCCCGGAACCGGCCTCAGCCGAGCAGCAGGACGGCTCAGAGCTCGACGTCGACGAGCACCGGCTCCGGCTGCAGCAGTAGGCCGAACTCGGAGTGCACCCGGCTCTGGATGAACCGGGCGAGCTCGGCGATCTCCCCCGCCGTCGCGCCGCCGCGATTCGTGAGCGCGAGGGCGTGCTTCGTGGAGACGCCGGCGCGCGAACGCGGCAGCTTGAAGCCCTTGCCGATGCCGGCGTGCTCGATGAGCCAGGCGGCGCTCACCTTCACGTCGCTCGGGGGTGTCTCGGGCTTCGGCGCGAGGCCGTAGTAGGAGTCCAGCGGGATCACCGTGACCGTGTCGAGGTCGGGCGTCACCGGCCAGCGCGGGCACTCGGACGGCAGCGTGCGCGCCACCGCTTCGGAGACGATCGCGTTCTGGAAGAAGGATCCGGCGCCGTGCGTATCCGGATCCGCCGGGTCGAAGAGCATGCCCTTCGCGGCGCGGGTGGCGAGGATCCGCTCGCGCACCCAGGCGAGGGGCACCGGGTCGTCGCCGGTGAGCTGCAGGGCGCGGCGCAGCTGCTCGCCGCGCACGACCCGACCCGCATCTCCGGTCGCGGCGAGATCGAGAGTGACGGACAGGATCACAGCGCGGCGCTCCGCCACCGAGCCGTAGTGGTGCTTGAGCACCGATGTGCGGAAGCCGAGGCCGAGCTCGGACGCCGGCGTGACGACGACCTCGCCGGAGTGCTCGTCGAGCAGCTCCACCTCGACGAGGGTCTCCTGGATCTCCTGTCCGTAGGCGCCGATGTTCTGCACGGGAGCGGCGCCGACGGTGCCCGGGATCCCCGACATCGCCTCGATGCCGGCGTACCCGCGCTCGACCGCGTAGGCGACAAGCGCATCCCAGTCGTGCCCGGCCTGCGCGCGCAGCCGGATCCGGCCGGCGTGCGGGGACGGGAGCTCCTCGATGCCGCTCGTGCGGATCCGGATCACGGTGCCGTCGAAGGGCGCATCCCCCGCGAAGAGGTTCGACCCTCCGCCCAGCACGAACCACTCGTCGCCGCCGGCCCACACCCCGCGGAGGGCGGAGACGAGCTCGTCCTCGGTCGCCGCGTCGATCATGCGCGCGGGCGCGGCGCCGGTCTGCAGCGTGGTCAGCTCGGCGAGGCGGATCGAGTCGATCTCCGCCATGTCAGAGCGAGTCCGCCGCGACGCGCAGCTGCGCCTTGACGAGCACGGTGGTGTCGGCGTGCTTGACCACGAGGTCGATCCGCACCGCGGTCTCGTCCATCGCGCCGACCTTGGCCGTGATCGCGACGTCGGCGCCGGCCTGCGGGTCCACCACGACCGGACGGGCGAAGCGCACGCCGTAGTCGAGGATCCGCGCGGTGCCGGGAAGGGCCGCGATCGCGACCGACGAGGCGACGCCCATCGTGAGCATGCCGTGCGCGAGCACGCCGGGCAGGCCCACCTCGGCGGCGACGTCGTCGCGGTAGTGGATCGGGTTGAAGTCGCCGGACGCCCCGGCGTAGCGCACGAGCGACTCGCGCGTGAGGTGCACGGTGCGCTCGGCGATGATGTCTCCGACGTTCACGCGGCGGCCTCCTCGTTCTCGGCCGGGGCATCGCTCACGAGCAGCACCGCCGTGGCCGTCACGACGTGCGCGCCGGCGGCGTCGCGGATCTCGGCATCGCTCGTGATCATCGCGGCGGGACCCATCGCACGGATCCCGGTGACGGTCAGCTGTGCGGTGAGCTCGTCACCGGCCACGATGGGGCGCGTGTAGGCGAAGCGCTGCTCGGCGTGGATCGTGCGGGACAGCACGATCCCGGAGTCCTCGAGGCCCAGCAGCTGCTGCAGCGTGAGGTCCTGGATGACCATCGCGAAGGTGGGCGGGGCGACGACGTCGGCGAAGCCGAGCGTCTGGGCCGCCGCGACATCGGTGTGCTGCGGGGCGTCGGCGAACACGGCACGCGCGAACTCGCGCACCTTCTCGCGTCCGACGAGGTACGGGGCCGTCGGCGGGAACTCCCGGCCGACCAGTTCAGGATTCACGGGCACCCCTCGATCCTATCGAGCGCCGCCGATCGCGTGCCGAGCGGGCGCTCAGGCGCTGCGGGGCTTCCGTCCGCGGATCGCCTTCAGTGCCATCTGCACCGCGATGAAGGCCAGGTACACCGCGAACAGGATGTTGCCCACGAGCGGATTGATGAGCGTCGCGAGCCACGCGCCGAGGGCCGTGGTCGTGCAGGCGGAGAGGCCGACGAACGCCGCGGCGACCAGATCCACGTTGTGATTGCGCAGGTTGCCGATCGTGCCCGAGATCGCGGTGGGGATCATCATGAGCAGCGAGGTGCCCTTGGCGACGAGGTCGCTCGTGCCGAACGCCAGCATGAGCGCCGGCACGACCACGATCCCCCCGCCGACTCCGATGAGGCCCGCGAGCACTCCCGTGAACAGGCCCAGCACGAGCAGCAGCGGGCCGGTCACCCAGGTGAGTTCGAGCACGGCGCCCCGGGACGGGATGACCAGGAACAGGCTCACGATCACGACGACCAGGAAGCCGACGAAGCACCAGCGCAGCGCGGTCTGCGAGATCCGCGGCAGCAGGCGGGTGCCGATCTGCGCGCCGACGACGGATCCGACCGCGAGGATCAGCGCCGGGATCCACGCCACCGAGTCATGGACCGCGTACGAGACGACGCCCACGAGTGCGGTCGGCACGATCGCGGCGAGCGAGGTGCCCGCACCGAGTCGCTGGTCGAACGCGAGCAGCAGGACCAGCAGCGGGACGATGACCGTGCCGCCGCCGACGCCGAAGAGGCCCGAGAGGAGGCCCGCGGCGAGCCCGATCCCGATGAAGGACGCGTAGGCGCGCGGCCCCCGCATCCGCTCGACGGCACCCTCGCCCACGCTCACTCCTGTCCGCCGTTCCCGGCGGAGCAGCACCTTCCAGCGTAGTCGGGCCGGCGAGCCGTCCATCGGCTCCGCTCCGCCTCGCGACGATCTGCACACGGCGCGACGATCTGCTCACGGATCCCTCGCCCAGCGTGTGCAGATCGTCGCAGGCTGTGCAGATCGTCACGGCCCTGCGAACATCAGTGCCCTTCGAACAGCGGCGGGCGCTTCTCCTGGAACGCCGCGAAGCCCTCGCGGTAGTCGTCCGTGTCGCAGAGGGCGGCCTGGGCCGCGTTCTCCTGGCGCATCGACGCCCACAGCCCCAGGCGCTCGTCGCGCAGGGCGGCGACGAGGCGCTTGCTCGCGACGAATGCGGCAGTCGCGCCGTGCGCCGCGCGGGCGGCCGCCGCGAGCGTGGCCTCGTGCACCATCTCGGGGAGCATCGCCTGGGAGAAGAGCCCCGCCGTGACCGCTTCGGATCCGCTCATCAGCCGGCCGGAGTAGATGAGGTCGAGTGTGCGGTGCGCGCCGAGCCGCTCCACGAAGAGGGCGTGCCCGCCCGAGTCCAGCGTCGCGCCGAGCGCGGCGAACGGGGATCCGATCTTCGCGGTGTCGGCGACGTAGACGACGTCCGTCGCGATGAGCAGGCCGAGGCCGACGCCGAGGCAGGCGCCCTGCGCAGCCGCGAAGGTCGGCGCAGGGAACGAAGACATGCGCTGCAGCACCGGCGTGACGATCCCGTCGAGGTAGCCCATCACGTCGTCGTCGCGCGGATCGACGCCCGAGATGTCGCGTCCGGCGCAGAACGCCCTGCCCTCGCCGGTCAGCACGAGCGAGCGCACCCCGGCGCGCTCCGCCTCGGCGTAGGCGTCCCCGAGGTCGCGCGCGGCCTGCTCATCGAGCGCGTTGAGCTTGTCGGGGTTGTTCAGCGTGATGTGCGCGACGGCGCCGTCGATCGCGAGGTCGATCATGGTTCCTCCTTGGTCCCTGAGCTTGTCCTTGGTCCCTGAGCTAACTGACGTGATCCCTGAGCCTGTCGAAGGGCGGCGGCGCTCAGACGTCGTAGTCGACGACGACGCGGTCCGTCGTGGGGTGGGACTGACAGGTGAGCACGTAGCCGCGATCGAGCTCGTCCTGCTCGAGCGCGTAGTTCTCCGTCATCGTGACGGATCCGTCGACGAGGCGCGCCCGGCAGGTGCCGCACACGCCGCCCGCGCACGCGAACGGCACGTCGGGCCGCACGCGGAGCGCGGCGTTGAGGATCGACTCGTTCGCCGACACCGGGGTGTCCACGGATCCGGACTGGCCGTCCAGGGTGAACTCGATCGTGCGCACGGGCTCGTCCTCGCGCACCTCGATCGGGCGCCCGGCCTCGGGCCGCTCCTGTCCCGGCTCCCCCGTCGTGAACAGCTCGTAGCGCACGTGCGCCGACTCGACGCCGATGTCGGCGAGGGTGTCCCGGCACAGCTGCACGAGATCGAACGGCCCGCACAGGAACCACTCGTCGACCGTCGCGGGCAGCACGAGCGCATCGAGGATGCCGCGCAGGCGCTCCTCGTCGATGCGTCCCGACAGCAGCGGAGCCGAACGCTGCTCACGGGTGAGCACGTGGTGCACCGCGAAGCGCGCCGGGTAGCGGTCCTTGAGGTCGGCGAGGTCGTCCAGGAACATCACGTCGGTCGCCCGGCGGTTCGTGTACACAAGCGTGAACCGGCTGGAGTCGGAGCGCGCGAGCACCGTGGCGGCGAGCGCCATGAGCGGCGTGATGCCGGATCCCGCGGCGATGCCGACGACGTGCGCGTCGTCGAGGGCGGCGAGCGCCGAGGTGAACGTGCCCTGCGGGCTCATCACGTCGATCCGGTCGCCCGGGTGCAGCTCGCTCTGCGCCCAGGTCGAGAAGCGCCCGCCGCGATCGCGCTTGATCGCGACGCTGATGGTCCCCGACCCCGTCGAGGCGTCCCGCGCCGGCGGTCGGCAGAGCGAGTACGAGCGCCGCACCTCGTGGCCCTCGAGCTCGGCGCGCAGGGCGACGTGCTGCCCGGCGAGGTACTCGAACTCCCCCGCGAGCTCCCCCGGCACGGCGAAGGTGACCTCGATCGCCTCGTCGGTGAGCGGTCGCACGTCCTGAACGTCGAGCGTGTGGAACCGGGTGCGACGGCGCGGAGCCGCGGATGCCCCGCCGACCACGCTGTTCAGGAGCGCGCCGGCGACCTGTTCGGTCGCAGCCGCCTCCGCCGCGGGCGACGGCGCGTCGAGGTGCCAGAGTCTCTGGCCGCCGAGGGGATGCGTCATCAGATCACCTTGAAGTGGTCGAAGGGCTCGAGGCACGCGCGGCACTCGTAGAGCGCCTTGCACGATGTGGATCCGAAGCGGGAGAGCTCGCGGGTGTCCAGGGATCCGCAGCGCGGACAGCGCACGCCGAGCGAGATCCGCACGGGTCCCTGCGCCTGGCGGAGGGCCGCGTGTCCGCTGGGCGGGGCGATGCCGTACTCGGTCAGCTTGCGCTTGCCCTCGTCGCTCATCCAGTCCGTCGTCCACGCGGGCGAGAGCACCAGGCGCACCTCGACCTCGCCGAAGCCCGCCCGGGTGAGGGCGAGTTGGACGTCGTCGCGGATCGCGTCCATCGCAGGGCAGCCGCTGTACGTCGGGGTGATGTCGACGCGGATCCGGTCGCCGTCGACCGTGACGTCGCGCAGCACTCCGAGATCCTCGATCGTCAGCACGGGGACCTCCGGATCCTTGACCGCGGCGGCCGCCTCCCAGGCGCGCTCGCGCAGCCCGGTCACCACGTCGCCCCCGGGTGACGGCGGGCGAGCACCTGCATCTCGGACAGCAGGTGACCGAGGCCGGTCGCGTGGGATCCGTGCCGTCCGCCACCGGCCGAGGCCGATCCGACGGGGGCATCCAGCTCCGCCTCGGCGAACACGGCGTCGATCACGGCGTCGAAGCCCGCCCGCAGCGAGGACGGCCGCACCGCCGCGTCGCCGAGGCGGTCGATGAGCGGGTCGTCGCGGAAGAGTTCAGCGGCGTAGGGCCAGACGTCCGCGAAGGCGCGGATGATCCTGGTGCGCGACTCCTCGGTGCCGCCGGCCAGGCGCAGCACCCATTGCACGGCGTGGTCGCGGTGGTAGTCGACCTCCTTGACCGCCTTCTCGGCGATCGCGGCGAAGGTCGCGTCGGTGCTGCCCCGCAGCGCGCGGTAGAGCTCGAGCATGTAGGTGCTCATGAGGAGCTGGCGCGCGATCGTCTGTGCGAAGTCGCCATTGGGCTGCTCCACGAGCCAGCAGCTGCGGAACTCGGCCTCGTCGCGGAAGTACGCGAGGTCGTCTTCGCTGCGCCCGTCCCAGGATCCGGCGTAGCGCAGGAACGATCGCGCGTGCCCGAGCAGGTCGAGGGCGATGTTGCCGAGCGCGACGTCCTCCTCGAGCTCGGGGGCGTAGGTGATCCACGCACCGAGCTGCTGCGACAGGATCAGCGCGTCGTCGCCGAGCCAGAGCGCGTACTCGGCGATGTCGGCAGACGCCGCGCGCTCCCCGGATCCGGCGAGCTCCGCGGCGAGCGCGAGTTCGTCGACCGAGACGTCGCCGTGCGGGTCGATCGCACCGTCCAGCTCGTGGGCACTCACAGGTGCGGCACCCCCTCGGAGGCCGTGTAGTACACGGCGTGGCGGTAGTTCTTGCCGGCGGGGCTCTCGAAGAACGCGCCCTTGTCGTCGGGGTCGCTGGTCGTGATCGCGTCGGCCGGGACGACCCACACCGACGTGCCCTCATTGCGCCGCGTGTACAGGTCGCGCGCGTTGCGCAGCGCCATGTCGGCGTCGGGGGCGTGCAGGGATCCGACGTGCACGTGGCTGAGGCCGCGGTTCGCACGGACGAACACCTCGAACATGGGCCAGGTCTCCTCGGGGGAGGCTCCGGGGGTGGTCATGCCGCCACCTCCTGCCGAAGAGCCTGCTTGCGGGCGTACTCCGCGGCGGCCTCACGCACCCAGGCGCCCTCCGCGTGCGCGTCACGACGACGCTGCAGCCGCTCGGCGTTGCACGGCCCGTTGCCGCGCACGACCTCGAAGAACTCGTCCCAGTCGATCTCGCCCATCGAATACTGTCCGGTCTCCTCGTCGAGACGGAGCTCCGGATCCGGCAGGGTCACGCCGAGGATCTCGGCCTGCGGCACGAGCATGCCCACGAACCGCTGGCGCAGGTCGTCGTTGGAGAAGCGCTTGATCTTCCACTGCATCGACTGCGCCGAGTTCGGGGACTGGTCATCCGGCGGGCCGAACATCGCGAGCGCCGGCCAGTACCAGCGGTTCACGGCGTCCTGCGCCATCGCGCGCTGCTCCTCGGAGCCCTGCATGAGCGTCAGCAGGATCTCGAACCCCTGACGCTGATGGAAGGACTCCTCCTTGCAGATGCGCACCATCGCGCGCCCGTAGGGACCGTAGGAGGCGCGGCAGAGCGGCACCTGGTTGCAGATCGCGGCGCCGTCGACGAGCCACCCGATCGCACCCATGTCCGCCCAGGTCGGCGTCGGGTAGTTGAAGATCGAGGAGTACTTGGCCTTGCCGTCGATGAGCTGCTGCATCATCTGGTCGCGCGTGATGCCGAGCGTCTGCGCGGCCGAGTAGAGGTAGAGCCCGTGCCCCGCCTCGTCCTGCACCTTCGCCATGAGGATCGCCTTGCGCTTGAGGCTCGGCGCGCGGGTGATCCAGTTGCCCTCCGGCTGCATCCCGATGATCTCGGAGTGCGCGTGCTGGGAGATCTGGCGGATGAGCGTCTTGCGGTACGCCTCCGGCATCCAGTCGCGCGGCTCGATGCGCTGCTCGTTCTCGACGAGTTCGTCGAAGAGCGCCTGGGCGTCCGGATCCTCGGCCAAAGCCACGGGGGGAACAGTCATCGTCGACTCCTGAGTGAATTACCTACCGTTCGTACAGTAATTATGGCACACTCGTATCGTTCGCAGAAGGACGACCTTCGCGAACCGGCACCGCACCCGGATCCGCGCCGCTCAGTTCGAAGGAGAACAGATGACCGACCCCGTCGCCGACCTGCGCCCGATGATGCGGCGCGATCGCGCCTCCTCCGCCCTCGGCATGCGCGTGGAGGTGGACGAGCCGGGCCGCGCCGTGGTCTCGATGACCGTGCGCGAGGACATGCTGAACGGCTTCGACATCACGCACGGCGGGCTGGTCTTCGCCCTGGCCGACACGACCTTCGCGATCGTGTGCAACGAGGACGAGAAGGTCACGGTCGCCGCGGGCGCCGACATCACGTTCCTGAAGTCCACGCGCGCGGGCCAGGTGCTCACGGCCGCGGGCACGCGCCGCGCGCGCAACGGTCGTACGGGCCTCTACGACATCACCGTGACCGACGAGACGGGCGACATCGTCGCCGAGTTCCGCGGTCGCTCGATCACCACGAACCGCCCGTTCCCCGAGGAGAACTCATGACCGACACCGCCGTCGGCGCCGCGCACGACGACGCGGCCACCGCACTGACCCCCGACGAGCTGCGCGCCCTGCAGCTCGAGCGCCTGCAGTGGTCGGTGCATCATGCGTACGAGAACGTGCCGTTCTACCGCCTCGCGTTCCAGCGGGCCGGGATCCACCCGGACGACATCCGCACCCTCGCCGACGTCGCACGCCTGCCGTTCACGACCAAGGACGACCTGCGCGAGTACTACCCGTTCGGAATGTTCGCCGTGCCGATGGCGGATGTGCGCCGCATCCATGCGTCCTCGGGCACGACCGGCCGCCCGACCGTGGTGGGCTACACGCAGACCGATCTCGACAACTGGGCCGATCTCATCGCGCGCTCGCTGCGCGCGGCCGGAGTGCAGCCCGGCTGGAAGGTGCACAACGCCTACGGCTACGGCCTGTTCACGGGCGGCCTGGGCGCGCACGCCGGCATCGAGCGCCTCGGCGCGACCGTGATCCCGATGTCGGGCGGGCAGACCGCCAAGCAGGTGCAGCTCATCCACGACTTCGAGCCCGACGCGATCATGTGCACCCCGACGTACCTCCTGACGATCGCCGATGCGCTCGAGCAGGCCGGGATCGATCCCCGATCCACCTCGCTCAAGGTGGGGATCCTCGGCGCGGAGCCGTGGACCAACGAGATGCGCCACCAGATCGAGCAGCGCCTGAACATCGACGCCGTCGACATCTACGGGCTCAGCGAGGTCATGGGACCCGGTGTGGCGATGGAGGCCGCGGCCACGAAGGACGGCCCGCACATCTGGGAGGACCACTTCCTGCCAGAGATCATCGACCCCGCCACCGGCGAGCCGGTGCCGGACGGCGAGCCGGGCGAACTCGTGTTCACCTCGCTCACGAAGCAGGCGTTCCCGGTGATCCGCTACCGCACCAGGGATCTCACCCGACTGCTGCCCGGATCCGCCTACCCGGCGATGCGGCGGATGGAGAAGATCACCGGCCGCGACGACGACATGATCATCCTGCGCGGCGTGAACCTGTTCCCGACGCAGATCGAGGAGATCGCGCTCGGCATCGAGACGCTCACCCCGCACTTCGTCCTGGAGCTCACCCGGCAGGGCCACCTCGACGCGCTGAAGGTGCGGATCGAGCGGCATCCCGACATCGACGCGGCGAGCGCCGTCGCCGCGGCCGAGGTGCTGAAACTGCGGATCAAGACGTCGATCGGGACGTCGGTGGACGTGCAGGTCGAGGAGCCGGGATCCCTCCCCCGCAGCGAGGGCAAGTACAAGCGCCTCTACGACCTGCGCTGACCGTCCCAGCCGGTCGTTGAGCGAGCGAACCCCTCCCGCGGTCGTTGAGCGAGCGGAGCGAGACGAAACGCGGTGCCCTCGCGAGAGCGCCGCGTTTCGTCTCGGTCGGCTCCGCCGCCCTCGCTCAACGACCCCGGGGGCGGGACGCGCGCCGCGAGGCCGCGCTCCAGCCTCGGATCGCGTCCAGACCGCCCTCGATGAAAGCTGCCCGCTTCGCGTGACTCCAGCCCTGGATCCGCTTCTCCCAGGCGAAGGCCTCGTCGACGCGCTCGAATTCGGCGTGCCACACGAGTGTCACAGGCCGGCGCCTGCGGGTGTACACGGCGCCTTCGCCCGCCGCGTGCTGCTCCAGTCGACGCTCGAGGTCGTTCGTGCTGCCGGCGTAGAAAGTGCCATCGCTGCACCTCAGGATGTACGCGTAGCCGGTCATGCCGTGAAGATAGCCCAACCCTCGGACGTTCTCCCCGCCCCGGGGTCGTTGAGCGAGCGAAGCGAGACGAAACGCGGTGCCCTCGTGAGAGCACCTCGTCTCGTCTCGGTCGGCTCCGCCGTCCTCGCTCAACGACCCCGGGGAAGAATCCGACTGCGCCGTCCTCGCTCAACGACCGGGGCGCTGTGCGGGTCAGGCCGGGGCCAGCTCCTTCTCCACGAGCGTGAGGACGTCGTAGGTCGCCACGATCTCGTCGCGCTGATTGTGGATCACGGCGTCCCAGCGCACCTCGCCGTACTCGTCGGTCTCGCGCGGGATGATCTGCTTGGCGGTGAGGGTCACCCGGATGGCGTCGCCGGGCTTCACCGGCGTCACGAACCGCAGATTCTCCAGCCCGTAGTTGGCGAGCACGGGTCCCGGCTCCGGCGAGACGAAGAGCCCGGCCGCCCACGACACGAGCAGGTAGCCATGCGCGACCCTCCCGCCGAAGAACGGGTTCGCCTCGGCGGCCTCCTCGTCCATGTGCGCGTAGAAGGTGTCGCCTGTGGAGTACGCGAACGCCTCGATGTCCTCGAGCGAGAGCTCCCGCAGACCGGACTCCACCTGATCTCCGAGGCGCAGCTCCGCGAGCGACTTGCGGAACGGGTGCACGGCACGGTCGGTGCCGGCGCCGGTGTGCCAGACGCCCGTGATCGCGGTGAGGATCTCCGGGGTGCCCTGGATCGCGGTGCGCTGCATGAAATGCATGACCGCGCGGATCCCGCCGAGCTCCTCGCCACCGCCCGCGCGCCCGGGGCCTCCGTGCACGAGGTGCGGCACCGGGGATCCGTGCCCGGTCGAGGTCTTCGCGTCGTCGCGGTTCAGGAACAGGACGCGGCCGTTGTACGCGGCGATGCGCGTGAGCAGCTCGGTCGCGACCTCGGGGTCCTTCGTGGCGACGCTCGTCACCAGGGATCCGCCGCCGCGTCCGACGAGCTCTGCGGCCTCGGCGACGGTCGAGTATCCGAGCACGCTCGAGACCGGCCCGAAGGCCTCGATCTCGTGCACCGCGGGCGCGGTCGTGTCCGCGAAGCCGACGAGCATCGGCGCGACGAAGGCGCCCTCCGGCGCGGGCCCGATCGTGCCGTCGGCGCGGACGACCTCCGGGGCATCGACGGAGCCGAGGAGCAGCTCGCCGCCGGCCTCACGCAGGGCCGCGACCTGACGCAGCACCTCGTCGCGCTGCGCGGTCGAGACCAGCGGCCCCATCGTGACGGACGCGTCATGCGGGTCGCCGATCACGACGCGCTCGGCGATCTTCGCCTGCAGCGCCGCGACGAGGGGGTCGACGAGCGGCGCCGGAACGATCGCGCGACGGATCGCGGTGCACTTCTGCCCCGCCTTCGTGGTGAGCTCGATCATGAGCTGCTTCACGTAGGCGTCGAACTCCGGGGTGTCCGGCGTCGCGTCGGGGCCGAGCACGGAAGCGTTGATCGAGTCGGTCTCGCTCGTGAAGCGCACGCCGTCGGCGGTCTGCGCGCGCAGCCCCGCCGCGGTCGAGGCGCTGCCGGTGAAGGCGACGAGGTCGCCGAGGCGGAGCAGGTCGAAGATCCCGGGGAGGGATCCGCTGACCAGTTGCAGGGATCCGTCCGGCAGCAGTCCCGAGTCGACGAGGATCCGCACCCACGCCTCCGCGATGTAGCCGGTCGGGGTCGCGGGCTTCACGATCGAGGGCACGCCGGCGAGGAACGCCGGGGCGAACTTCTCGAGCGCTCCCCACATCGGGAAGTTGAAGGCGTTGATCTGGACGGCGACCCCGGGAAGACGCGTGTAGACATGGCGGCCGAGGAAGGATCCGTCCTTCGAGAGGGGCTCGACGGGGCCGTCCAGGAGGACCTTCGCGTTCGGCAGCTCGCGGCGCCCCTTGGACGAGTACGTGAAGAGCACGCCGATCCCGCCGTCGACGTCGGCGTAGGAGTCGCGGACCGTGGATCCGCTGCGCTTGGAGAGCTCGTACAGCTCCTCCTTGTGCTCCGTCAGCACCACGGCCATCTGCTTGAGCAGCATCGCCCGCTGGTGGAACGTCAGCGCGCCGAGGCTCTGCTGGCCGACGGTGCGCGCGTAGGCGACCGCGCCGGCGAGGTCGATGCCCGTGGAGTCGACCCGGACGATCTCCTCCCCCGTCGATGCGTCTCGCACGACGGTCCCGCCCTCGGAGGGCGAGGTCCACCAGGCTCCCTGCAGGTAGCTGGGCAGCAGCTCGGTCGTCATCCTTCGCTCCATTCGTAGAATCCGCGGCCGGTCTTGCGGCCCAGGTGTCCATCCGCGACCAGGTCGCGCAGCAGCTGCGGCGGCGCGAACCGTGCGCCGAGCTTGGCCTCCAGCTCCTCGGCGATCCCGAGGCGCACGTCGAGTCCGACGATGTCGGTCGTGCGCAGCGGACCCGTCGGATGCCGGTAGCCGAGCTCCATCGCCGCATCGATGTCTGCGGCGGTCGCGACGCCCTCCTCGAGCATCCGGATCGCCTCCAGCGCGATCGCGACGCCGAGCCGGCTGGAGGCGAAGCCCGGCGCGTCGGCGACCACGACCGCGGTCTTGCCGAGCGCCGCGACCCAGTCCCGAGCGTCGTCGACGAGCTCCTGGTTGGTGGAGGCGCCGACGACGACCTCGACGAGCGCCGAGGCGGGGACCGGGTTGAAGAAGTGCAGGCCGAGGAAGCGCTCGGGATGTGCGAGCTCCGCGCCGAGGTCGTCGATCGAGATCGAGGACGTGTTCGAGGCGACCGCCGCGTCGCGCGCGACCGCCGCCTCGATCCGGAGCAGGCTCTCGACCTTGAGCGCCCTGTCCTCGGGCACGGCCTCGACGACCAGCCCGGCGTCCGCGAACACCGCCGCATCCGTGCTCGTCTCGAGCGCGCCTTCGAGCGCCGCGATCGTGCGGTCGGTGCTGCCGCGTTCGACCGAGCGCTGCAGGCTCGTGCGGATCCGCTCCCCCGCCGCGGCCGCCGCGACCTCGTCGCGCTCGACGACGACGACCTGGGATCCGGCGAGCAGGAACGCGTGCGCGATGCCGGCGCCCATGCGTCCGCCGCCGAGCACGCCGACGCGTACCGGCACGGCGGGCGCCGCCGGCGCCGCGTCTCGTCTCGCCTGCGGCTCGCTCGACGGCCGGGCTGCGCTCATCGGCGGTTCCTCCGTTCCAGGAAGGCGGTCATCCGCCGGTGCTTCTCGGTGCTCTCGAACAGCTCCGCCTGCAGCTCGAGCTCGATCTCGGGATGCGCGTCGGCCGGCGCGAGGAGCGCCGTCTTGGTGTGCCGGGTGGCGAGGGGGTCGTTGGCCGCGATGCGGTCTGCGATCGCATGCGCCGCGGCCAGCAGGTCGTCCGGTTCGTGCAGCGACGAGAGCAGCCCCCAGTTGAGCGCCTCCGCGGCGCTCAACTGACGTCCGGTGAACAGCAGCTCGGCCGCTCGCGCCTCCCCGACGATCTGCGGCAGGCGCCAGGTCGCCCCGGCCGCGGCGATGATGCCGAGCCCGGTCTCCGGGTTGCCGATGCGCGTGGCGGGCGTGCCGATGCGGATGTCCGCGGCGTAGGCGAGCTCGGCGCCACCGCCGAGGGCGTAGCCGTCGATCGCGGCGATCACCGGCATGGGCAGGCGGCGGATGCGGCGGAACGCGGTCGTGTTGATCCCGGCCCGCGCGTCCTGCGCACGGCGGTCGCGCAGCTGCGCGATGTCGGCGCCGGAGGCGAAGACCCCGCCGGATCCGATCAGGATCAGGATCCGCGGATCCTCCTCGAGCTCGGCGCACAGCGCGTGCAGCTCGTCGATCATCGCCTGATCGATCGCGTTGCGGGTCTCCGGCCGGTCCAGAGTCGCGGTGACGCGGTCCTCGGCGCGCTCGATGCGCAGGCGGCGGGCCGTCGACGCCTCGGCCATCACACCCGCTCCACGATCATCGCGGTGCCCTGACCGACGCCGACGCACATGGTCGCCAGGCCGTAGCGGGCGCCCTCGCGCTCCATCCGGCCGAGCAGGGTGATCAGGATCCGGCTGCCGCTCGAGCCGAGCGGGTGGCCGAGCGCGATGGCGCCGCCGTCCGCGTTCACGATGTCGGGGTCGAGCCCGAGCCGTCGCATCGAGGCGAGCGACTGCGTCGCGAAGGCCTCGTTCAGCTCGACCGCGCCGAGGTCTGCCACGGTGAGCCCCGCCTTCGCGAGCGCCTTCTCGGTCGCCGGCACGGGTCCCAGCCCCATGATCTCGGGGGCGAGCGCGGCCGAGGCGGACGCCACGATGCGCGCCCGCGGCGTGAGCCCGTGCCGTTCGACCGCCGCGGATCCGGCGACGACGATCGCCGAGGCTCCGTCGTTGAGCGAGGAGGAGTTGCCCGCGGTGACGACGCCGCCGCCCGCGACCACGGGACGCAGCCCCGCGAGGACCTCGAGCGTGGTGTCGCGGCGCGGTCCCTCGTCGGTGTCGACGAGCCCGCCGCGCGGGGTCGGCACGGCCACGATCTCGGGGGCGAGGCGGCCGGCGTCGATCGCGGCGATGGCCCGCTCGTGGCTGCGCAGCGCGAATGCGTCGGCGTCCTCGCGCGTGATGCCGTCGAGACGAGCGACTTCCTCGGCGGTCTCGGGCATCGAGAACGTGGCCTTGTCGCGGGCAGCGAGACGCGGGTTCGTGAACCGCCAGCCGATCGAGGTGTCGAAGGCCTCTCCCGGTTTCGCCCATGCCCGCTCGGGCTTGGCCTGCACCCAGGGGGCGCGCGTCATCGATTCGACGCCGCCCGCGATCATCACGTCGGCGTCGCCGGCGCGGATCGCCTGCGCCGCGAGCGCGACGGCGGACATCCCCGAGGCGCACAGGCGGTTGACGGTCAGCGCGGGCAGCGCATCGGGGAAGCCGGCGAGCAGCACGGCCATGCGGGCGACGTTGCGGTTGTCCTCCCCCGCCTGGTTCGCGGATCCGAGGATCACCTCGTCGAAGGCGTCATCCGGAACGCCCGCACGCCGCGCGGCCTCCCGGATGACGAGCGCGGCCAGATCGTCGGGGCGGACCGCGGCGAGGGCGCCGCCGTAGCGTCCGACCGGCGTGCGCGCACCGCCGATGAGATAGGCCTCCGACATGCTCGTCCTCCCGGGGTCTTCGTCGACGGGGTGCGCGGATCCGGGATCCGAAACTGTTTCCCGACCGATCGTTCAGTAAAAGGATGACAGACGGATCCCGGCCGGGCAAGTCCGCCCGGGAGTCCGATGAGGGAGAATGATGCGGATGAGCACCGGATCCGCGCACGCCGGCGAGGCGGCGAGCATCGCCGAGGAGGCGTCCGCCGACGAGCCGGCGCCCCGTGCGCGCCGCGGCCGCCCGGGCTACGACCGTGCGCAGGTGCTCGAGATCGCGGTGCGCCTCTTCAACGAGCAGGGCTACGACGCGACGAGCGTCTCCTCCCTGGCCGCGGAACTCGGCCTGAGCAAGGCGGCGCTGTACCACCACTTCTCCTCGAAGGAGCAGATCCTCGAGATCGCGCTCGACGATGCGCTCGGCGGACTCGAGGCGGTGCTCGACGGCGCCCTGGCCGACGAAGGCACGGCCGCCACGCGGCTCGTGACCGTGATCGCGGGCGCGGTGCGGGTGCTGACCAGCAGGCTGCCGCAGGTCACGCTGCTGCTGCGCGTGCACGGCAACAGCGAGATCGAGCGCGCCGCCCTGGAGCGCCGCCGCATCTTCGACCAGCGCGTCGCGCACCTGGTCGGACAGGCGCAGCAGGAGGGGGCGCTGCGGCGCGACATCCGCCCCTCGGTGACGACGAGGCTCATGTTCGGCATGATCAACTCGATCATCGAGTGGTACCGCCCCGCGCACACCTCGCTCACCCCGGAGGAGCTCGTCGACGACGTCACCCGGGTGATCTTCGACGGACTCCGCGCGCGCTGAGTAAGACTCGAGGCCGCGGAAAACAGATCGCCCCACGCTCTGGCGAGCGCGGGGCGATCCGGGAGAGAGGACTCAGGCAGCAGCCTTCTTGTCGTTGCTGCTGAGCACGCGGAACAGGATCGCGGCGATCGCGGCGCCGACCAGCGGGGCGACGATGTACAGCCACAGGTTGCTCCAGGCGAACTGGCCGCTGATGGAGAGGCCGAGCGCGACGGCCGGGTTGAACCCGCCGCCCGAGATGCCGCCGACCGAGACCGCGCCGACGAAGACCGTGCCACCGATGGCCAGGCCGTAGAAGGAGTTGTTGTCGTTGTCCTTCGAGGTCGCGACGTTCAGCACGACCCAGACGAGGGCGAGCGTGAACAGCGCCTCGACGAGGAAGGCCGGACCGACCTGGATCTCGGTCGCCTTGTCGGCGTGCGGCCAGACCGCGAAGCTCGCGAGGGCGGCGAGCGCGCCACCGACGAACTGGGCCACGATGTACGCGACGAAGTCCGTGACGCCGATGGCGCCGCGGATCAGCGCGCCGAAGGACACGGCGGGGTTGAGGTGGGCGCCGGAGATGTGACCCGCGGCGTAGACGAGAACGGTCAGCGCGAGGCCGATCGCCAGCGGCGTCAGCGGGCTCTTGCTGTTGATCGCGCCGATGATGCTGAACACGAAGAGGAACGTCGAGATCGCCTCGGCGAGTGCCTTTCCAGCAGTACCAGTCATTTCGAATGCCTTTTCTGTCAGGTCGAGGGTGAGGGCGGAATCTCCCGCACGCCGGCCGGCGCACCCTGGATTGCCGAGCCAGAATACCGGATTCCTGTCAATCGGCTGGGAACCGGAGCCATAATCCGGCACATCCAGGAGGGAACTCTTGACCCTCGAGCCGGATCATCCTACGATTTCATTATCCGATAGAGCAATTCCATAATTCGGAATATGAAGCGAGAGAAGAGGCGATGATGCCCCAGACCCCCGACACCCAGGACCACCGCCCCGAGCGCGAGGACGCCCCTGAACGGCGCGCGGCGATCTATCCGCTGATCGATGTCGACCCGGACTTCCACATCCCGGCCCGCCGCGAGGGCGCGCTCACGAAGATGCTCGTCGCCCTGCGGATCCTCCCCCAGGCCTCCTGACGGGACACGCACGCGAGCCGCACACGCGGGTGCGCGGCTCGCGCCGCAGGCGCGTCCGCTCGGCTCGCACCGCAGGCGCGTCCGATGCCAGAGCTCGTGCCGCGGGTCAGCGCCGGGCGTCGAGCACCTCGCGCAGACGAGCGGCGAAGCCGGCCGGATCGCTCGGGAAGCCCGGCTGCTCGGTGAAGCCGCCGTGGTTGCTCGGGAACTCGGCGGCCTCGCCTCCGAGCGCCGCCGCGACCGATCGGGCGGCGCGTGCCGGCATGGTCTCCCCGGATTCGGCGCCGAACGCGATCACGAGACGCTCGCCGAAGCCCTGCAGCTGCGCGATCTCCGGTACGTAGGCGAGGATCGACGGCATGTTGCGGAAGAGCGGATCCGTCCGCCCGCCGTCATCCGCGGTCGGGAGCCCGAACATGCCGGGATCCGGCGCGGGCCGGTCGAGGTAGTCGCCGGGGACCGCGCCATCGAACATCACGAACTGGATGAACTTGGCCAGAGCAGGGCCGGATCCTTCCGCGGCGTAGGTGCGCTTCTGGTCGGCGACGACCGCGAGCACCGCGTCCCGATCGGGCAGGAAGGCGGCCACGGGCGGCTCGTGCACGACCGCGATGCCGACATCGTCGGGGTGGGCGGCGAGCAGCGTGAGCAGGCTGACGCCTCCGCCGCTGCTGCCGAAGGCGTCCACGGGACCGGCGCGCAGGGCGGAGATCACGCGATGCAGGTCCTCCGCGTGCCGCTGCGCCGTGATGTCCGAGGTGCCGACCGGGTTGCGCCCGGCGCCGCGCGGGTCGTAGGTGATCACGGGACGGTCGCCGAAGTGCGAGGCGAGGATCGCGAACCCGGTCGCGTCCATGGGCGCACCGAAGAGGAAGAGCGCGGGCCGCTCGGCGGTCGCCGTCGCGAGATCGCCGTGCACGTCGTAGGTGATCGCGTCCTCGCCCTCCCCGACCGTGTGCGTGGTCACTGCGCGGGCTGCGGCGTCGTTCGCCATGGGATCCTCCGAATCCTTAAATACAACTGATTGGTTGTAGATTATGACTTCGTACCGTGGAGCACAAGGGCATCGCCCTCCGGCGCGGAAAGGTCGCCGTCGACGCGGACGGGCTGCACCGCCCCTCTCGCCACGGTAGACCTTCGCGATCTAACGTGGGTGCATGGCAGGGCGAGCCGAGACGTTCATCGAGATCGACGGCGCCGAGGTGCGCGTATCGCACCCCGACAAGGTCGTCTTCCCGCAGGCGGGGCTGACCAAGCTCGACCTCGTGGAGTACTACATCGCGGTCGCGGAGGGGGCGCTGCGCGGCGCCGGCGGCCGGCCCATGGTGCTCAAGCGGTTCGTGAAGGGCATCGACGCGGAGCCGTTCTTCCAGAAGCGGGTGCCGGAGCATCCCGCCTTCATCGGCACGGCGGTGCTGCGCTACGCGTCGGGCGGCTCCGCGGAGGAGGCCGTGCTCGGCGACGCCGCAGGGCTCGCCTGGATCGCCAATCTGGGCTGCCTCGATCTCAATCCGCACGCCGTCCGCGCCACCGACCTGGAGCACCCCGACGAGCTGCGGGTCGATCTGGATCCGATGCCCGGCGTGGAGTGGTCGCAGATCGTCGACACCGCGTTCGTCGTGCGCGAGGTCCTCGACGACTGCGGTCTCGTCGGCTGGCCGAAGACGAGCGGATCGCGGGGCATGCACATCCTCGTCCGCATCAGGCCGGAATGGGATTTCGCGGCCGTCCGCCTCGCCGCCGAGACGCTCGCGCGCGAGGTCGAGGCCCGCGCACCGGGGCTCGCGACCGCGCGCTGGTGGAAGGAGGAGCGCGGCGAGAGCGTGTTCGTCGACTTCAACCAGAACGCGAAGGACCGCACGGTCGCCTCCGCATATTCGATCCGGCCGCTCCCGGATGCGCGGGTGTCGACGCCCCTCGCATGGGACGAGGTGCGAGTGCGGCACCCGGAGGAGTTCACGGTGCCGACCGTGCGCGCCCGGTTCGCCGAGATCGGAGACCCGCATCGCGGCATCGACGAAGAAGCAGGGTCGCTGTCGGCCCTGCTGGCCCTGGCCGAGGAGCTCGGGCCGGCCGAGAAGCCGCCGCGCGGATCCGACGGATCCGGCCGCCGCGCGTCGGCCATGCCCCTCATCGAGATCGCGCGCACGAAGACCAGGCCCGAGGCGCTCGCGGCGCTCGAGCAGTGGCGCGCGACGCACGAGTCCGTCTCATCGCTCCTGCATCCCGCCGACGTCCTCGTCGACGGCATGCGCGGTTCGAGTTCGCTCTGGTACCGCGTGCGTGTCAATCTCCAGCACGTCCCGGAGGACCAGCGTCCTCCGCAGGAGCCCCTGCTCGCCGACTACGACCCCTGGGCCGGCAAGGCCTGGCCCGCCTGAGCCCGTCTGACGCCCGCCCTTTGATGCGCGAGACTCCATCTCCGCGACGAGACTGCAGTGTTCACGCGCATTCTCGTCGCGGAGATGGAGTCTCGCGGGTGGGTGCACGCCGATCCGCGCCTTCGTCGTCACCGCGACGCTGACCCTCGCGGCGGACCCGTTCGCACGCGGGCACGCGCTTCCTCGCTAGCTCAGCTCCCGCAACGGGGCGGTCCGGTCGCCGCCGGCGTCTCCGGTGTTGACCGTGCCCTGCGGCTCGAACAGGATCGCCTGGACCTCACCCTCCGCCTTCGGACAGTGCTCGACGCCCCGCGGCACGACGAACACGTCGTTGGGGTTCAAGACCACGTCTCGATCGCGGAGCTGGATGACGAGCCGCCCGCTCACCACCAGGAACAGCTCATCGGTCTCGGGGTGCGAGTGCCAGACGAACTCGCCCTTCAGCTTGACCACCTTGACGTCGTAGTCGTTGATGCTGGTCAGCCGATGCGGCTGCCAATGCTCCGCGACCGCAGAAAGAGCTTCGTGCACGTTGCGAACATCGTCTGTCATGCCCTGAGCCTAGGCTCCATGGTCCGGCCTCAGCGCACGGCTCTGATCGGGAGCACGGCGAGCCCGCCCAGGGCGCCGAAGACGATCGCCGCGATGAACAGGGCGGTGTAGTTCTGGCCGCTCCCGCCGATCGCCAGCAGCGGGATGGCCAGCACAGGGACGAGGACCTGCGGCACTTGATACGACAGCGCCACGATGCCGAGATCCTTCCCGGCCTCGTCGAATGTGGGCAGCACCTCGGTCATCATCGCGATGTCGACCGAGACGAAGGATCCCTGCGCCGCACCCACGAGCGTCATCGCCACGAGGAAGACCGGCAGGTCCGGTGCGACGGCCGCCAGCACCAGTCCGGCGGCCGAGAGCAGGGCGGAGATCCAGACGATCGCCTTGCGCCGGCCCGTGCGATCGGAGATCCAGCCGAAGACCAGGGTGGTGACGACGCTGGCGCCGGTGAAGATGAGCACGACCGTCGCGAACAGTCCAGAGGCGCTCTCCTTCGGCACCCCGAGACGATCGATGATGAAGAAGAGGAGATAGGTCGACACCGTCAGGATCGACATGGTCACGAGCATCCTGCATGCCCACGCCCAGAAGAAGTCGCGGTATCGCACGGGGTTCAGCCAGTAGGTCGCCAGCACGTCGGACCATCGCCAGCGCGGAGGCCGATCGGTGCGCACGATGTCGTGCAGGCAGAAGAAGAGGATCCCGCAGAGCAGCGTCCCGATGGTGCCGGGGACGACGAACCAGGTCCACTGCTGATCGTTGGGCAGGGCGGCGACGAGCGCAGAGCCGACGACGAGCGCGACCGCGTTCGCCGCGCTCGCGGCGGCCGACACCCGTGCGCGGATGCTCGTGCGGATCTGATCGGCGAGAAGCGCATGGACCGCGGCGTTGGCCGCCCCATAGCCGGTCTGCGCGATCGCCCACCCGAGGACGATCTGCCAGAGCTCGGTCGAGAAGGCCAGCACCAGGACACCGGCGAGCCCCGAGAGCGCGCCGGCGAGGATCCACGGACGCCTCTTGCCGAGTTTCGACATCGTGCGGTCGCTGAGCCGGCCGAACAGAGGAGTGATCAGGATGACGATCACGCCGCCGACGGCCGCGACGATCGACAGCTCGACGCCCTTGGCGCCGTCGTCGGCGAAGGCGAGCATCTTGGGGATCGATGCGCCGATGATCGTGCCGAGCACGAGGCTCAGCCCGAACCAGGCGGCGACGAACGCGACGAGGAAGCCGCGGGGCTGCGGCGAGCCCGGGATGCCGCCCAGGACGGCCGGGCCCGAGGGAACCGCGGGCTCGAGTGTGGTTCGGGACGTCATCGTCTCCTCCTGGGAACAGGTTCAGGCCGCAGGCGCGGCGGAGCGGTAGGCGCGGGTGAGTTCCTGCGCGTGCTGCGCCTGCCACGCACGCGCTCCGTCGAAGACCGCCGTGAGGCCTGGCGTGCAATGGAGGTGCCCGGCGCCGACGACGAGCTCCGTCTCGACGCCGACCGTCCGCAGCCTCGCGGCGAAGGCGATCCCCGCGTCGCGGAGCGGATCGTGCTCGCCGACGAAGATCAGCGTCGATGGGAAGCCGGAGACGTCATCCGCGTCGAGCGGAGAGGCATCGCTGTCCGCGGGCCCGTCCGGGCCGACGTACAGCCCCGCCACCCACGCGAACTCCTCGCGCCACGATCTGCCGGCCTGTTCCGCGGCGCGGCCCACGGGGTGCAGCGCGAGGGCGGGGACTTCGAGGTCGACATGCACGAGGGGGACTCTCCCCCGCAATCGCAGCACGGTGCTCGCCGCGATCGCCGCGCCGGCGGAGTTGCCGCCGATGCCCACCCGTGCGGGGTCCGCGCCGAGGCGGGGCCCGCCCGCGATCAGGGCGTCGAGGGCCGCAGCCGCGTCGTCGCTGGCGGACGGATAGGGATGCTCGGGCGCGAGACCGTACTCGAGCGAGAAGATCTGCACGCCGCTGTCCAGGGCGCGGCGCGCGCACAGCCGTTCGTTGATCTGCTCGTCGACCGAGCCGGCGAAGAACCCGCCTCCGTGCAGCCAGAGCTGAGACGGGAGGGGGCCGGTCCCGCTCTCAGGGCGGTACCGTCTCAGGCGCAGCGGCCCGCGGGGCCCGGCGACGAACAGGTCCTCTCTGGCCACGCCGTCGGGAACCGGCAGCACGGCGTCGACGGCCAGCAGATCGGAGAGCCGGCGTTCGGCGGATCTCCGCAGGAGCGGATCACGGCTCTGCAGTCCGGGGAGCCCGGGCGAGAGCTCCTCGATGCGGGCGATCCAGCCGAGGACGCCGGGATCGAGGGCGAGCTCGGAGATCCCGCTCATCGCTCGACGTCCGGGTAGACGACCGGGGCGTCATGCAGCGTCCGCAGCACCGCCACGAGCTCGCGGTGCAGGTGATCCGCCGCGGGGACGTGACCCCGGTAGGTCCCGGATCCGTGGCTCTGCCCGATCACCCTCAGACAGGTCACCGGAACCCCCGCATCGGCGAGCGCCCGGGCGTAGGCCTCCCCGTCGCCACGCAGCGCGTCGAGCTCGGCGGTGTAGATGACCGCGGGAGGCAGGCCCCGCAGGGACGGGGCGAGCAGCGGCGAGGCATAGGGCTCGCGAGCGGTCGCAGGATCCTTCCCGAGGTACTGGGCGACGATGCCGCGCGCGAAGCGACGGAACAGCGCCTTGGGCACGAGCGAGGACTGCGCCTCGGGTTCGAGGTGCGCACCGGTCATGTCCAGCAGCGGCATCTCCAGCACCTGGAGTCGGATGGGCCGGTTCTTCCTGTCCCGGTTCATCAGCGCGGTCGCGGCGGCGAGGTTCCCGCCGGCCGATCCGCCGCCCAGCGCGAGCCGGTCCGGGTCCCCGCCCAGTTCGCGGGCGTGGGTCGCCGCCCATTCGAACACCGCCCAGCACTGCTCGGGCTGGGCCGGGTAGGTCACCTCGGGGGCGTGCGAGTACTCGCCGGCTACGACGATGATGCCCGCGTCCCTGGCGCGCTCGCGGAACATCGCGTCCCACCACACCCAGTCGATCCCGGCGAGCTCGAAACCCCCACCGAAGAAATAGACCAGGACGGGCAGCCCCGCATCCGCGGCGGCGCGTTCCGGTGTGGGCCAGTAGACCCGCAACCGCGCGTCCGGATGACCGGGCACGGGGATCGAGTGTTCCTCGGTGGCCGCGGGAACCGGCGCGATTCCGAGCTCCGCCGTCATCACTGGATCGAATGCGGCCGCATTGCGCCGGCGCTCCTGCGCCGTTTTCCCCTGGGGTGGCTGCAGCGGCGCGAGCCGCCGTTCGACGGCCTCGACGAACGCGTCCACCCTCGGCCTGTTCCGCCCCATCATGATGATCTCCCTCGGTCTCGGCACTATTGTGAATGGATCGAAGCGCTTCGATGAAGCACTTCGTCACAGAGAGGACGAGGCCATGCGCGGATCCCCGAAAGTGACCATCTACACGGTCGCCGATCGTGCCGGAGTGAGCATCTCGACCGTCTCGCTCGCGATCAACGCGCCGCACCGCGTGAGCGAGCAGACGCGCGAGAGGGTGATCGCCGCCGCCGGTGCGCTCGGGTACCGCACGACGTCAGAGCGTCGTCCCGTCGCCGGGATGAGGATCGCGGTCGCCGCGCCGTTCACCACCTACCAGACGTACCTCCGGCGCTTCGCCGGGATGCTCCTCCGCGCCCGCGATACGGCGATCGAACTCGCCGCCCACGATCTCCCTTCCGCCGCCAGCGCCAAGGCGCCGCTCCTGGACGCCTTGCCGGCGCGTGGCGGGATCGACGGGCTCATCGTCATGGGCGTCCCGCTGGGCAGCGCCGCGCTCCGGGCGAGCCGGGATGCCGCGCTCCCCCTGGTCCTCGTGGACGTGCGCCGTGCCCGTCCGGTCGGCGAGGATCCGCCGGTCGTCCTCCTCGATGACGAGGCCGGAGGGCGTCTCGCCGGCGAGCATCTTCGCGCGCGCGGCCATCGCCACGTCGCCTACCTGGGCGAGCCGCTGCTCTCGCGGGACTACGTCGCGGCCGGACAGCTCCGCATGCGCGGCCTGTCGGAGCACGTCAGGATCACGCCGATCGCGTGCGAGCTCGACGCGGATCCCACCGCGCGTCTGCGCCAGGTCCTGTCCGGGTCCGATGCGCCGACCGCGATCATGGCCAACCACGATGAACTCGCCGCCCGCGCGTGGCGCGGCCTGCGCGCGGAAGGCCTATCGGTGCCCGGCGATGTGGCGATCCTGGGCTTCGACGACGGTCCGCTCGCTCAGGCGCTCGACCTCACCACTGTCCGCCAGCCCTTCGAGGAGTCGGGCCGGCTCGCCCTCGAGATGCTCATCGACGCGATCGCCCATCCGTCCAGGTCGATCCAGCGGATGGAGCTCGCGCCGAGTCTGATCGTCCGGACGAGCACGTGAGCCAGCCTCCGGCGCGAACCGTGTCTGACCAGGGTCAGAAGACTCCGGGAACCATTCGACGTGGTGGGTTAGCCAAGCCGAGCCGGTGCCCCCGGCGGGAGGTTTCGCACCTGCTCGTGGATCTGTCCCGCGAGATTGACGGCAACTTCGAAGTCGATGAGCTGAAGATTCGCGACGGACAGCGAGCCTCCGAGCACGGGCGGAACTCGGAAGTCATAGATCTCGTCGTCACTGGGCACTAGCCCGTTCGCGTCGGCTTCAGCAGCAAGGCCGACCATGAGGTATTCGTCACGCCCGTCCTTCGTGTTGAGAATCGCGGTCAGCTCCTCGCCCGTCGAGCACAGCTCACTCAATGAACCACCGACCACATCGAGCAGCCAATACGACTTCGGCCCCTGCATGAACACATCGCCGAAAGGGGACGTGAAGAGTGGGTTCTTGTCACCCAAGTCCAGGAAGCCCCAGGACTCCAAGGCCGACAAAACCACTGGATCGGGGAACCGCCGGATCAACTCCATGGGTCGAATCTAAACGCGGACCGGCGCCTGCGGATGCAGGGCGAGCGTTGAAACGAGTAGCGAGATCGCTTCGAGGGAGTGAGAACGCGGCGCGGTCGAACTCGACACGACAGGCCATTTGGAAATCCGAAGCTCTCACTGTGCGGCAGGAGTGAGGACATAACCCGCGGCCTCACGATCATGAGTCGTGCGCCTGCGCGAGCAGTTGGTCAATGTGAGCGATCAGACCTGCGGTTCGATGGCGTGCCGCGGCCCACACGACAGCATCGTCGATCACGGCGTAGCCGTGAGCAAGAACGTTCCGCAGCCCGACGATGCGGTGAAGGTCAGGGATCGCCTCGGCCGTCTCCGGATCCGTCCTCCGAAGGTTCCCGAGCGCCTCCCCCACAGCTGACGCTCGACGGCGGATCGACGGAGAGCGTCCTTGCGATAGCCGGCCTCATCGAGACCGGCGATGAACTCGGTCACCTGCAGTGCCGCTTCCTTCGCATCCCAGAGAAACGCGGATGACTCAGGCCGCATAGAGTTCCTCGGCGGTCGCGAACGCGCGCTCCCGGAAGAATGGATTGCGCACCGCCTCCGACATGACGAGATCGACCGGGTAGCCGAAGATCCGCTCTAGATCCTCCTTGAGCCCGAAATAGGCGTCGAACGAATCCCCGTCGTCCGTCGCGAGATCGACGAGCACATCGACGTCACTGTGCTCCGGGTCGAACCGATCGGTCACCGCGGACCCGAAGACGCGGAGGCGTCGAACGCCGCGAGCCCGCGCGACGCGCGCGACCTCCTCGATGTCCACGTCGAACCTCAGCACCATGCTCCGAGTGTAGCCACCCAGATACGACAAAACCCCCGGAAATCCGGGGGTCTCGATCTGTAGCAGGAGCGGGGCTTGAACCCGCGACCTCACGATTATGAGTCGTGCGCTCTCACCAACTGAGCTACCCTGCCGCACGGCATCCGCATGGATACTGCGAGCCCCGAGTCAGGATTGAACTGACGACCCCTTCCTTACCATGGAAGTGCTCTGCCACTGAGCTATCGGGGCGTGTGCCCTCAGAGGGCAACCAGACGAGAATACCAAAGAATCTGCGCGCCACCGAATCGGGGCGACTCCTTCGTCACACGGGCGTGTCCGCGTCCGGATCCTGCGATCTCAGGCGGCGTCGAGGATCCTGCGTCGCAGTTCGGCGACGAGCTCGGCGCCGCCGGCGAGGTTCAATCGGCGCACGACATCGGGACCCTCCGGGCGGAGGAAGACCCCGCCCGCCTCCTGCACTAGCAGCGCTCCGGCCGCGTAGTCCCAGGGGCCGAGGCCGCGCTCGAAGTAGCCGTCGAGGCGGCCCGCGGCGACGTAGGCCAGGTCGGTCGCAGCACTGCCTCCGCGGCGCAGATCGCGCGCGATGGGCATCACCCGGCCGACCGTCGCGAGATCGCCGGCGTGCGTGCTCGGGTCGTAACCGAAACCGGTCGCGAGCAGGGCACCCGCGGGCCCGGGCTCGGCGATGCGCAGGCGCTCGCCGTTGCGGAACGCGCCTTCGCCGCGGGCGGCCGAGAACGTCTCCCCCACGACCGGCGACTGCACGACTCCGGCGAGCGCGGTCCATCGGTCGGGATCGCTGCCGCCTTCGACGACCGCGATGCTCACCGCGTAGAGCGGGATGCCGGAGGCGTAGTTGACGGTCCCGTCGATCGGATCGACGACCCAGGTTATGCCGGTGGATCCGTCACCGCCGCCCGATTCCTCGCCCAGGAAGCCATCCCCCGGACGCTCTGTGTTCAGGCGTGCACGGATCAGTGCCTCGACCTCGCGATCCGCCTCGGTGACGATGTCCGCCAGCGACGACTTGCTCGCCGCGATCGACACGCCCTCCGCGCGGCGCCGCTGCGCCAGCTCCCCGGCTTCGCGGGCGATCTCGGTCGCGAGGTCGCGGAGCTCCGCAGCGGTCACTGCGCGGCCGGAGGCGTCGGTGCGGCCGGGGGCGCGGCGGGCGGCGCCGGCGGGAATTCGGGCGCTGCCGTCGACGGCCCGGCCGGGTCCGTGTCGGCCGCGGAGGATTCCGCGTGCAGCGCACCCGTCAGACCGTGGCCACCCGTGGTCGGCTGCGTGGCGACGTCTGCGGCGGGCTGCGCAGGCGCATCCGGGGTCGCCGGCGCTGCCTGGACCGGAGCCGGCGCCTGGACCGGGGTGGCCGGCTGAACGGCCGCCTCGACGCCGAGCTGCGCCATCGCGGCCTCGGTCGCGGACTGCGCGAGTACGGGCGGAACGGGCGCGGGGAGCTGTCCCGGGATCGTCGCCCCCGGCGAAGGAACACCCGTGTAGTACGCGTTCCAGTCGGGGCTGCCGTCGGCGAAGAACGGCAGAGGGGTGCGGCCGTCGGCATAGGTGGGCCACGGCTGCGGCTCGGCGGTGGGGTACGCGGCGGCGGCCGGTGCCGCGTAGGCCACTGCGGCGGGTGCCGCAAAGGCCACGGGCGCGACCGGAGCCGGCTTCTTCGGTGCGAACAGCGCGTTCAGGAGCGGGATCAGCATCGTGCCGACCGCAGTGAGGATCGTGAGCGCGACGACGATCCGCCAGTACAGCTCGTCGTAGTGGAAGGTGTGCGGGAACGTCAGGTAGAAGACCAGCATCACGACGAGGCCCGTGAGGAACGCGTACGTCACCCATACGATCGCGCGCGTGAACGTGGTCTCGTGGCGCGCGGCCGCCTTCTGGAACAGTCGCACGTGCAGCAGGGCGAGCTGCAGGATCCCGACGACGAGCACGAGCTGGAAGAAGCGCTCGACGCCCCCGAAGTAGGAGTCGTCGGGCAGCCAGATCTTCACCGCGCCGACCAGCAGCGCGATGATCCAGGAGAGCATGCTGAGCAGCGCGAGCCAGTCCTCGCGGTTCGGCGCCAGGCTGGCCTCGAGGATCGCGATCGCCGCGAAGCCCGCCAGCAGCACGATCGTGAGGAATGCGCGGCCGATCAGCCCCTGCTGGTCTCCGATGAGCACCCAGATGACGCACACCAGCGCGGCGGCGATGAGGGCTCCGATCGCGATCCAGATCGCTCCGCGGATGAGCAATGAGGTGTTCGGCCCCGTCTTGGCCGGTGTCGTCGTGTTCGCCATGGGATCCCCCCGTCTGTGGTGCTCTCATCCTTGCACGCGTCGGCACGCGCGCTGGGGGCGATTCACGATCGGGGGTGAACTCGTCGGGACCGAGCGGCGTGGAGGCCGATGCCGCGCCGGTGATGAGTCCGTCGGGATGAGCGGAGCGGTCAGCGCCCGGAGGAGCGCTTCGCGAATGCGGCGATGAGCCCCTGCGCCTCCGGACCGCTGAAGGCGGCGGAGATCGTGCGGGCCTCTTCGTCCAGCTGCTCCGGGAAGGTGCGCTCGTCCCGGGAGCGGATCAGGCGCTTCGCCTGCCCGTAGGCGCCGAACGCGCCGGACAGCCAGAACCGCGCTACCTCCTCCGCCCTGGTGCGCACGGACGCGGCGATCGTCGCCGCATCTCCCTCGCCGACCGCCTCGGCGGCGATGCCCCACTCGACGGCCTCTGCGGCCGTGAGCATGCGATCGGTGAGGAGCAGCTGCAGGGCGCGGCGCTGACCGACCGCCGCGGCCAGCTGCGCGCTGACCGAGAGGTCCGGCGTGAGACCGACGTTCGCGTAGAGGCTGCCGAAGAGCGAATCGGATCCGACCACGGCGTAGTCGCTCGCGAGCAGGATCCCCAGGCCTCCCCCGGCGGTGGTGCCGTGCGCGGCCGCGACGACCGGCACGGAAGAGGACGTCAGCGCCGTGATGCCGGAGTGGATGACCTGCGCGAGCCGCTCGATCTCGTCGTTCCCGCCCATGCCCGTCGCCATGTCGATCACGTCTCCGCCCGCGCAGAACGCGCGGCCCTCGCCCTCGATCAGGATCGCGCCAACCGCGCTGTCCGCGACCGCGGCCGCCGTCGCGTCCGCCCACGCGTGCGCGAGCTCGGCGTTGAAGGCGTTCAGCCGCTGCGGACGGTTCAGCGTGATCCGGGCGAGGCCGTCCTCGACGCGGTAGAGCAGGGGCTCGGACATGGTGCTCCTTCGGGATCGGCGGTGATCGCACGGCCCGTGGGCCGCTCGTTCAGCCTACCCGCGCCAGGCCAGGCTTTGGCACCGAGTCTCAAGCGATGTGAGCCTGAGGTTCAACACGTTCGGCGCACCGGATGCACGATCCGGGAACGGATGCACGACGGATCCGGCGTTTCGATCGTGCTTCCGTGCCGCGGTCGTGCATCCGTCGCGAGCCCGCCGAGCCTCGAAGCCGCCGAGCCCCGAGCCCGCCGGGCGCCGTGTCAGGCCGCGCCGAGCACGGAGGCGACGAAGGAGTAGACGCGGCGGTGCGTGCCGTCCAGGCGGCGGTCGGCGTGCTGCTCGGCGCGGATCTCGTTGGGGGCGAGCGGAGGAACGATCCGCACGCTCTCGTGACACGAGAGGTCGGCGCAGATGTAGGTGCCCACGACGGATCCCTTGCGCCCCTCCGCACCCGCTCGGCGCGCGGCGAACAGGGCGACCTGGTTGCCGGGCTGCATCGTGTGGCAGAGGTTGCACATCCCGGAGCGGACGCGGGACGGATCCGCGGCGCGCAGCACGATCCCCACGGCCTCGCCGTCCTGCTCGATCAGGATGTAGCCGCTGCGGGAGGCGATCGGATCCCGCCAGGCGAAGAAGTCGAGATAGTCCCACTCCGCGAGGAGCAGGTCGTGCGGCATCGCGATCTCGGCGACCTCGTCAGGCTCGGCGTTGCGGAACGACGCCCGGATCTGGTCTTCGGTGAGGGCACGCATGACGACCAGTCTAGGAAGTCGGAGCGCGGTCACCTCGGTCGCTCCGCGCGAGGTGGAGGATCGGGTACGGGCGACCGTCCCCGTCGAGTTCGCTCCGCCCCGTCGGCGTGAAGCCCCGGCTCAGGTAGAAGCCGTGCGCGCCGGTGTTCTGCTCGTTGACGTCCACGCGCGTGACCGCGAGATTCTCGATCACGTGCTGGAGGAGGAGCGTCCCCACGCCCGATCCCCGCGCTTCGTCGGCGACGAACAGCATCTCCAGGGAGCCTTCCGCGACTCCCGCGAAGCCGACCGGACGGCCGTCGCGCTCGGCGACCTCGAGCGTCACCGCCGGGAGGTAGACGGAGGCGAGGTCGCCCTCGATGCGCGCGAAGTCCTCGTCGGCGAGGAAGTCGTGCGTCGCTCGGACGGCGCTCCGCCAGATCTCGACCAGCCGCGGGTAGTCCTCGGCGCCGCGCGCGGGACGGATGATCAGCGGGGTCGGTTCGGTGGGCATCCTGCGATCCTGCCACGAGTCGGGTTCGGGCGCCGGAGCACCCCGGAGACGACCCCGTCAGAGGCTCTCGCGCGCTCCGGTCATCGCCGGTCGAGGAGCCCTCCCCCGGCGAGGCTCACCACCGCATGACGCGCGTCACGAGGAGAGGGCGAAAGGCGTCAACGGCTCCACCCGGTCGGTGCCGGCGTTCTCCTGCAGACGGGGAAGCGCCTCGGTGAGGCTCTCACCGAGGAGGTGAAGCGCGTTCATGCCGCGGGACTCCCACACCGGGAACTCGCCGTCCTCATTCCGTGAGGAGACGTCCCAGAGCAGGACATCCCCGTTCTCGCTCCAGCCGAACACTTCCAGTCGCTCGGCGAGATCCCAGTCGCCGTCGGGCTGGACCATCCAGTCGTAGCCCTCCTCACGTCCGTCGAGGAAGACGGCGCGGAATCGAGCGGTGAGGTTCGCCGCACGGCTGCGGCCGTCCGCGAAACCCGGGAGCACGGGCGGGTAGACGAGCCACAGGCCGAACGTCCGCGCCCATCCGTGGGAACGGATGAAATCACGGTAGCTCGGCGGATAGCCGCCGCCATCGGCGAAGCGGAAGGCATCGAGCGCCACGAGGTCGACGTGGTCGAGCACAGGGAGCCCAGGCGTGGAACCGACCATGCCCCCATCGTACGGGCGCCTTCACCCGGGACGGATCCTCGAAAGCCGGCGGAGCGCCATCGGCAGGCGCGCGACGCCGCCTGCGACGGCGGTGCGTGCAGACTCGGCACGCGGCGCGCAACCCGAGGGAACGCAAGCGGCGCTCGACGCTCCGGAGCGGGCTGGAGGCTGGAGGCTGGAGGCTGGAGGCTGGAGGCTGGAGGGTGAGAATGGCCCCGCGAGACACGGGGCCATTCTCGTTCGGGTCACCCTAGAAGGGATCGAAACCTCAGAACCTCGAATGGCCAAGCGTTCTTGAACGTGGAAGTGCAACAAGTACCGCAAGAGCTCCGAGTACAGGCACAATGAGGGTCAGCAGTCCCCAGAAGAGTACGCGACCGGAGAAACCCTCTCTAAGGCGTACCAGTCTCACGAACACATAGACATCCAATGCGATCGTGACTGCCATGAAGGCAGCGATGATCAGCAAATGCACCCATGAGAGTCCGGCGAACATTAGTTGCTCCAAGCTCCTCGGTCCTTCGCGAACAGGCTCAGCGTAGCCCGGCCATTCGCGACGCCCGTGTTCCAGTTCGTATACAAGTTAATCTGAGCAGCGAGGCTTCCCGACTGATACTGCCTGACCAGCTCAAACTTCGGGTCCGAGCAGGTCATCAGCGGACCGCAGGTGAATGCAGCCTGCCCCCAGTTGTACACGCTTGCCTGGAGATCCATCTTCCGATAAGAACTGACGAAGCTCAGCTCGACGGTGCCGAACCAGCCGTGGACTCGGCAGTCGTTGGCATAGGTGGGGGCATCGACGGCGCAGCTACCGACGCTTCGCGTGAGGGACGCCACATTCGGCTCGATCGTGGCGACCGTGATCGAGCCGTCGTTGAACCGGGCAACGGTCGTCTGCTTGTCACCGTCGACCGTCGTTTCGCTCGAGACCGGGCTCGCCCCCGTCATCGAGTCGATACCTTGACCCGCATCGAGCTTCTGCAGCAACACTGCTTGGGTATCGGCAGGCACACCGTATTCGGTCCAGACGGCCTTCATGTCCTGCTCGGACGTACCGAGATCATCAGACGACGCCTTCGTCGTCGTTGCTGCCATTGCGGAGGGAACAGCTCCTACTCCGATGGCCAAAGTGGCCACCAGAATAGCTACGCCAAACATCGAATTCTTACGCATCAAGTGCATTCTCGTGCTCCTCAATGTTCACACCATGTTCCGTAAGCGCGCACTCTGAATCGTTCGGAGATTCAAGCAGGGAACATGGTCCCTGTGTTCTTCACTCGGAGGCTAGCCGAGCGCCACCGCACCGCACTTGGGCTTTTATCTAGAAGATATGGACTAAGGTAGCTGGACTATTCGGGGTCGTTTGGGTAGGGCTGGCGTCCCTGTCCGACTTCTCGCCTTCGAGGCGCGCAATCCGTCGTGGCGCGGAGACAACGAGACGCGGATCCGGGACGAGCTCGGCCTCTCCCCCGCGCGCTACGTCGTGCTGCTCGAACGCGCCGCGGCGAGCCTTGAGGGCATGAAGGCGGATCCGCTTCGCGCGCGCCGGGTGCTTAATTCACGCCGCCGCGGATCCGCTGGGGCTCCCGATGAATGAGCCGCGAGTCCGAGTGACGTCTCGAGGAGAGCCGTCGGATGCCGCCTGGCGTCGATTCGGCGACATCGGCGCTCGGATCCTCGTCAACCTCGCAGAGCGTGATCTCGAAGCAGCGGTCGCGACCGCCGACGATACGGTGCAAGATACGGTGCAGACGCCGGAGGGGCTGGCACCTGATGTGGTACCAGCCCCTCCGTTTCCCGCGGAATTCCGTGGCTGTGGCAAGTGAGGGATTCGAACCCCCGAAGCATTACGCGGCTGATTTACAGTCAGCTCCCTTTGGCCGCTCGGGCAACTTGCCAATGCACGCCCGTCCCGCTTTTCCAGCCGACCGGGGGCGCGAAGATCAAGCATACCCGGCGGATCCGGTCACGAGAAATCGAGCGGACGAAGGCCTGTGCGCACCCGCGTTCACACGCCCAGCGTCGAGGCGCGGGCGACGAGTTCCGGGCGGTAGAGCACGCGCTCCGCGGTCGCCGCGCCACCGTCGGATGCGCCGAGCAGCAGGTCCACCGCGGTGGATCCGATGAGGGCGGCGGGCTGGCGGATCGAGCTCAGCGGGATCACCGCGGCTTCGGCGAAGTCGATGTCGTCGTACCCGATGAGGGCGATGTCCTGCGGGACGCGCGCGTCGCCGACCATCACCAGGCTCTGCAGCAGACCCAGGGCGACGAGGTCGTTCGCCGCGAAGACGGCATCGGGGCGCTCCGCGGCCGGGCGATCCATGAGGAGCCGGCCTGCGCGGCGTCCCTCCTCGACGCTGAGCGCGCCCGTGGCCATGAACTCCAGCCCCACCCCTGCCGCGGCGGCCACGGCCTGCGCGCCGCTCAGGCGGTCCGAGACCTGTCGCAGCGAGACCGGCCCGCCGACGAACGCGAGCCGGCGCCGCCCGCTCTCCAGGAGGTGACCGGCGGCGATCCGCCCGCCCTCGACGTCGTCCACGGCGACGGAGGAGAAGCCGGGATCCCGCGATTCGCGGTCCACCAGGACGCTGAGCGTGCCGCGATCGCGCATCTGCTGCAGCCGCGGCAGCGCCTCGGCGACCGGTGTGATGAGGACACCCGCCACACGCTGCTCCTCGAACAGGTCGAGGAGCAGGCCCTCGCGACGCGCGCTCTCATCGCTGTTGGCGACGAGCACCGACATCCCGTGCTCGTCGGCACGCTGCTCGGCGCCGCGGACGACCTCGGCGAAGAAGGGGTTGCGGATGTCGAGGACGACGAGCCCGATCGTGCGGCTGTGTCCCGCGCGCAGCTGCCGCGCCGCGTCGTTGCGCACGTATCCGAGCCGCGCGATCGAGGCCTGGACGCGCGTCACCGTGTCCGCGGAGACCCGCTCCGGACGATTCAGGACGTTCGACACCGTGCCCACGGACACGCCGGCGTCCTCAGCCACTTCCCGGACGCTCACGACCATGGCCGCCCCCTCTCCCGCACAGCGAGCCTAGGGCATGGCCGGGACCGCGCCCGGGAGGTCCGGGCGCGGTCCTCTCATCCGAGGAAGCGGTGCTCGCCTCCGACGACCTCGTGCCTCGCTCCGCCGGGCAGGACGATCTCCGCCGGCACGCCCTCGGGGATCCGCGCCTCGAGCACGAACCCGCCCTCGCCGGCGCTCCAGTGCACGGCGATCTCGCCCGCTGCGGAGTCATACCGCGTCCGCGCCCAGCTGATCCCCGGCCCCGGGACGGGCTCGATGCGCACCGCCGCATAGCCGGGCTCGGCCGGGCGGATGCCACCCACCACCTGGTGGATCCAGTCGGCCACGGCCCCGAGCGCGTAGTGGTTGAAGCTCGTCATCTCGCCCGGGTTGATGGTGCCGTCCGGGAGCATCGAGTCCCAGCGCTCCCACACGGTCGTCGCCCCCATCGTCACCGGGTACAGCCACGACGGGTTCTCCGTCTCCAGCAGCAGCCGGTACGCATCCTCCACATGCCCGGTCTCGGAGAGCGCCCAGGTGACGAACGGCGTACCGGCGAACCCGGTCGTGACCCGGTAGCCGCCGGCCCGCACGAGTTCGACCAGGCGGTCCGCGGCCCTCCCGCGGTCCTCGTCGCCCAGCAGGCCGAAGCAGAGGGCCAGCGCGTAGACCGTGACGCAGTCGGAGCGCACGAGGCCACCCTCGACGTAGTGCTCCTGGAAGGCCGCGCGGGTGCGATCCGCCAGCGCCCGCCAGCGCCCGGCTTCCTCCGCGAGCCCGAGGATCCCCGCAGCCTCCGCCGCGAAAGCGGCGCTCCGGTACAGGCACGCGGTCGCGACGACGTGCGGATCCGCCTTCGCCGCGGCCGGGTTCTCCGGCGGGGCGTCGGGATCGAGCCAGTCCCCGAACTGGAAGCCCTGGTCCCAGAGCCCGGTCGGCGAGAGCGCCCTTTCGACGGACTCGAGATGCAGGACCATCGCGGGGTAGTGCGCGGCGAGCCGTTCGCGGTCGCCGTAGGCGCGCCACAGCGCCTCCGGCACCCACACCGCCGCATCCCCCCAGATCGCCGTGGCGCCCAGCTCGGGGAACGCGAAGCCCTCGGGGAAGTGCGCGTACTTCAACACATCGGGCACGACGATCGGGACGATGCCGGTCGCCGAGTGGCGCGTCTCGGCGTGCAGGTCCTCGAGCCAGTCGTGCAGGAAGTCCGAGGTGTCGAACTGGAACGAGGCGGACGCCGCGTAGGCGGCGATGTCGCCCGTCCAGCCGAGGCGCTCGTCGCGCTGCGGGCAGTCCGTCGGAACGCTGAGGAAGTTGCCCTTCTGCCCCCAGACCGAGTTGTGCACGAGCTGGTTCACGAGCGGCTCGGAACACTCGAAGGATCCGGTCCGCCGCATGTCGGAGTGCACGACGACGGCTTCCAGATCCTCGGGGCGCAGGTCTCCGGGCCAGCCGGAGACCTCGACGTAGCGGAATCCGTGGAAGGTCAGGGTCGGTTCGAAGACGTCCTCCCCGCCGGACAGCACGAAGACGTCGGTGGCCCGGGCGGCGCGCAGCGGACGCGTCCCCAGCTCGCCGTCCTCGAGCACCTCGGCGTGCCGCAGCACGATCTCGGAGCCGCGCGGGCCGCGGACCGCGACCCGCACCCAGCCCACGAGGTTCTGTCCGAAGTCCACGAGCGTCCGGCCCGAGGGCGATGCCCAGATCCGCTCCGGACGCCGGGTCTCCTGCCGCTTCACCGGCGGTCCTGCCTGGGCCACGAGCCGGGAGCGATCCACGTCGACCGTGCCGACGGCCAGGGCCTCCCCCGGCACGCCGCGCAGGCGCGCATCGATGGTCTCGCCGTCGTAGAGCGAGTTGCGCAGCACTTCGGTGGTCTCGGCGGTCCACTCCGGATCCGTCGCGATCACCTGGACGGAGCCGTCCTCGAACACGAGCTCCAGGGCCAGCGCGGCGGCGATCCGATCTCCGTAGTTGGCGTTCGCCCCCTCGAAGCCGAGGTCTCCGCGATACCAGCCGTTGCCGAGCAGGATCTCGACGGAGAGATCTCCCGATCCCGCGCGCACCGCCTCCGTCACGTCCCAGCTCTGGAACGGAAGCCGCCATTCGTAGGCGTTCCAGCCCGGATCCAGAACCGAGTCCGAGACCGGCGCACCGTCCAGTCGTGCTTCGTAGACGCCCAGCGCGGTGGCGCTGAGGCGGGCGGTGGAGACGGCACGGCGGGGCTGCGCCGGGGTCGCGGTCCGCCGGAAGCGGATCGCGGCCTCGCGCGGAGCATCCGCGGTGAGGAACTCGGACGGGTGGAGGGGGTTATGCATCTCGGTCCTTCCGGATCGTGGGTGGGGGCGTGAGGCGGGTGGGTCAGGACTCGACCGGTGCGGTCGCTTCTGTGTCGGCCTCGACGTCGACGGTGCGCAGCGACTCGGTGACGAACTGGCTCTCTCCCGCGTTCCGGAACGCGAACCACGCGACGACCAGACCGACCGCGACCACTCCGCTGAGCACGGCGTAGAGCCCCTGCGGGCTGACCGCGATGAGGGCCGGCGTCGCGAAGGCGAGGAGAGCCGCGACCACACGGGCGACGGCGATGACCGCGCCCTGCGCCGTCGTGCGCAGCAGCGTCGGGAACGACTCCTGCGTCCACACCTTCATGATCCCCTCGAAGGCGAAGGCGCCGCCGATACCCATGAAGAGGTTCATCGCGATGATCGTCGGCAGGCTGAACCCCAGGACCGCGGGCGTCAGGTAGCCGAGCAGCAGCACGACCGCGCCGAAGACGAAGTAGGTCATGCGGCGCTTGCCGTCGACGATGCGCATGAACCAGAGACCCGCGATCAGTCCGATCGGGAACGATGCCAGGCCGATCGCCGAGTTCAGCTGGACGGGGATGCCCGCGACGTTGACCGCCAGGTACGTGCCGAACTGGCCGCCGGTGTTCGCCCCGACGTTGGTGAGCGCGTAGAAGACGAGCAGCGCGAGGAACGGCCCGAGATACGGCTTGCGCAGTAGGTCGCGGACGGAGGCGCGGTCGGCCCGCACCGTCACGACGCCGCGGCGGCGCTCGTCGCGGGCCGCCAGCCAGAACGGCGACTCCGGGATCGTGAGCCGTGCGAGGAACACGAGCGCGGCGACGATCCCGACCTGGCCGAACAGCAGCTGGCCGCCGAGACGCCCGAGGCCGCCGGCGAAGGTCGCGATCACGATCGTCCCGAGGATCCCGATCACCCAGAGGATGTTGGAGAGCCCGATGATCGCGCCGCGGTTCTTCTCCGTGGCAGCTTCCGAGATCGTCGAGAGCGAGACAGGGAGGTCGGCTCCGGTGCCGAGCCCCGCGAGGACGACGCCCGCGAGCAGCGCGGGGAAGGACTCCCCGAAGACGAGCAGGGCGATGCCGCCGATCACGATGAGCATCGTGACGAGGAAGACCGTGCGACGGCCCAGCGCGTCGCCCAGCCGGCCGCCGAAGATCGCGCCGATCGCGATCGAGAGCGTGAGCATGCCGGACAGGATGCCGATCTGGTCGGGCGTGATGCCGATCGTGTGCTGGTAGATCACGAGTGCGATGCCGGTCGCGACGATCGTGGCGGCATCGATGTACGACGCCATGCCGCACACGACGCCGACCCACCAGGGGTTCGGGTGACGGACGGCGGGGGCTTCGACGGTCATGGTTCTCCTTTGAACGTGAGCGGTCCGGAGAGCGGCGGCGCGTACCGGCGCTGTGGATCCGAAGTGCTCTGCACGCTAGCAAGCTTTGAATCGATTCACAAGAGCGGGTCTTCCGGGATATGCCGCAGTCGCCGCCGAGGTCGAAGAGGTGTCTGGCTTGACGGGGACCCCGGGACCGCTTATGTTCATGATCAGAACTTGAATCGATTCAGAGCAAAGGAGCCCGTCGATGCCCCTCCACCTCACCGACCTTCGTGCGGATCACCTCACCGATCCGCTCGCCCTGCGCCGCACGACGCCGCGACTGACCTGGCGGCTGCGCGCGGAGGGCGGAGCCTCTGCCGCGACGGCGCACCGGATCCGCATCGTCGAGGCGAGCGGCGACGAGGCGCACGACACCGGGTGGATCGAGTCGTCGGACACCGCCCTCGAGCCCGAGGGCTTCGCCGGAGAGCCGGGAGCGGAGTATCGCTGGCACCTCGCGGTGCGCGCGGATGACGGCAGCACGGCGGAGGCGTCCGCGGGCTTCGGCGTCGGACTCGCGGACTGGGACGCGCCCTGGGTCGAACCCGCGCAGGAGCGCGTGCTCGCCGAGGGGCCGCTCATGCTCGGTCCCGAGGCCTTCGCCCCCGCCGAGGGCGCGAGCGCGCCCGGCGAGCGCCTGCACCCGCCCCGCTACCTCCGCCAGGAGTTCGAGCTGCCGGCCGCGCCGCTCTCCGCGCGCCTGCGCATCACCAGCCAGGGCGTGCACCAGCCGACGCTCAACGGCCTCCCCGCCGGCGACGGCCTGCTGGCGCCGGGCTACGAGAGCTATCAGCACGAGATCTCCGTGATGACCCA
>JAITLM010000058.1 GCA_031277885.1 Microbacterium sp.
GCCGACACGGAGCCGGTGACCGGTCGAAGCGGTCACGTCCACGGTCACCTCCTCCAGAACCCCAGAAACAATGCGAGGACGACGTCGCTTGGCGCCGACTGTACGCCCGTCGGCGGTGCACGTCCAGGGGTCTGCCGAGCTCTTTCGAGACCGCGCGCTCCAGGGATCTCCCCGACGCCGGGTTAGGCTCCGGAGCATGAGCCGCTCGATCCGTTCCTGCGTCCTCGTGGCCGCGGTCGTCCTGCTCGCGTCGGGCTGCAGCGCCTTCCCCTTCGCGGCGCCGGCGCTGTCGGACGAGGTCGTGCTGAGCGTTCCGAGCGGTGAAGCAGGTACGGTCGCCGAGCAGCTGGGGCATCGCCTCGACGTCGCCCAGATCACCGAGCACAGCATCAGCACCGACGGCGATACGGTGACGGTGCGCTACAACCCTCCGCGGAAAGGCGGGAAGCCGACCGCCGTGAGGCCGGAGCTCTTCCAGGCCGCAGGGGTACTTGGGATGAGGCCCGTCGTCGCGGTGGCGGCCGGTGCCTCCGCGTCCGACTCCGCGTGCACGGCCGATGCCGCGAGCTGCACTGCCGAGAGCGCGTACAGGGAGATGCTCGAGCTGGGACGATCGTTCGTCACGAACAAGCATCTGCGCACGGCGCAGCCCGTCGATGCGCAGGGGCAGTGGGCCGTGCAGCTCGACTTCACGAAGGACGGCGCGGCAGCGCTGAAGACGCTGACGGATGCGGTCGCCTGCCAGGACGATGCATCGCTGAAACGGTTCGCGATCCTCGTCGACGGGAAGATCCTCACGGCTCCCCAGCTCGCACTCGAGTGCGGGGCGTCCCTCGGGGATTCTGCGCAGATCGCCGGCGGTCTCGACCGCGATGACGTCACCCAGCTCGCGGCGCTGCTCAGCACGCCGTTGCCGGAGGGCGTGACCGTGGTGTCGTCGAAGCCGTGAGCCGCACCGCCACCTGAGCGGGTCTCCGCACTCGTGCGCTCGGATGAGCGGCGCCACACCCGCCGAAAAGCCGACTTGACAAACAGGTGGACGCGTGGGTGTTGTCCCCAAGTTGTGCACATCCGACCATCCGTGGCGTGAACCTTAAACGCTCGGTTGAACCAGGATTCCATCCACAGGCTGGGGAATAGGAAAAGTGCTGGTCCTGGGCGAATAAATAGTCGGGCGTCGCAACCTTCCCCACAGTTATCCCCAGGTGTTCTGCACAGACACTCCAGAGTTTCCCGCAGACTCTCCACAGAGTTATCCACAGGCACTCTTGCATGGGGAGAACGGTGCTTCTAGCGTTGTCGAGCATCCCGATGTCGGACCTTGGTGATGTGCTTTGTGCGGCGGGGATCATCCCGCCCCGAGCATGGATCCGACAGGGATGTGCTCGGCAGTCGGTGGAGAAGAAGGGGGCACGCGTGTCGATCGCGGACATCGCGGAGGAGCGGCTCGGTTCAGGGCGCGGTCCCGAGCGGACCCCGCCGCACGACCTCATGGCCGAGCAGAGCACCCTCGGCGGCATGCTGCTGTCGAAGGACGCGGTCGCCGACGTGATCGAGTCGCTGCGCGGATCCGACTTCTACATCCCCAAGCACGAGCTGATCTTCGACGCCGTGCTCTCGCTGTACTCGCACGGCGAGCCCACCGATGTCATCGCCGTCACGGATGAGCTCATCAAGACCGGCAACCTCGCGCGCGCGGGCGGGGCCGACTACCTGCACTCGCTGACGTCGATCGTGCCGACCGCCGCCAACGCCGGCTTCTACGCCGGGATCGTCTCGGAGCGCGCGATCCTGCGCAAGCTCGTCGACGCCGGCACCCGCATCGTGCAGATGGGGTACGACGGCCAGGGCGACGCGACCGACCTCGTCAACACCGCCCAGGCCGAGATCTACTCCGTCACCGGCACCGAGACCGCCGAGGACTACGTGCCGCTCACGGTCGCGGTCGATGCCGCCGTCGAGGAGATGGAGGCCGCGAGCGGCCGCGACGGATCCATGACGGGCGTGCCGACCGGGTTCCGCGAGCTCGACGAGCTCACGAACGGCCTGCACGGCGGCCAGATGATCGTCGTCGCCGCTCGACCCGCGATGGGTAAGTCGACGCTCGCGCTCGACTTCGCCCGGGCGGCCTCGATCGGCAACAACCAGCCGTCGATCTTCTTCTCACTCGAGATGGGCAAGGCGGAGATCGCCATGCGCCTGCTCAGCGCCGAGGGCGCCGTGCCCCTGCAGAACCTCCGCAAGGGCACGCTCGACCAGCGCGACTGGACGACTGTGGCCTCGACCCGCGGGCGCATCAACGACGCGCCGCTCTACATCGACGACAGCCCGAACATGACGCTCGTGGAGATCCGTGCGAAGTGCCGGCGGCTCAAGCAGCGCGTCGGCCTGAGGATGGTCGTCATCGACTATCTGCAGCTGATGACGAGCGGCAAGAAGGTCGAGTCCCGTCAGCAGGAGGTCTCCGAGTTCTCCCGTGCCCTGAAGCTCCTCGCGAAGGAACTGCAGGTGCCCGTGATCGCGCTCTCGCAGCTGAACCGTGGTTCCGAGCAGCGGCAGGACAAGAAGCCCGCGATCAGCGACCTGCGTGAGTCGGGCTCGATCGAGCAGGACGCCGACATGGTGATCCTGCTGCACCGCGACTCGGTCTACGACAAGGACGTGCGCCCGGGTGAGGCCGACCTCATCGTGGCGAAGCACCGTAACGGCCCCACCGCGACGATCCAGGTCGCCTTCCAGGGCCACTTCTCCCGCTTCGCCGACATGGCCAGCGACTTCCAGGGCGGCGGCGACTTCCACTAGTCGGGCGGCCGCCGTGCGGTGAGGGAAACACCAGCGGGCTCCTGCCATTGTGGCCTTGTGGATACGAAGGTGGACCCCGGCAGGGGCGCAAGGCCCGTGAGCGAGCCGGCGTTCCGTTCTGCTCTTGCTGGGCTGGGATGGGTCGGCATCGCGGGAGCACTGGGGTTCCTGTGGGGTGGGGCGACCTCCTTCGCGCAGGGGTCCCTGCCGGAGGAAGTGGTGTCGTTCGCGAACTCGGTGTCCGGCTGGACCGTGCCGACGTTCCTCTGTGTCCTCGTCGCGGGGAGGTGGCGTATGCCTCGGACTCCGACGGTCGCCGCGTTGATGGGCATGGCGATGTTCTCCCTGCTGCTTCAGGGGTACGCGGTGGTCTCCACCGCGCGGGGGTTCCCGGACTCGTACGGGCCCGGAACCTTCTTCTTCTGGGCGGCGGTGATCGGCGGGCCCATCATCGGCGTCTGTGCGGCCTGGCAGCGTTCGGAGCACCCGTGGCGGAGAGCCCTCGGGCTCTCCGTCCTTGTCGCGATTCTTCTGGGTGAGGGCGCGTACGGGTTGCTGTTCCTGCTCGGCACCACGAGCTGGGTGTACTGGACCGGGGCGCTCGTATCCGGCATCGTCGTTCTGGGCGCGGGGATGATCTTCCGCGTCACGCGGTCGCGCTGGCGGGCCTTGCTCCTGGCTCTCAGCGCATGCGGCGCCGGCGCATACCTCCTGCTGTTCTGGCCACGCTGAACCCCTCGATGACCGCCTCGTGTCGGCCACGTACGTGTGCGGGCGGCGACGTCAACCGATCGGACTGCCGCCGCGTGGCCGCGCCATGTACCACTCGGTGAACTCTTCGGCGCGCCCGTCCTCGTCGAGCTGGACGATCCAGAGGTTCAGGTAGTCGCGCTCCGCGGGGTACTCGGTGCGCCCCTGCACCAGGAACCAGCCCGCGTCCTCGCGGAGGATGCTCCATTCGAACGTCCATGAGCCCGGCTCATCCAGGTCTTCCAGCCACCCCGCCACGATCGCGTCCCGGCCGACGCGGGGCTCGGAGTCGGGGTTGGTGAAGTACCTGGCGTCCGCGCCGAAGAGCGCTCCGATCTGCTCCGGATCGTTGGAGCGCCATGCCGCCACGTAGTCCGCTGTCCACTTCTCGCCCGGCGTCGTCATGGATCCTGCCTACCGCCGTCGGGCGCGGGGGTCAATGTCGTCGCGGCCTGCCGCGGGCCGCGCCGCGACCGCCCGCAGGCCCTGTCCAGGCACTTCCGGATACCCTCGAAGCGGCGAGTGAAGCCGCACGAAGGCCCATCGGGCCGAGACGACCGGCCACAGACCTTCTCCGGGAAGCCCATGCCGCCCACCGAAACTCCACGACCCGACGAGACGCGCACACCGGGTCTCACCCGCCGCTCGATGATGAAGGGCGCCGCCTGGTCCCTCCCGGTCCTCGCGGCGACCGCGGCTGCGCCCAGCCATGCGGCATCGGTCCCCGTCACCCCGCCCTGCCCGACGTTCGA
>JAITLM010000103.1 GCA_031277885.1 Microbacterium sp.
GAGATCTGCGACGCGCTGCCGGCCGTCACCACGCCGCCCTCGAGGAACGGCGTCGGCAGGGTCGCCAGGCGCTCGACCGTGGAGTCCGCGCGGATGCCCTGATCGGTCGTGACCACGCCCGCGGCCGTCTCCACGGGGACGATCTCGTCCGCGAACAGCCCGGCAGCGGTCGCCGCGGCGGCCTTCTGGTGCGAGCGCACCGAGAACTCGTCCAGCTGGGTGCGGGTGAGGCCCCACCTCTGCGCGATGAGCTCGGCGCCCACGCCCTGGTTGCCCAGATCCGGGAAGCGCTCGTGCATGAGCGGGCCGTAGGGATCCCGTGCGATGCCGTCGACGGAACCGATGCTCGAGAACATCGGCACGCGGGACATGACCTCGACCCCGCCGGCGACCACGATGTCGGCGTGGCCGGCGATGATCGCGGCGGCGGCGCTCTGGATCGCCTGCTGGGACGAGCCGCACTGGCGGTCGATCGTCATCCCCGGCACGTGCTCGGGCAGACCCGCGGCGAGGGCGGCGTTGCGGCCCACGTTGAACGACTGCTCGCCGACCTGCGACACGCAGCCCCAGAGCACGTCGTCGACGAGAGCCGGATCCACGCCCGTGTCGGCCAGCACGGCCCGGATCGGGTGCGTGGAGAGGTCGACGGGGTGCACGCCGCTGAAGACGCCGCGCTCCGGCTTGCCGATGCCGACCGCGGTGCGGCGGGCGGCGACGATGACCGCGTCCCGGCCGGAGGAAGGGCCGTCAAGGGGAGGAGTGCTGCTCATGCTGCCATTCTCCCTCCGTCAGGCCCGCCGGGCGCGAGAGCCGGTCACTCCACCGTCACCGACTTCGCGAGGTTGCGGGGCTTGTCCACGTCGTGCCCGAGGCGGACCGCCGCCTGGTAGGCGAGCAGCTGGGTCGGGATGGTCAGCAGGATCGGATCCAGCTCCGGTTCGTTCTTCGGCACGACGATCGTCCGGGCGTCCAGATGCGCGAGATCGACCCCGGCGTGCGTGATCGCGATCAGCGGACCCTTGCGGGCCAGGATCTGCTCGGCTGCGGCGAGGTTGCGGTCGGTCAGCTCGTCCTCCGGGATGAGCGCGACCGTCGGCATGTGCGGGTCGATCAGGGCGAGCGGGCCGTGCTTGAGCTCGCTCGTCTGGTACGCCTCGGCGTGGATGTAACTGATCTCCTTGAGCTTCTGCGCGCCCTCGCGCGCGACCGGGAACCCGCGCACCCGCCCGATGTAGAACGCGCTCTGCGCCTTCGCGATGTCCTCGGCGACCGCCGCGATCGGGTCCGCATCCTCGAGGATCTCCCGGATCTGTCCGGGGATGCGCTGCAGTCCGCGCAGGATCCGCTGGCCGTCCGCGTGGGACAGGTCGTGCAGGCGCCCGAGGTGCAGCGCGAGCAGGGCGAAGGAGAGCGCCATGTTCGTGAGCGCCTTAGTCGAGGCGACCGAGATCTCCGGACCCGCGTGCAGGTAGATCCCGCCGTCGACCGTGCGGGCGATGGTCGAGCCGACGACGTTGACGACACCGATCACGCGGCCGCCCTTGCGCTTGATCTCCTCGACCGCGAAGGCCGTGTCGGCGGTCTCGCCGCTCTGGCTCACGGCGACGTAGAGCGTGTCCGACTCGATGATGGGCTGGCGGTACCGGAACTCGGACGCGGCCTCGGCGTCGGCCGGGATCCGGGCCAGATCCTCGATGAGCTGCGCGCCCAGCTGGCCGACGTAGTAGGCGGATCCGCAGCCCAGGATCTTGATGCGGCGGAAGCTGCGCAGCTCCCGCGGGTCCAGTCCGAGCCCGTCCAGGCGGGCCGTGGCGAACCGCTCGTCGAGCCGGCCGCGCAGGACCATCGCCGCAGCCTCGGGCTGCTCGTGGATCTCCTTGAGCATGTAGTGCTGGTAGCCGCTGAGCTCGAGGTCCTCGGCTGCGACGCTGATCTCGACCGGCTCCGAGCTGGTGGGGCTGTTGCCGCGGTCGAAGGTGCGGAAGCCGGTCGCGGTCACGGTCGCCAGCTCGCCGTCGTTCAGATGCACGACCCGATCGGTGTGCCGCACGAGGGCCGCCACGTCGCTGGCCACGAGCATCTCCTTGTCGCCGATGCCGATGATCAGCGGGGACCCGCTGCGGGCCAGGACGATCCGCTCGGGGTGCTGCTCGTCCAGCACGGCGAGGGCGTAGGTGCCGGTGATCCGGGCGAGGGCCGTGAGCACGGCCTCCTCGAGGGTCTCCGCATCGGACTGGGCGATGAGGTGCGCGATGACCTCGGTGTCGGTGTCGCTCTGCAGCTCGACGCCGGACTGCGCGAGCTGGGCGCGCAGGGCCGCCGCATTGTCGATGATGCCGTTGTGCACGACGCTGATCCGGCCGTCCTGGCTGCGCTGGGGGTGCGCGTTCTGCTCGAGGGCTGGACCGTGCGTCGCCCAGCGGGTGTGCCCGATCCCGACCGTGCCCGTGAGCCGTTTCGGGAGCGCCGCCTCGAGCTCGCGCACCCGGCCGACCCTCCGGATCGAGGTCGTGCCCTTGCTCCCGAGCACGGCGATGCCGGCCGAGTCGTAGCCGCGGTATTCGAGGCGGGTGAGACCTTCGACGAGGACGGGGGCGGCGGCCTGGTGGCCGATGTATCCGACGATTCCGCACATGGTGGGGCTCCTCAGGAGTAGGGGAAGGGGCAGGAGTCAGGGAAGGGGCGGGCTCAGCCGTAGACGATGCGGCGCAGCTGCCGTTCGGAGAGCTCCGGGGCGGCGACGCGACGGCCGTGCAGTTCCGCGGCGATGAGCGCGAAGGCCTCCGCGTTGCGCGTGCCGTAGAGCTGGAGCTCGGCATGGCGGCGCCGCACGAAGGCTTCGACGGGCTCGTCGTACCAGGCGAGGACGTCGTCGACGACCCGCGCGGCGACGCTCGCCGGCAGACCGGTCGATGCCACGATCCGCTGGATCAGGTCATCGTCGGTCATGAGACGAGTATGCGGATCCGATCCGGTGAACGACAAGAATCTGCCCGAATTCGGGCAGATTCTGTCGCAAGGATTCGTGGGTGTTGAAGAGCAGCCGGGGCTACAGTCCGAGGCTGCGGGCGATCAGCATGAGCTGCACCTCGGTCGTGCCCTCGCCGACCTCGAGGATCTTCGAGTCGCGGTAGTGCCGGGCGACGCGGTACTCGTTCATGAACCCGTTGCCGCCGAACACCTGGGTGGCATCGCGCGCGTTGTCCATCGCGGCATCGCTCGCGGTGAGCTTCGCGATCGCCGCCTCCTGCTTGAACGGCTTGCCCGCGAGCATGAGGGCGGCCGCGTGGTAGTAGGCGCGACGGGCGACCTGCGCCCGGGCCTCCATCCGGGCGATCTTGAAAGCGATGGCCTGATGCCCGCCGATGTGCGTGCCGAACGCCTGGCGCTCCTTCGCGTACCGGACGGCGTCGTCGACGCAGCCCTGCGCCGCCCCGACCGCGAGGGCGGCGATCGCGATGCGCCCCTCGTCCAGGATCCGCAGGAAGTTCGCGTAGCCGCGGCCGCGCTCGCCGAGGAGGTTCCCCTCCGGCACGCGCACGTCGTCGAAGGACAGCCCGTGCGTGTCCGAGGCGTTCCAGCCGACCTTGTCGTAGGGCGGGGCGACGGCGAAGCCCGGCGTGCCCGACGGCACGATGATCGTCGAGATCTCCTTGCCGCGCTCGGTCTCGCCCGTGACCGCGGTGACGGTCACGAAGGCGGTGATGTCGGTGCCCGAGTTGGTGATGAACTGCTTCGAGCCGTTGATCACCCACTCGCCGCCGTCGAGGCGCGCGGTCGTGCGGGTGCGGCCCGCGTCGCTGCCCGCATCGGGCTCGGTGAGGCCGAAGCCGCCGAGCCTCGTGCCGGCGGCGAGCGAGGGCAGCCAGCGCTGCTTCTGCTCCTCGGTGCCGAACCGGAAGATCGGCATGGCGCCGAGCGAGACGCCGGCCTCGAGGGTGATGGCGACGCTCTGATCGACCTTCGCGAGCTCCTCGAGCGCGAGGCAGAGCGCGAAGTAGTCGCCGCCCATCCCGCCGTACTCCTCGGGGAAGGGCAGGCCGAACAGGCCCAGTTCCGCCATGCCCGCGACGACCTCGTAGGGGAAGCTGTGCTCGCGGTCGTGCTGCGCGGACACGGGGGCGACCACCTGCTCCGCGAAGTCGCGCACCGTCGCGGACAGCTCGCGGTATTCCTCGGGGAGTTCGGACGGGATCGTCTCGGACACGCAGATCAGCTCCTCAGTGAACGATCGGTAACTGAAATAGATGTTAGCGCGCGTTCACTCGACTGTCCAGGATCGCTATCCTTACGGGATGACCACCGCGAGGGCGCAGGGGAAGGCACGGACGAGGCAGCTCTTCCTCGACGCCGCCGCCCGGCTCTTCGCGGATCGCGGGTTCCACGCCGTCTCGATCGGCGAGCTCGGCACCGCCGTCGGTGTCAGCGGGCCGGCCCTGTATCGGCACTTCCCGAGCAAGGATGCGATGCTCGAGGAGATCCTCATCGGCACGAGCGAGTTCCTGCTGCAGGGCGGATCCGAGATCGTCGCGGCGCCGCACACCTCGGATCTGGACGTGCTGGACGACCTCATCGACTTCCACCTCACCTTCGCGCTCGCGCACCGCGACATCATCCGCGTGCAGGATCGCGAGCTGGGCACGCTCCCGAAGGCCCCCAACCGCCAGGTGCGCAAGCTCCAGCGGCAGTATCTGGATCTCTGGGCCGAGGTCGTCGGGCGGCTGCGCCCCGAGATCCCGCCGGCCGATCTCCAGGTGGCGATGCACGCGGTGTTCGGCCTGCTGAACTCGACCGCGCACAGCACCGAGAAGCTCGTCTCGGCGGATGAGCGCGGAATACTCTCCGGCGCCGCACGGCGCGTGCTGATCGGCTGAGCGGCGCGCCGGGAGGGGCGGCTCAGTCCACCGGGCTGAGATCCTGGGCGGTCCACCGCACCCCGAGCACCTCGGGGGTGCGGATGACGTCCGCGATCGCGAGCTCGATCTGGTGGTCGTCGCGCTCGGGGCTGATCGCGATCGCCGTGATCACGACGATCTCGTCGGGCAGGTCGGCGGCGGCGACCGACTGCACCGTGAGCTCCGGGCGGTGCACGGCGTCGAACACGACCGCGCGCACATCGACCTCGTGCTCCCGCGCGCAGCGCACCTCGAAGGTGTACTCGACCTCGGTGTTCTTCTCCCGGCCCGCCGTGCCCCCGCGCCGGTCGAGCACTCGCCCGACCGGGCGCAGCAGCACGTTCGCCAGGATCACGGCCGCCGTGCCCGCGGCGCCGATCCAGACCAGGCCGCCTCCGGCGAGGGCACCGACCGCGGCCGAGGCCCAGAGGGTGGCCGCGGTGTTGAGTCCGGAGATCGACGCGCCCTGCTTCATGATCACGCCGGCTCCGAGGAAGCCGATGCCGGAGACGATCTGCGCGGCGACACGGGTGGGGTCGGCGTCGGGGCCATGGAAGCTGAAGGCGCCCATGATCACGAACAGGGCCGAGCCGAGGCTCACGAGGGCGTTCGTGCGCAGGCCTGCGGTGCGCGCGCGCCACTGCCGCTCGAACCCGATGAGCGCGCCGAACGCGAGACCTGCGCTCAGGCGGAGGGCGATGTCGAGGGTGTCGATCATGGGATTCTCCTGACGGGCGGGGCCCTCCGGACGATCCGCAGCGGATCGCCGGAGGGCCGGACGAAGCGAGCGCGACCGCGCCCGGGGATCAGACCCAGGCGCCGAAGCGGCGGATGAAGGCCTTCTTGGCCACCTGGACGACGAGGCAGTAGGCGACCAGCGTCAGCACCAGCCACGGGAAGTAGGTCCAGGGCAGCGAGACCAGGCCGAGCACGTGGCCCCATCCGGTGAACGGCAGCACGAGGCCGAACACGCAGACCGCGCCGGTCGCGAGCAGCACGGGAAGGCCCGCGCGGGACTGCACGAACGGCAGGCGCTTGGTGCGCAGCAGGTGCACGATCAGCGTCTGCGAGATGATCGACTCGATGAACCAGCCGGACTGGAACAGCGCGGCGTGCGCGGGGCTGTTCGCCTGGAAGACGAACCACATCAGCAGGTAGGTGGTGATGTCGAAGATCGACGAGGTCGGTCCGATGAGGATCATGAACCGGGACAGCGTCTTCGTCTCCCACTTGCGCGGCCGCTCGATGTCGCGCTCGTCGACCCGGTCCCAGGGCAGCGTCAGCATGGACAGGTCGTAGGCGAGGTTCTGCACCAGCACGACGAGCGGGATCATCGGCAGGAACGGGAGCATCGCGCTGGCCACGAGCACCGAGAACATGTTGCCGAAGTTCGAGGACGCGGTCATCTTGATGTACTTCATCGTGTTGACGAAGGTCCGCCGCCCCTCGACGACGCCGCCGTCGAGCACGTTCAGGTCCTTCTCCAGCAGGATGATGTCGGCCGACTCCTTCGCGATGTCGACGGCGGTGTCCACCGAGATGCCGACATCCGCGGTGCGGAGGGCGGGGGCGTCGTTGATGCCGTCGCCCATGAACCCGACGGTGTGCCCGTGCTCGCGCATCGCCTCGACGATGCGCGCCTTCTGCGCCGGGTTCGTCTTCGCGAACACCGTGGTCTCGTCGGCGAGCTCGCCGAGCTCGCGCAGCGAGAGCTCGTCGATCTCGGGCCCGAGCACGATCCGCCCCGGATCCATGCCGATCTCGCGGCAGACGGTCGCCGCGACGAGCGGGTTGTCCCCGGTGATGACCTTCACCTCGACGCCGCGGTGGCGCAGGTTCGCGATCGCCGCCCCCGCCGTCGCCTTGGGCGGATCCAGGAAGCTGAGGAAGCCCACGAGCGTCATGTCGTGCTCGTCCTCGGCGGAGTAGTCGGGGAACCGGCCCTTCTCATCCGGCGCGATCGAGCGCACGGCGACGGCGAGCACCCGCATCCCGAGCTCGTTCTGGGCGGCGACGAGGTCGTCCAGCTCGATCCGGCGCGCGGCGGTCAGCTCGGTCTCCTCGCCGTCCCGCAGCTCGTTGGTGCAGCGGTCGAGCAGTTCCTCGGCGGCGCCCTTCGTGATGATCGTCTGGGCGAAGCCGTCGCTGACCACGACGGACATCCGGCGCCGCACGAAGTCGAACGGCATCTCGTCGACGAGGGAGAAGTCGCGGCGCACCTCGTCGAGCATCCCCGGCCCCGCCGCGGTGAGCACGGCGCCGTCCAGCAGGTTGCGCAGCCCGGTCTGGAAGTGCGCGTTCGCGGCCGCATACCGCAGCGTGCTCTCGGAGCGGGTGCCCGAGGTGTCCAGGTGCTGCTCGAGCACGATGCGGTCCTCGGTCAGCGTCCCGGTCTTGTCGGTCGCGAGCACGTCCATCGCGCCGAGGTTCTGGATGCTGTTGAGGCGCTTGACGATGACCTTGCGCCGCGCCATGAACTTCGCGCCCTTGGCGAGGTTCGCGGTCACGACGAGCGGCAGCATCTCGGGGGTCAGGCCGACCGCGGTCGTCACCCCGAAGAGGAAGGCGCTGGTCCAGTCCTTGGTGAGGCCGTTCACGATGAACACGACCGGCACCATGACGAGCATGAACTTGATCAGGGTGAAGGTGACCTTCTTGATGCCCTGGTCGAACGCGGTCTCCGGGCGCGCGCCGACGATCGCGGAGGACATGCTGCCGAAGTAGCTGAGCCTTCCGGTGCCGATGACGACGGCCGTGCCGGATCCGGACACGACCGACGTGCCCATGAAGCCGAGGTTGGCGGCATCGACGATCGATGCCGCGGTCGCGGTCTTGTCGGCCTCGAAGGTCTTCTCCGCCGGCATCGCCTCGCCGGTGAGCATCGACTGGTTGATCTGCAGGTCCTTCGTGCGCAGGAACCGCACGTCGGCGGGGATCATGTCGCCCGCCGCGAGCTGCACGATGTCGCCGCGCACGATCTGCTCGATCGGCAGCTCGCCCGTGACGGGGCGGCCGTCGACGCGGCGGGTGATGGCGGCGGTCGTGCGGACCATCGCCTTGAGCTGCTCGGCGGCGCGCGAGGAGCGGTACTCCTGCCAGAAGCGCAGCAGGACGCTGACCAGCACCATCGCGCCGATCGTGCTCACGCCGGTGTAGTCGGGGCCGTCCGCGGGGTCGGCGAAGATCACGTCCGTGCAGAGCATGACGTCGGAGAGGAACAGCAGGATGAGGATGAACGGGTTCAGGAACGTCTTGAGCAGCTGGACGACCGCGGGGGCCGGCTTGTCGTGCCGCACCTCGTTGCTGCCGTAGCGTGCCCGGCGCTCCTCGACCGCGTGCTCGTCGATGCCGTCGATGTCGCTGGAGAAGGCGCGCAGCGTGATCTTGGCCGGCTGGGCCGCGGAGTCCACGAGGATGCGCTGCTGCGCTGTGCTGAGGGTCGCGGTGGCTTCGCCGCGCTTCTTGGTCGCGGGGCGCGGAGGGCGGGCGGGGTCGGGAAGGGTGAGCACCTGGTCGTTGACGCGGAATGCGCGCATGATCTGCCTAACGGTGAGGGCGCGACGGAGGGCGCCGGCTCACCCGCAGGTCAGCGGGGAGGGCGGATCGTCGCGAAGAACGGGAGGACTTCGGAGGATCCCGGCACGACGTCTCCGGCCAGGCTGCGCCGGCGGAGGACCGTCCCGCCGGGGCGGGTCAATCGACTGTCGCTGTCAGGCACAGCGGTCACCTCCTTCGGGTCGGTTCCTGGTCTCGCACGCTCATGCGGCGGGCGACCTGCCGCGGGAGTGCGGACGGTCGCGCTGTTCGGCGCGCCCCGCAGAGGCACGGGTCATCGCGTCGGGACGACGGTATCAACATTCAATTGGTTGCGCAAATGAATGAGGAAATTGAGAAGAGAGCAGCCGATCCTCAGGCGTGCTGGAAGCGGGGCCGGCGGGGCGGGCGGCGCTCGTCGGACTCCAGTGCGAGCGTGCCATCGGGGGCGATGTGCTCGAAGACGGTCTCGACGAGGGTCACGATGTGCGGGTCGTCGACGCGGTAGAGCTGTCGCCGGCCCTCGCGCCGGGCCGAGACCACGCCGGCGGCGCGCAGCTTGGCGAGCTGCTGGCTCGTGGCGGGGATGGTGGCGCCCGTGCGCTCGGAGAGGGACGTCACGTCGCTCTCGCCCGCGGCGAGCAGCCAGACGATGTGCAGGCGTCCGGGGACGGAGAGCAGATCGAAGGTGCCGGCGGCCGCGCCGAGGCGCTCCGGGGTGGCGATGATCCGGTCCGGCTCGTTCACGAGCGACTCACCATCCATTCATTTGCGCAAGCAGTTGAGTGAGACTATCGTACGACATGGTCCGGCATCGGGCACGAGCGCACAGCGGAGGAGGTGATGACGATGAGTCATCCTGACCATCGATCCCACCCGCCCCTCCCGCACACGCTCCCCGGCTGACCTGCCGGTCGCGCTCTTCTCATGGAGCCCGCCATGACGACTCTCCGTCCCTTCGCCGGACACACGTCCGTCGGCGCACGCTCGCGCACCCGCCTCGCGGCCGACGCGATCGTGCTCGTCGGGTTCGCGGTGCTGCTGTTCCTGCTCATCCGCCTCGCGGAGGGGGTCGGTGCGCCGTTCAACCCGTCGAACGCGGCGTCCAGCGTGTCGACCGATCCGGCGAACCTGCCGTACTACGCGGCGCGGTCGCTGCTGCGGATGTTCGTCGCGCTGCTGGCGTCCCTGCTGTTCACCTTCGTGTACGCGACCGCGGCGGCGCGCTCCCGGCGCGCGGAGAAGATCCTCATCCCGCTGCTCGACATCCTGCAGTCGGTGCCCGTGCTCGCCTTCCTCTCGGTGACGCTGTCGATCTGGCTCGTGCTCTTCCCCGGGTCGATGCTGGGGCTGGAGTGCGCCTCGGTCTTCGCGATCTTCACGAGCCAGGCCTGGAACATGACGTTCGCGTTCTACAGCTCGCTGACCACTCAGCCCCGTGAGCTGGACGAGGCCGCACGCCTGCTGCGGCTCACGAAATGGCAGCGCTTCTGGAAGCTGGACGTCCCGAGCGGCATGATCCCGCTGGTCTGGAACGGGATGATGAGCTTCGGCGGAGGCTGGTTCTTCCTCGTCGCGTCCGAGGTGATCTCGGTCAACAACCACACCTACGCGCTGCCGGGGATCGGATCCTTTGTGGCGGCGGCGACCGCTCAGCAGAACATCCCGGCGATCCTCCTGGCGATCGGCGTCATGGTGCTCATGGTGATCGGCGTGAACACCCTGTTCTGGCGGCCGCTGACCGCCTGGGCCGAGAAGTTCCGCATCGGGGACACGTCTGCCACGGTCGTGCAGCGCAGCATCACGCTCAACGTGCTGCGGCACTCCGGCGTCTCCCGCTACCTGGGCGTCGCGCTCCGCCCCGTCGGGCGGGGGCTCGACGCCGTCACCCGCCCGTTCGGGCTCGCCGATCGGCCCCTGCTCGTGAACGAGCGACGGCGCCGCACCGGCGACGTCGTATTCGCCGTCGTCGTCGGCGCCCTCGTGCTGTGGGGCGTCGTGGAGATGCTGTTCTACATCCAGGGCGCGGTGGGCCTTGCCGAATTCGGCAAGGCGCTGCTGCTCGGCTTCGTCACGTTCGCGCGCGTCGTCGTGCTGATCGTGGTCGCCACGCTCATCTGGGTGCCGATCGGGGTCTGGATCGGCATGAACCCCCGCGTCACCCGCTTCGCACAGCCCGTCGTGCAGGTGCTCGCGAGCTTCCCCGCCAACTTCCTCTTCCCGTTCATCACGCTCCTGCTCATCAAGACCGGCGTCAGCCTCGACGTCGGCGGCATCTTCCTGATGGCGCTCGGCGCGCAGTGGTACATCCTGTTCAACGTCATCGCGGGAGCCTCGGCGATCCCGGCGGATCTCCGGGAGGCGTCGGTGAACCTCGGCGTGAGCCGCTGGCTGCGATGGAGGAGGATGATCCTGCCCGCCGTGTTCGCCTCCTGGGTGACGGGCGGGATCACCGCGGCCGGCGGCGCCTGGAACGCCTCGATCGTCTCCGAGGTGGTCAGCTACGGGCACACCACCCTCACGGCGACCGGCCTCGGCGCCTACATCGCGAACGCGACCACCGCGGGCGACTTCGCCCGCACGTTCGTCGGCGTGATCGTCATGACGCTGTTCGTCGTGGGCATCAACCGCCTGTTCTGGCGGCGGCTCTACCGCCTCGCCGAGACCCGATTCTCCCTGACCTGACGCTGTCCCCGACTCCCGGAGGAGGTGCCCCATGGCACAGAAGACCGACCGCACGTCCGCCCCGCTGGAGATCGGGGCGCCGCTCATCGACATCGACCGGGTCACGAAGTCGTTCCCCTCGGCCGACGGCACCACCCTCAACGTCCTGTCCGAGATCTCGCTCACGCTGCGCAAGGGCGAGATCGTCGCCCTGCTCGGCAAGTCCGGATCCGGCAAGTCGACGCTGCTGCGCACGATGGCCGGCCTCATCGCGCCGACCACGGGGGAGGTGCGCTATCGCGGTGAGCGGCTCGAGGGCGCGAACCCCGGGGTCGGGATGGTGTTCCAGTCGTTCGCGCTCATGCCGTGGCTCACGGTGCAGGCCAACGTCGAGCTGGGGCTCGAGGCCCGCGGCGTGCCCGCGGCGGAGCGCCGGGAGCGCGCGCTCGCCGCGATCGACGTGATCGGCCTGGACGGATTCGAGTCCGCATACCCGCGCGAGCTCTCCGGCGGCATGCGGCAGCGCGTGGGCTTCGCGCGCGCCCTGGTGCTGCGTCCGGACGCCCTGCTGATGGACGAGCCGTTCTCCGCGCTCGACGTGCTGACCGCGGAGAACCTCCGGGGCGAGATCATGTCGCTCTGGGCGCAGCCGGAGTTCCCGACCTCCGCCATCTGCATCGTGACGCACAACATCGAGGAGGCGGTGCTGCTCGCCGACCGGGTGCTCGTGCTGGGATCCAACCCCGGGCATGTGAAGGGCGAGGTGCCGATCCTGCTGCCCAGGCCGCGCGATCGCCGCAGCCCCACCTTCGAGTCGACGATCGATGCGCTCTACGCGATGCTCACCGACACCGAGCGCGTGCCGGCGTCGTCGGTGGTGCCCGCGCCGACCCCGCTCAGCCACCCGCTGCCGGACATCACGGTGGGCGGGCTCGCGGGCCTCATCGAGATCGTGCATGCCCACAACGGGCAGACCGATCTGCCCGATCTCGCGGACGAGCTCTCCTTCGAGGTGGACGATCTGCTGCCGCTCGTGGACGCTGCCCAGCTGCTCGGGCTGCTCGAGGTCGAGGGAGCCCAGGCCTTCCTCAGCGACGGAGGGCGGGACTGGCTGACCGCGGACATCCAGACCAGCAAGGAGCTGTTCGCGGCGCGGGCGGTGCAGAGCGTCCCGCTCATCCGGACGATCGTGAAGGCGCTCGAGAACAGCGACGACGGCGCGCTGCGCGACGACTTCTTCCTCGACCTGCTGCGGCGCGGCTACACCGCAGAGGACGCCCGCCGGCAGCTCGACATCGCGATCGACTGGGGCCGCTACGGGGAGCTGTACGACTACGACGCCGACACCGGAGAGCTCGTGCTCGGCGAGCTCGCGGCCGAGGCGGAGCGGCACCTGGCGGCGGAGGGCGCCGCGGACTGAGCGCGGGCATGGCCGGGCCGGCTGCGCCCCGGTCAGCCCCCGAGGATCGCCCTCGCCTGGCGCAGCACCGGCTCGTCGACCATGCGGCCCTCGAACCGGAACACCCCGCCCTGCCGCTCGGCCTCGGCCAGCACGCGCTCGGCCCAGTCCCGCTCCTCGGGCGTGGCGGCGTAGCCCTCGCGGATCACCGCGACCTGGCTCGGGTGGATGCAGGCGGTCGCGTCGAAGCCGCTGGCCGCGGCGTCGAGCACCTCGGCGCGCAGGCCCTCGACATCGGCGATGTCGAGGTGCACGGAGTCGATCGCCGCTTTCCCGAAGGCCTTGGCTGCGAGCAGCACGCGGGAGCGCGCGTGGCGCGCGACGTCGCGGTAGCGGCCCGCATGAGCGCCCGCGGTGAACCGGCTCGACCGGCCCGCCATGCTCGCGACGAGATCCTCCGCCCCCCACATGAGCCCGATGACCGCGGGATGCGCCGCGATCTCCTCGGCGTGCACGACGCCGCGTGCGGTCTCGCAGAGCGCGAGCACCTGCAGCCCGGCGGCGTGCAGGGCGTCGAGGTCGGCGGCGGACTCGGCCTTGGCGAGCATGACCGTGCGATACGCGGTCGCCGCGAGCGCGTCGAGGTCGCGCGCATGGTCGGGGGTGCTCGCCGGGTTGACGCGCACGATCGTGCGCTCCGGGTCCAGGGTCGAGGCGGCGACCTTCGCGCGGGCGCCGGGCTTGTCCTCCGGCGCGACCGCGTCCTCGAGGTCGATGATCACCGTGTCGGCGGCGGCGAGGGCCTTGGCGTACCGGTCGTCGCGATCCGCGGGGCAGAACAGCAGCGCGGGGCCGTCGATCCCGGCGCTCATCGGGTCTCCCCGGCCGGGAGGCACTGCATGAGCGTCGAGCGCGTGGCGAGCGCGACGACCGCGCCGTCCTGGTTGCGCCCGGTGTGCGCGAACTGCACGATGCCCTGCCCCGGGCGCGACGACGAGAGCCGCTTCGACACGATCAGGGTCTCGGCGTAGAGGGTGTCCCCGATCCGCACGGGGGCGGGGAAGGAGACGTCGGAGAAGCCGAGGTTCGCCACGATCGTGCCCATCGTGAGCTGGGCGACCGAGAGTCCGACGAGCGTGGACAGGGTGAACATGCTGTTCACGAGCCGTTCGCCGAACTCGGTGCCCGCGCTCCAGGCCGCGTCCAGGTGCAGCGCCTGGGTGTTCATGGTCAGGGTGGTGAACAGCACGTTGTCGGCCTCGGTGACCGTGCGCCCTGGGCGGTGCAGGTAGACCGCGCCCTCCTCGAACTCCTCGAAGTAGAGCCCCCGCTGTTCGATGCGCTTCTCGCTCACGTCGTCTCCTGTGGTTCGCGCGTCGCCGGGGACGCCCCGTCATCGGATGCCGCATCGCCCGCGTCGGGGGCGATCGTCGCCAGTGTCTGCCCGCGTGCGACGGTGTCGCCCTGCGCCGCGTGCAGCGAGACGGTTCCGGCGACGCCCGCGCGCAGCACGTGCTCCATCTTCATCGCCTCGACGACGAGGACGGGGTCGCCCTCCTCGACCCTGGCGCCCTCGGACGCGTGCACGAGCACGACCGTCCCCGGCATGGGGGAGTCCAGATGCGGCGTGGTCTCCGCGGCGCCTCCCGCGGCGTGCGCGACCCGTTCCACGGCGATCTCGAAGACCGCACCGGCGTGCGCGAGCGCGATCCGATCGGATCCGGTCGCGCACGCCGCGATCGTGCGGGTGGTGCCGCCGATCGTGAGAGTGCGTCCGGAGGGCCCGTCCGCGCGCAGCACGGCGGCGACGGGGTCGGATCCGTCGACCGCGACCGTCAGGGCCGATCCGGATCCGGTCACGAGCACCTCGGCGCGGCGCCCGCCGCAGACCAGCCCGTGGCGGCGCGGGGCGGGAGCGCCGAGACGCCAGCCATCGCGGCGGGTCCAGGGGCTCGAGAGGGTCGCAGCCTCGGACTCGCGTGCGGCTTCGAGGAGCAGCGCCGCCTCCGCGAACACGCGGTCATCGGCCTCCGCGAACGCGAGGTCGTCGAAGCGGCGGGCGATGAGATCGGTGTCGAGGTCGCCCGCGACCACCTCCGGCAGCTCGAGCAGCGCGCGCACGAACTCCACGTTCGTCGGGAAGCCGAACACCGCGGTCTCGTCGAGCGCCCGCACCAGGCGCCGGCGGGCCTCATCGCGATCCGCGCCGTGCGCGATGATCTTCGCGAGCATCGGGTCGTAGTCGATCGAGACGTCCAGGCCGTCGGCGATCGCGGTGTCGACCCTGATCCCCTCGCCCTCGGGGTGGATCACGCGCTGCACCCGACCGCCCGTGGGCAGGAAGCCGGCGGCCGGATCCTCGGCGTACACGCGCGCCTCGATGCTGTGGCCGCGCAGCACGACGTCGTCCTGCGCGAAGCCGAGCGGTGCGCCCGCGGCGATGAGCAGCTGCTGCTCCACGAGGTCGAGCCCGGTGACCTGCTCGGTCACGGGGTGCTCGACCTGCAGGCGCGTGTTCATCTCCATGAAGAAGAACTCGTCGGGCCGGGCTGCCTCGACGATGAACTCGACCGTGCCGGCGCCGCGGTAGTCGACGCTCCGGGCGGTCTCGCAGGCCGCGGCGCCGATCGCCGCTCGCGTGGCCTCGTCGAGCAGCGGGGACGGCGCCTCCTCGATCACCTTCTGGTGCCGCCGCTGCAGCGAGCACTCGCGCTCGCCGAGGTGCACGACGTGGCCGTGCGCGTCCGCGAGGATCTGCACCTCGATGTGCCGGGGGGTCGTGAGGTAGCGCTCCAGGAACAGCGCGTCGTCGCCGAAGCTCGCGGCGGCCTCGCGCCGCGCCGCGGCGATCGCGTCGGCGAGGTGCGCCTCGTCCTCGACCACGTGCATGCCCTTGCCGCCGCCGCCCGCCGAGGGCTTGATGAGCAGCGGATAGCCGATGCCGGGGGCCGCGGCGACGAGCTCGGCATCGCTGAGACCGGGGCGGGCGATCCCGGGCACCGTGGGCACGTCGCGCTCGGCGACCGCGAGCTTGGCCGTGATCTTGTCGCCCATCGTGCGGATCGCGTCCGCGGTCGGCCCGATGAACACGATGCCGGCATCGGCGCACGCCTGTGCGAACGCGGCGTTCTCGGCGAGGAAGCCGTAGCCGGGGTGGATCGCCTGCGCGCCGGTGGCGCGGGCGGCGTCCAGCACGGCGTCGATGCTCAGGTAGCTCTGCGCGGCGGGGGCGGGCCCGATCCGCACGGCGACGTCCGCGAGGGCGACGTGGCGGGATCCGGCGTCGGCGTCGCTGTAGACGGCGACCGAGCGGATCCCGAGCCGGCGCAGCGTCGCGATGATGCGGCAGGCGATCTCGCCGCGGTTGGCGATGAGGACGGTGTCGAACAGGTCGACGGGGTCGGTATGACGCATCTCACTCACATCCGGAAGACGCCGAATCGGCGCTGGTCTGCCGCTCCGCGGGTGGCGGGCGCGTCGGTCGAGGAGGCCCGCATCACGACGTCGAGCGCGAGGCCCAGCACGTCGCGGGTCTGACCGGGTTCGATGATCCCGTCGTCCCACAGCCGGCCGGTGGAGTAGTAGGGGCTGCCCTGCTCGTCGTAGGCGGCGCGGATCGGCGCCTGGAACTCGGCCTCCTCCTCGGCCGACCAGGATCCGCCCGCGGCCTCGATCTGATCGCGGCGCACGGTCGACAGCACCGACGCCGCCTGCGGTCCGCCCATGACCGACACGCGGGCGCCGGGCCAGAGCCAGAGGAACCGCGGTGAGTACGCCCGCCCGCACATCGAGTAGGTGCCGGCGCCGAAGGATCCGCCCACGACGACCGTGAGCTTGGGCACGGTCGCGGTCGCGACCGCGTTCACCATCTTCGCGCCGTGCTTCGCGATGCCGCCGGCCTCGTACTCGCGGCCGACCATGAAGCCGGTGATGTTCTGCAGGAACAGCAGCGGGATGCCGCGCTGCTCGCAGAGCTGGATGAAGTGCGCGCCCTTGAGCGCGGACTCCCCGAAGAGCACGCCGTTGTTCGCGATGATCCCGACGCGGTGGCCGTGGATGTGCGAGAACGCGGTCACCAGGGTCGTGCCGTACTCCGGCTTGAACTCGGTGAAGGCGCCGCCGTCGACGATGCCGCGGATGATCTCGCGCGCGTCATAGGGCACGGTCAGCTCGACCGGGACCACGTCGAGCAGATCCACGGCGGGAGGATCCGCGACCGCCGCGGCCGCATCAGCGAGCATCGGGGACGGGGGCAGGGTCGCCACGATGTCCCGCACGATCTGCAGCGCATGCTCGTCGTTCTCGGCGAGGTGGTCGGCGACGCCCGAGACCCGGGTGTGCACTTCGCCGCCGCCGAGATCCTCCGCGGTGACGACCTCGCCGGTCGCCGCCTTCACGAGGGGAGGGCCGCCGAGGAAGATCGTGCCCTGGTTGCGCACGATCACGGTCTCGTCGCTCATCGCGGGGACGTAGGCGCCGCCGGCCGTGCTCGAGCCCATGACCGCGGCGATCTGCGGGATGCCGTCGCGGGACATCCTCGCCTGGTTGTAGAAGATCCGCCCGAAGTGGTCGCGATCGGGGAACACCTCGTCCTGCATCGGCAGGAACGCGCCGCCCGAGTCGACGAGGTAGATGCAGGGCAGCCGGTTCTCGGCGGCGATCTCCTGTGCGCGCAGGTGCTTCTTGACCGTGATCGGGTAGTAGGTGCCGCCCTTGACCGTGGCGTCGTTCGCGACCACCATGACGTGCCGCCCGTGCACGAGCCCGATCCCCGCGACGACACCGCCGGAGGGCGCGTCACCGCCGTACAGCCCGTAGCCGGCGAGCGGCGCCACCTCGAGGAAGGGGCTCCCGGCATCGAGCAGGTGGTCCACCCGGTCGCGGGCGAGGAGCTTGCCGCGCTCGGTATGGCGCAGGCGGGACTTCTCCGGTCCGCCCAGGGCGGCTTCCGCGCGGCGTGCGCGCAGCTCGTCGACGAGCTCCCGGTAGGTCGGCGCTGCGGCGCTCGGCGCGGATGACTGCGGCACGGAACCCTCCATCGGGTAGGGCCATCGGGTGAGGATGGGACTCGTGATTCAGATTAGCGAGCGTTAACTGAAATGTCCACGGGTCACTCTCCCCGGTGCGCGATCAGACCCCGTACTCGTCGTGGATGCGGTCGCGGAGCTGCACGCTGCAGGCGGCGACGGTCTCGTCCCATACCGTGGTGGCGCCGTCCTGCGCCGTGTCGGAGATCGCGCGCAGCACCCGGATCGGCACGTCGAACTGGTCGGCGACCCAGACGTAGGCGTAGGTCTCCATGTCCACGAGCACCCCGCCGAGACCGCGGATCCGCTCGACCACCGCGACATCGTCGACGAAGCTGTCGCCCGTCGCGATCACGAGGCCGTCGCGGCCGGTCGCGACGCGGGGCGGCAGCGAGACGTGCTGTCCGATCACGCCGTCCAGGTCCTGCACGTCGTGCTGGATCGCGGCCGTGATCTCGTAGACGCCGCCCGGGAGCTCCGGATCCACGCCGCCCGCGGTGCCGACGACGACGACCTCCTCGTAGGCGGCCGCATCCAGCGCCCGGGTGAGACCGTAGGCGGCCTTGAGCTTGCCGGGGCCGGTCACGAGCCGGTCGAAGCCCTCCAGCGTCTCGGGGAAGGCCTGCAGTTCGGACGCGAGGGCGGCGACGAGGAGTCTCATGCCTCCATCCTCGCAGGCGCGGCCCGGGGGACCTCGGCGTTCACGCGCACGAAACGTCGCCGTCGCATACTGGTTCCACGACCGAAGGAGAAGCATGACCCTGCAGCAGGACATCGCCGCCGACCTCGGGGTGCGGCCCGACATCGACCCCGCCGCGGAGATCGACCGGCGGATCGGCTTCCTCGTCGACTACCTCCGGCACACGGGTGCCAAGGGCTACGTGCTGGGGATCTCGGGCGGGCAGGACTCGACGCTCGCCGGGCGCCTCGCGCAGCTCGCGGTCGAGAAGGTGCGCGCCGAGGGCGGCGAGGCGGCGTTCATCGCCGTGCGCCTGCCCTACCGGGTGCAGCACGACGCCGACGACGCGACCGCCGCGATGGCGTTCATCGCCGCGGACGAGGGCGTCGAGGTCAACATCGAGCACGGCGTCGACGGGCTCGAGAACGACCTGGAGGCGGCGGGCCTGGAGGACGTCGCCGACTTCCACCGCGGCAACATCAAGGCGCGTCTGCGCATGGTCACGCAGTACGCGATCGCCGGTCAGCGCGGCATGCTCGTGATCGGCACGGACCACGCGGCCGAGGCGGTGACCGGGTTCTTCACGAAGTTCGGCGACGGCGCGGCGGACCTCACGCCGCTCGCCGGGCTCACCAAGCGGCAGGGCCGTGCGCTGCTGCTCGCGCTCGGGGCGCCGGACCGCCTGGCCTACAAGGTGCCGACGGCCGACCTCCTCGACGGCACGCCGGGACGCGCCGACGAGGACGAGCTCGGCCTCACCTACGAGCAGATCGACGACTTCCTCGAGGGCCGCCCTGTGGACGAGGACGCGGCGCGACGCATCGAGACGCGCTATCTCGCCACCGCGCACAAGCGCCGCCAGCCGGTCACCCCCGACGACACCTGGTGGCGCTGAGCGCGGTCGAGCCTCCCGTGCGCGCGTGACGGATGCAGGGTCCGGACACGGATGCAGGACGCATCAGGGCGATCGCTCGTGCATCCGTGCCCGGATCGTGCAGGCGGCACATCCGTCGGCGTCGCGCCGGGCGGATCCCGATCCGTGATGTCGGTGGTCGCGTCTAGGGTCGAAGCGACGGCCTGATCGGCCGCCACCCGAAGACAGGAGCCGTCGTGCGCGTGATCACCCCCTCCGGATCCGACCGGAAGCGCGTGATCTGGAGCGCCACGGACCTGAAGCTCGCGGCCGAGTGCGAGTTCGCCTGGGCGCGCGCGGTCGATGCCAAGCTCGGGCGGGTCGAGCCGGTCGAGGATCCGGAGGACGCCACCCTCGCCCGCGCCGCGGCGATGGGCGACGCGCATGAGCTCGTGGTGCTCGACGACTATCTCGCGGAGCACGGGCGATCCGTCGACGGCGGGCCCGGCGTGATCGAGCTGCCCAAGGTGTCGTCGACCGACGCGGAGGCGCTCGCCGGTGTCGTCGCCGACACGGTGCGCGCCCTGCGGTCCGATGCGACCGTGATCTATCAGGCCGCGTTCTCCACGCCCGAGTTCGTCGGATTCGCCGACTTCCTCCTGCGCGACCCCGACGGCCGCTGGCGCGTGCAGGACTCCAAGCTCGCCCGCACCGCGCGCGTCACGGCGCTCATGCAGCTGGCGGCATATGTCGACCAGCTCGATCGGCTCGGCATCCCGCGCTCCGACGAGGTGGATCTGATCCTCGGCGACCGCAGCGTGTCGACGCATGCGGTGAGCGATCTGCTTCCGCTGTTCCATGTGCGCAGGGCGCGACTGCGCGCACTCATCGCCGACCGCCGCATCGACGAGGGCGCTGGCGGGACTCCGCTCGCCTGGGGCGACGACCGTGGCGACCTGCAGGTCGTCGCCTGCGGGCGGTGCGCCACGTGCGAGCTCGAGGTCGTGTCCCACCGCGACCTGCTGCTCGTCGCGCGGATGCGCCCGGTGCAGCGTGCGCGGCTCCGCGCCGCGGGCATCCACACGATCGACGACCTCGCGGCCGCGGCGGATGCCCCGGACGGCATGGGCGCGGAGACGTTCGAGGCGCTGCGCGCGCAGGCCCGGCTGCAGCTCGCGGCGATGGGCGCGGAAGCCGCCGCGGACGCCGCGGGCGAGACCGATGCGCACCCGGTGCCGCCGTTCGAGGTGGTCTCCGCCGCCGCGATCGGCATGATGCCGCGTCCCAGCCGCGGAGATCTGTTCTTCGACTTCGAGGGGGATCCGCTCTACACCGAGCCGGGCGAGGAGCACCCCCAGGAGAACAAGCGATGGGGGCTCGACTACCTGTTCGGCTGGGTCGACGACGCCGAGCAGTACAGCGCGCTGTGGGCGCACGACTTCGCGGCCGAGAAGCAGGCGCTGCTCGACTTCCTCGACTTCGTGGCCGCACGGCGGGCGGCGCACCCCGACCTGCACATCTACCACTACGCCCCCTACGAGACCTCGCACCTGCAGAACATGGCGGAGCGCTACGGCGTGGGCGAGGCCGCGGTCGACCGCCTGCTCCGCGAGGGCGTCTTCGTCGACCTGTACCCGCTCGTGCTGCGGACCGTGCGGATCGGATCCCGGTCGTACTCCATCAAGAAGCTCGAGCCGCTCTACATGGGCGCGGAGGTGCGCACGAGCGACGTGCAGAAGGGCGACGACTCGATCGTCCAGTACGTGCAGGCGCGGGGGCTCGCCGCCGCGGGGCGCACGGCCGAGGCGGACGAGATCCTCGCCGACCTCGCCGACTACAACCGTTACGACTGCGTCTCCACCCGTCGGCTGCGCAATTGGCTCGTGGGCCTCGCACGCGAGGCGGGGGTGCTGCCGGCGCCGCCGGACGAGCCGGAGACCCGCGCCTATGAGCCGGCGCCGCTCTCGCTCGCGCTCCAGGCCGAGGGACAGCGCGTGCACGGCGAGGGCGGAGACGGGCAGACCTACCGGGTCGCCGCCGCCGCGATCGACTACTTCCCGCGCGAGGCGAAGAGCTTCTGGATCTCGCACTTCCAGCGCCTGCGCGAGCCGGTGACCCTGTGGGAGTCCACGCGCGACGTGCTGCGGATCGACCCCGGTCGCTCGGCCGTCGTCGAGGACTGGGGTCAGGAGGAGGGCGCCCGCGCGGTCACGCGGCTCGTCGACCTGCACGGCGAGGTCGCGCCCGGCAGCACCCTGAACGTCGGCGGCAGTCCGTTCGCACTGTACGAGGCTCCGGCGCCGTTCTTCGGTGAGTTCCCGGCACGCGTGATCCATGTTCCGCACGAGGTCGAGGTGGTCGAGCTGCTCGACGACGGCTACCGGATCCGCGAGCGCTCGGTGGGCGGCCAGACTTGGGACGAGCTGCCGCTCGCGCTCACCCCGGCCGCGCCGCCCCGCGTGAACTCGCTGCAGGGCGCGATCGAGGAGTGGGCTGGATCCGTCCTGTCGACGGCGCCGGCGTTCCCGCGGGATCCGGCGACCGACGTCCTGCGCCGGATCGTGCCGCACACGGCCTCGGGCGGTCCGCTCCCGGTCCTGGAGGCGGGGCCGGACGGACACCCCGGGGGGAGCGCGGACGCCGCGGATGCGATCGTGCGAGGCGTGCTCGACCTCGACCGCAGCTATCTCGCGGTGCAGGGCCCTCCCGGAACCGGCAAGACCTACACCGCCTCGCACGTGATCGCCCGGCTGGTGAACGAGCACGGATACCGCATCGGCGTGGTGGCGCAGTCGCACGCGATCGTGGAGAACCTGCTCGAGCGGGTGGTCGCGGCCGGAGTGCCGGCGGCACAGGTGGCGAAGGCGCCGAAGGATCCGCAGGGGCCGGAGCCCGTGTTCACCGCGATCCGCAAGGACGGGATGGCAGGGTACCTGGCGGAGCAGGCCTCCGCGGGCCGCGGCTGCGTGGTCGGCGGCACCGCCTGGGACTTCTCCAGCACCCGGCGCGTGCAGCGCGGCGAGCTCGACCTGCTCGTGATCGACGAGGCCGGGCAGTTCTCACTCGCCTCCACGATCGCGGTCGCCGTCTCGGCGCAGCGCCTGCTGCTCCTGGGCGACCCGCAGCAACTGCCGCAGGTGAGCCAGGGCACCCATCCCGAACCGGTCGACACCTCGGCGCTCGGCTGGGCCATGCACGAGAAGGCCGTGATCGATCCCGCGCACGGAGCCTTCCTCGCCCGCTCCTGGCGGATGCACCCGGAGGTCGCGGCCCCGGTCTCGCAGCTCGCCTACGCCGGCGCGCTCGCCTCGGCTCCCGGCACGGAGCGGCGCGTGATCGACGGGGTCGAGCCCGGGCTGCATGTGCGGCCGATCCGGCATCGCGGCAACGCCACGCAGTCGCCCGAGGAGGCCGCCGAGGTCGTCCGCATCGTCCGCGCGCTGATCGGGCGGGAGTACACCGACGGCATGGAGGGGGCGCCGCCGCGAGCCCTCGAGCAGGCGGACGTCATCGTCGTCGCACCGTACAACGCGCAGAAGCAGCTGATCCTCGACGCGCTCGCCGAGGCCGGTCTCGGCGATGTCGCGGTCGGCACGGTCGACAACTTCCAGGGCAGGGAGGCGGTGGTCTCGATCACATCGCTCGCCGCCTCGAGCGGGCGGGACGCCCCGCGCGGACCCGAGTTCCTGCTGCTGCAGAACCGGCTCAACGTGGCGATCTCGCGGGCCAAGGTCGCCGCCTACCTCGTGCACTCGCCTGCCCTGCTCGACGACCTCCCGTGGACGCCGGAGGGCGTCGCGCGGCTCAGCGCCTTCGCGCACCTCGTCGGCGCCGACCGCGAGGCGGCGGATCCGTCTTCAGCGGGTCAGGATGACGCGAGCACCGAACGGGTGAACGACGCACGGGAGCGTGCCGATGCACTCTGAGTCCGAGATCCTGCGGGCGTCCGCGTCGTGGGTCTGGTTCCCGCGCGACAGCGAGACCGAGGGGGAGCACCTGCAGCTGGTGCGCTATCCCGCGCGCTTCGGAGGCGGCGTGCGCGCCTCGGTGATCGACTCCTCGCTCGATGCGGCCGGAGTCGTGGACCACGCGATCGCTCGCACCAGGGAGTGGGGCGAGCGGAAGCTGGTGTTCTGGGTCGGCGCGGCCGACTCTCCGCACGTCGAGGACGAGCTGCGCCGCCGTGGCGCGGGGCACGACGACACCGTGACGGTCTTCGCGCGGGCGATCCCCGGAGATCCGATCCCGGTTCCGGAAGGCATCGCGGCCGAGACCGTGTGCACGCTGGAGCAGGTGCGCGATGTGGACGCGATCAGCGTGCCCGTGTGGGCGCAGCATCCGCTCGACGAGGACGGGTTGATGGAGCAGCTCGACGAGGTCACCGCGGATGCCGCGTCAGGGACGGGGTTCCGCGCGCTCGCCCGCGTCGGCGGGCAGGCGGTCAGCACGGGCGGCTGCACCCTCGTGGACGGCTTCCTGCGGCTGTGGGGCGCGGCGACGCTTCCGGAATTCCGGGGCAGGGGCGCGTATCGCGCGGTGCTCGCGGAGCGGCTGCGCATCGGGGATGAGCACGGGGCGACGACCGCCCTCGTCAAGGGCAGGGTCGAGACCTCGGCTCCGATCCTCGCGCGCTGCGGCTTCGCCGCCTACGGCGAGGACCGCTCCTACGTGCTCGAGGTCTAGACCGGGTCTGCTCGAGAACGGGGTGGCTCAGACCGTGCCTGTTTCACACCGTGCCGTACAGGCGGTCTCCCGCGTCGCCGAGGCCGGGCACGATGTAGCCCTTCTCGTTCAGGCGCTCGTCGAGTGCACCGAGCACGAGGGTGACGTTGCGGTCGCCCACGAGGCTCTCGATGGCCGCGACGCCCTCGGGCGTGCCGAGCAGGCAGATCGCGGTCACATCGTCCGCACCACGGTCGAAGAGGAACTGGATTGCAGCGGCGAGGGATCCGCCGGTCGCGAGCATCGGATCGATCGCGAAGCACTGGCGTCCGCTCAGATCGTCCGGCAGGCGCTCGGCATAGGTCGTCGGCTCGAAGGTCTCCTCGTCGCGGACCATGCCGAGGAAGCCGACCTCGGCCGTCGGCAGCAGCTTGACGAGGCCTTCGAGCATGCCGAGACCGGCGCGCAGGATCGGGACGACGATCGGCCGCGGCTCGGAGATCTTGACCCCCATGGTCGTGGTGACCGGGGTGGTGATCTCGATCGGGCTCACCCGCACGTTGCGCGTCGCCTCGTAGGCGAGCAGCGTCACGAGCTCCTCGGTGAGCTGGCGGAACACCGGCGACGAAGTGCGCGCATCGCGCAGCACCGACAGCTTGTGGGTGATGAGGGGGTGGTCGGCGACGTGCACACGCATAGGTACAGGGTACTTTGCCCGGGCCCGCGCGCGATGCGCGGATTCTCGGCGGAGGGGAGCGCCCGCCGTGCGCGGGCGACGCGAGGTGAGGGGACCGGCCTTCACGGCGTCGTGCTCGTCACCGCGTCGTGCCGGCGAGGAAGGGCCAGTACGGCCCCCACCGGACGACGGGGATCGGCGCTCCGGCTAGGCTCGACCGTCGGGAGGACCTGTGGACGCAGCACGACCCGTCACGGACGACACGGCGATGGATCGCGCGCTCGTCCTGGCCGCCGAGGCCGCCGCGGCGCAGGAGATCCCGGTCGGTGCCGTCGTGCTCGGCGCCGACGGACGGATCCTCGCGGAAGGGCGCAACAACCGCGAGGAGACCGCGGATCCGACCGGCCATGCCGAGATCGTCGCTCTGCGTGCGGCCGCCGCGGCGCAGGGATCCTGGAACCTCACCGGCTGCACCCTCGTCGTCACGATGGAGCCGTGCGTGATGTGCGCGGGGGCGATCCTGCAGTCCCGCGTGGCGCGCGTCGTTTTCGGTGCCTGGGACGACAAGGCGGGAGCGGCCGGGTCCCGCTACGACGTGCTGCGCGACCGTCGGCTGCCCTACCGTGCCGAGGTGGTCGGCGGCGTCCGCGAGGACGAAGCCGTGGAGCAGCTGCGCGCGTTCTTCGCCGAACGCCGCTGATCCGTCTCCGGGGTCCGGGACGCGAGCTCCGGCTCCCAGGATCCGCCCGGCCCCGACTCGGCTCCGACTCGGCTCCGGCCCCGACTCGGCTCCGGCCCCGACTCGGCTCCGGCCCTGGTCGGCGACGGTCGGTTCGGGGCGCATCCTCCGGTTTTGGGGCGCGTCCCGCCACGTTCGGGTGTTCTCCTGCGCCCCAAAACGGTGGATCACGCCCCAAACCCGTGAGAAGTCATCCCACGCACCAGCCCGACCCCGGCCCAACCCCGTACCGGGCCCAGGCCCAGGCTCCGCCCCGTCAGGCTCGCGGCCTCCGCGACGCGAGCCGGGCCAGGCGCTGCACCGCGAACAGGTACGCCTGCGCGCGCGGATCGAAGTAGCCAGGGTGCCGCTCGCCGCGCTCGTCGATCTCGGTCTGCGACGCATGCCCGTCGGTGGCCTCGCCGTGCTCGCCGCCCGAGCCGGGGATGGGGCCTCCATCGGAGCCGTACACGATCGTGCCCGCGATGTCGCGGGGGTCGACCGGATGCGCGCCGAGCCGCCCCAGGGGAGCGGTCGCATCGCTCGAGGCCTCCGTGGCGTAGAACGAGAACGCGTGCTTCGAGATCGCCTCCGCCACGGCGTCGGCGGCCATGTGCGTCATTCCGGCGGAGGCGATCGAGAACGCCATCGAGACCGGGCCCGCCCCGTCCATGAGCACGAGCTCGCCGAAGAGCGTGGACGAGTACGAATAGGCGAGCACCGCGATGCGCGCTCCGGGGTGCCTGTGCCGCATGCGTACCAGGTCGCCCGCCAGCCGTGCCGCCCCCACGGTCGCGTGCTTGGTCGCGAGCGCGGAGAGGTGGGTTCCGGAGTCGTAGCCGAACCAGGCCACGGTCGCGATGCGGACTGATCCGCCGCGCAGTGCGCTGGCCCGGATCGTGTCGGCGCACAACCGCTGCGCGATGCCGGCCCAGCCCCGGAAGGCGGCGAGATCCGTGTCGATCCCGTGCAGCACGACCGCGATCAGTTCGGCCGCGTCGAAGTCGCCGAACGCCACGGCCGCACGGGGTTCGTCGCCCTCGAAGAACAGCGAGATCAGGCGCGCCTGCGCGTCGGCGTGCAGCACGTCCTGGACGTTCTGCAGCTTCTGCCGCGCGTCCGCGGACAGCGTGGGATCGGCGAGCGCCTCGGCGAGCGGGTCGACCACCACGGTTCCGCGCCGGTCAGTCGGCCGAGCGGAGCACGAACGTGTCGGTGGGCGGGGTGGGATCCAGCGCCGGCCGGTAGATGTCGGGCTCGAGGTAGATCACCCGCGCTGCCGGCACGGCCTCGCGGATCCGGATCTCGATCGTGTCGATGTCGTCCGCCGCCGCGCGGACGGTCTTGTCCGAGGTGAGCGCGATCTTCGCGGCGACGAGCAGCTCGTCGGGGCCGAGGTAGAGGGTCTTGATGTGGATGAGCTTCTCGACCTCGTCGCCCGCCAGGATCGCGTCGACGATCCGGTCGTAGTCGGCTTCGTTCGCGCCCTCGCCGACCAGCAGGCTCTTGGTCTCGATGCCCAGCACGACCGCGATGAGCACGAGCAGCAGGCCGATCATGAACGTGCCGAGGGCGTCGAAGACCGGGTTGTGGGTGATCAGGGTGAGGCCGACGCCGAGCAGTGCGAACAGGAGCCCGGTGAGAGCTCCCGTGTCCTCCAGCAGCACGACCGGGAGTTCGGGCGCCTTCGCGCGGCGGATGAACGACACCCAGGACTGCCCCTGGGGGCGCACGTGGTTGCTCTCCTTGATCGCGGTCCGCAGCGAGAAGGACTCGAGCACGATCGACACCACGAGCACGGCGAGCGGCAGCCACCACCACGTCCTGTCGATCTCGTGCGGTTCGATGAGCTTCTGCACGCCCTCGTAGATCGCGAACAGGCCGCCGACCGAGAACAGGATGATCGAGACGACGAAGGCGTACACGAAGCGCTCGCGGCCGTAGCCGAAGGGGTGCTCCCGGTCGGCTCGGCGCTGCGCCTTGCGGCCGCCGAGCATGAGCAGCAGCTGGTTGCCGGAGTCGGCGATCGAGTGGATCGCCTCGGCGAGCATCGACGCGGATCCGGAGAGCAGCCAGGCGACGAGCTTCGCGAGCGCGATGCCCATGTTCGCCAGGAACGCCGCCAGGATCGCCTTGCCGCCACCGGATGCACTCATGCCACGAGTCTATGTCGGGCGATGCCGCGGATGACGGCGCCGATCCGCACCCGGAGGCGCCGATCGCCGCCGATCCCGGGCACGGGATCCCGGCGCGCCGCGAGCCCGGGCTCGTAGGATGGCCGCATGGTCGATGCACTCCCCTCTGTCGCGTTCCTCGGTGCCGGTTCGATGGGAGGTGCGATCCTGCGCGGCCTCGTCGCCAGCGCGATCCCGGTCGTCGGCGGCATCACGGCCACCAACCGCACGTCCGCGCGCGCCGCCGAGCTCGAGGGCCTGCCCGGCGTGCGCTCGATCGCGCTCGAGCAGCAGCCCGACGGCAACGACGTGGCGGCCGGGGCGCGCATCGTCGTCATCGGCGTCAAGCCCGCCATGGTGCCGGATCTGCTCGACGAGATCTCCCCGCACCTGCGCGAGGACGCGATCGTCGTGAGCATCGCGGCCGGCGTCACCCTGGCGACCTTCGCCGCGCACCTGCCTGCGGGCACGAGCGTGCTCCGGTCCATGCCGAACACGCCCGCGACCGTGGGCCGTGCGGTCACCGGGCTCGCCGCGGCCGCGGACGTCACCGACGAGGAGCGCGCCCTCGTCCGCCGGCTGTTCGAGACGGTCGGATCCGTGATCGAGGTCGCGGAGGAGCAGATCGACCCGCTCTCCACGATCTCCGGATCCGGTCCCGCCTACGTCTTCCTGCTCATCGAGGAGTTCACCAAGGCCGCGATCGGCAAGGGCTTCGCGGAGCCCGAGGCACGCCTCATGGCCGAGCAGACCTTCATCGGGGCGACCGCGCTGCTGGAGGCGTCGGGCGAGGATCCGGCCGAGCTGCGCCGCCGCGTGACGAGCCCCAAGGGGACGACCGAGCGCGCCGTCGCGGTGCTGCAGGACGCGGACCTGGACGGCCTGTTCGCCCGCGCCACCGACGCCGCGCTCGCCCGCGCGCGTGAACTCGCCGCCGGAGTCTGACCCGAGGGCGCGCACCCCTCGAGGAGCCGCGGGCGGGCGCCCTCCCTCCGGGGAGCGCCGCGCCCGCCGTCCTCACGCCTCGCTGGCGACCTCGGCGAGCACCTCGGGCCAGCGCCGATCCAGGATCCGGCCGCCCAGCACCGCGCCGCCCCACGCGGCGAGCCCGCCGCACACCACGCCCAGTGCGAGGCTCAGCCAGCCGAGCCACGGCGTCCAGATCGCGGCGATCGCGAGGCCGAACGCAGGGCCTCCGATCACGAGGCTGAGCGGCGTGATGATCATCATCGCGACCATCGACTGCACCCCGCCGGAGGATCCGCGTCCGAACGGATTCGCCTCGGGGGCGGGAGCGCGGCCGGGCAGGAACGCGCCCACCCAGGCGCCGATTCCGGCCGCCGCCGCCCCCAGGCCCAGGGCCGCGCCGAGGCTGGCCGGAAGGAGGTCGATCCGGCCCGCGATGATGCTCGCCGCGACGCACAGCACGATCGTCACCGGCACCGCGATCATCCCGAACCCGAGCAGACGGCCGGCGCGGTCCGCCCGCCCCGGCACGCCGATGTGGATGTGCAGGGCGATCGCGTCGTTGTCGTAGGCGATCCCGAGCTGCAGGATCGTGCCGATCAGCAGCGCGTTGATCGCCGGGATGAGGATCGTGCCGGGGCCGAGGGCGAGCGAGCTCTCGCCGCGTCCGTTCATCAGAGCGACACCGATCAGCAGGGCCGGCAGCAGGAGCATCATCACGGTGTTGATCACCTGGCGCGGGTCGCGTGTGGCGTAGCGCAGCGAGCGGGCCGCGATCGCGCCGACCGCGGTGGCGGGAAGGGCACGATCGAGCAGCCCGCCGGAGCGCACGCGTCCGCCGCCGCGGCTCTGGATCGGCGCGACCAGACGTGCGGCGAGCAGCCCGCGTGCGGCGAACCACAGGGCTGCCGCGGTGGCGAGCGCGATGAGCAGCCGGAGTCCCGCCGCGAGCAGATCGCCCTGGGCGAGTGCGGCGGAGACCCCGAACACGGCGCCGAGCGGCGTCCACCCCGCGGCGTCGGCGATCGCGGGAAGGACCGCCGTGGGATCCGACAGCCGCGAGAAGGCGCGCACGAGCACGTTGATCAGCAGGCCGGAGCAGGCGACGAGCAGGACGCCGAGCGTGATCACGAGATCGCGCGTCCGTCGTCCGGCCAGCCATCCGGCGAGCACGCCGCTGACCACACGGGCGCCGAGCACGCACGTCGCGAGTGCGAGCGGGATCAGGACCACGGAGGCCACGAGCGCGAGCGGGCTCACCGACCATCCGACGAGCATGAGCAGCAGCGCCACGGTCGTGCCGATGCCGCCGATCGTGGTGGCGCCCGCCACGACGAGTCCCGGCAGCATCGATCGCGCGGTGACCGGCAGCAGGGCGAAGCGCTCCGGGGCGAGCGAGTCGTCGACGCTCACCACGATCGAGCCGATCCACCACACCAGCACGATGCCGGCGCCGACGAGGACCAGTGTGCGCACGGCCGCATCGGGCGCAGCGATCCGCAGCGCCACGAGGCCCGCGGCCAGGGCCGTCAGCAGGCCGAGGGCGATCATGCCCGTGATGATCAGGGACACGATCATCCACGGGTTGCGCCCGAGCTGGTGTCCGAGCTGGCGCCAGCGCAGGCTTACGAGGAGCGCAACCATGCGAGCGTCTCCGATCCGAGCTCGTGCGCGCCGACCAGGGACAGGAAGCGCTGCTGCAGGCTCTCGCCCGCGCGCACCTCGTCGAGGGTGCCGTTCGCGAGGAGACGCCCCTCGGCGACGATCGCGACGCGGTCGCACAGGGACTCGACGAGCTCCATGACGTGGCTGGACAGCACGACCGTGCCGCCGCCGGCGACGAACGCCCGCAGGATCTGCCGGATCGTCTCGCCCGAGACGGGGTCGACCGCCTCGAGCGGCTCGTCCAGGATGAGCAGGCGCGGCGCGTGGATGAGCGCGCACGCGAGGCCGATCTTCTTGCGCATGCCGGCGGAGTAGTCCACGACCAGCGTGCTGCCGGCGTCGGCGAGTCCCAGCGCTTCGAGCAGCTCGCCGGAGCGGCCGACGACCTCGGCCTCGGTCATCCCGCGCAGCAGTCCGGTGTACCGCAGCAGCTCGGCGCCGGTCAAGCGGTCGAGCATGCGCACGCCGTCCGGCAGCACGCCCATGCGGCCCTTCGCCGCGGCCGGATCCTGCCACACGTCCGCGCCGAGCACCCGGGCGGTCCCTGCGTCGGGGCGCAGCAGGCCCGTGGTCATCGCGAGGGTCGTGGTCTTGCCGGCGCCGTTGGGGCCGAGCAGGCCGAGCATGGATCCGGCGGGGACGTCGAGCCAGAGGTCGTCGACGGCGACCTTCTGCCCGAACTGCTTGCGAAGGCCCTGGAGCGAGAGCACCGGCGGCGCGGCCGCGAAGGGCGCTGTGGAGTCGGTCATGCCTCCATCCGACCATGCCCCGCCCTCGCCCGGCATCCCCCGCGCGACGGACATCCCGATCTCTGACCGCCCCGTGTCGTCCGCCCGCTCTGACCGCGAGACTCCATCTCCGCGACGAGACTGCGGTTCAGACGCGCAGTCTCGTCGCCCAGATGGAGTCTCGCGGAGAGATCGGCGCCGCGGGGGTGGGGGCAGGGGGCGCGGGGAGGGGTCAGCGGTCGAGGGAGGAGAAGCGCTCGATGTCGCTGTTCGTGCCGGACACGATGATGAGGTCGTGGTTGGTCACGACGGTGTCGGCCTCGGCGTAGCGGAACGGCTTGCCGGGGCTCTTCACGCCCACCACGGTCACGTTGTACTTGCTGCGCACACCGGACTGGTTCAGGCCCACGCCGCGGATGAACTTCGGCGGGTACATCTTGGCCAGCACGAAGTCGTCGTCGAAGCGGATGAAGTCGAGCATGCGGCCGCTCACGAGGTGCGCGACCCGCTCACCGGCCTCGCGCTCGGGGTAGACCACGTGGTTCGCGCCCACGCGGGCGAGGATCTTGCCGTGCGACTGGGACACGGCCTTCGCCCAGATCTGCGGCACCTTGAGGTCGACGAGGTTCGCGGTGATGAGCACCGACGCCTCGATCGAGGAGCCCACGGCGACGACGGCGACCTGGAAGTCCTGGGCGCCGATCTGGCGGAGCGCGTCGATGTTGCGGGTGTCGGCCTGCGCGGCGTGCGTGACCCGCTCCGACCACTTCTGCACCAGCTCGAGGTTGGTGTCGATCGCGAGCACCTCGCGGTCGAGGCGGTCCAGCTCGCCGGCGCAGGCGGCGCCGAAGCGGCCCAGCCCGATCACGAGCACCGGGGCATCGTTGCGCAGCACTTCAACCATGCCGCCCACTTTACTGTCCGTCGCAGGCCGCACCCCGGTCGCCACCGCCGTCGCCGCAACCGGTGTACGCCACCACCGCGGGTCTGGCGCACCGCGCCCGGGTTCGCCGCACCGCGCCCGGTCAGCCGACGATCGGCCGCTCCACCGGGAGCGAGTACAGCTGGGTGCGGCTCGTCGCGGCCACGGCCGCGGCGAGCGTGACGGTGCCGACGCGCCCCATGAAGATCGTCGCGGCGAGGATGTAGGTCGCCGAGTCGGGGAGTCTCTCGGTGACGCCGGTCGACAGCCCGACGGTGCCGAAGGCGGAGACCACGCCGAAGAGCACCTCGTCGACGGAGAACTTCGTGAGTTGGCTGATCGCGATCGTGGAGAGCGCGACGGTGGTCGCCCCCCAGGCGACGACGCTGAGCGCGACGCGCTGCACGTCCGAGGGGATGCGGCGCCCGAACGCCTGCACGGCGGGGCGGCCCTTGGCCTCGCTGATCACGGCCAGCGCGAGCACCGCGAGCGTGGTGACCTTGATGCCGCCGGCGGTGGAGGCGGAGCCGCCGCCCACGAACATGAGCATCGAGGCGGCGAGCATCGAGGATCCGTTGAGGTCGCCCATGTTCACGACGCTGAAGCCGCCCGAGCGGGTCATGGCGGAGAGGAAGAACGCCTGGAACGTCGTGTCGCCGGCGTCCATGGATCCGAAGGTCTTCGGATTGTCGAACTCGAGCAGGAGGAACACCGCCGCGCCGACCACGAACAGCACGATCGTGGTGAGCACCGTGAGCTTGGCATGCAGCGACCAGCGGCGCACGTGCCAGCGCTGCCGGGCGAGCGTGTAGATGACGGGGAAGCCGAGGCTGCCCAGGAACACGCCCAGCATGAGCACGCTCAGCACGTAGTAGTTCTGCGCGAACGGCGCGAGCCCTCCGGGGTTCGGGGTGAAGCCGGTGTTCGTGAACGCCATCGCCGCGTAGAACGGCGCCTCCCAGAGGGCGGTGACGGGATCCACCCCCGCCGTCAGCAGCGCCGGGTAGAGCAGCACGATGAGACCGGCCTCGATCGCGAACGCGGAGATCGCGACCGTGCGCAGCAGGGATCCGACCTCGCCGAGGCGCACGGTCTGGCTCTCGTTCACGGGTCCGCCGTGCGCGCGCATGGGGTTGGTGTCGCCGGCGGCGATGAGCTTGGCGCGCAGCCCCAGGCGCTTCGAGATCGCGAGGCCCATCACGCTCGCGAGGGTCAGCACGCCGAGGCCGCCGATGTTGACGCCGACGAAGACCACGCCGAGGCCGAAGCCCGACCAGTGCGTCGCCATGTCGACCGTCGACAGGCCCGTCACGCAGATCGTGGACACCGCGGTGAACAGCGCATCGGCGAGCGGCGTCACCGTGCGATCCGCGCTCGCGATCGGCAGCGACAGCAGGGCGGTGGTGATCAGGATGAGCGCCGAGAACACCACGATCGCGAAACGCGAGGGGGAGGAGGTCGTCAGGGTCTTTCCGAGACGGACGGTCCTGCGGACGGCCTCCGAGAAGGATCGTGGGGCAGCGGTGCGCGCCATGGTCGAGCCCCTCCGATCCTCCGTCCGCCAAGCCTTCGTCATGGTACTCCGCCCCCGGCGCGGCTACTGTGAAGGCATGACCGACATCTTCGACGTGATCGCCGACGGCACGAGACGGGACATCCTTCAGCTCCTGCGCCAGCGGTCCGAGGAGGGGGATGCCGGCACGAGCGTGACGCAGATCGTGAGCGAGCTGGGGATCAGCCAGCCCACCGTCTCCAAGCACCTCAAGGTGCTGCGCGAGGCCGAACTGGTCACGGTCCGCGAAGACGGTCAGCGCCGCTTCTACAGCATCGAGGCGGCCCCTCTGGAACAGGTCGACGACTGGCTCGTCCCGTTCCTCGCCGACGCCTACGGGGACTCCGCCCCGGACATCTCCGGCGTCATCGGGGTTCCGCCGCTGCCCGACGGCGCCGCGCATGCGGCCGAGGTCGTCGGCCGCGCCGCCGCGAGCGCGAAGCACGTGGTGCAGACGGCGCTCAAGCGCCTCGGGGCCTGAGCGCCCAGGCCTGAGCCTCGGGACTGAGCCTCCAGGCCTGAGCGCCGCCCGCACCCGCGTGCCGGGGTCCTGCGGGGTCTCAGCGCCGGGCCCGGCCGAAGAGCCAGCGGCCCCACAGCACCGAGATCGCGAGGATGACCGCGCACCAGCCCAGCGCCCAGAAGGGCTGGGCGTGCAGCGGCGTGCCCATGAGCAGGCCCCGGATGGTCTCGATGATCGGCGTGATCGGCTGGTTCTCCGCGATCCACTGCAGCCAGGTCGGCATCGTGTGGACCGGCACGAACGCGCTGGACAGATAGGGCACGAACATGAGGATGAATCCGTATCCTGCGGCCGCCTCCGGGCTGCCTGCGGCGAGTCCGATCGCGGCGTAGAGGTACGTGATCACGAGGATGTAGACGGCGATCACGCCGAACGCGGCGAGCCACTGCAGAGGGCCGGCGCTCGGGCGGAAGCCGAGCAGCAGCGCGACGCCGAACACGACCGCGGTCGAGACCAGGTTGCGGGCGAGACTCGCGACGACGTGGCCGGTGAGCACGGATCCCGGTCGCAGGGGCATCGTGCGGATCCGGTCGATGATCCCGGTGGACATGTCGCGGGAGACGTAGGTCGCGGTCGACGCGGCGCCGAAGCCGGCGCAGAGCAGGATGATCCCCGGCACGACGTAGTCGACGTAGCTGCCGTCGTTCTCGATCGCGCCGCCGAACACGAAGGTGAACAGCAGCATGAGCGTGACCGGCAGCATGATCGACATCGAAAGGGTCTCGCCGTCGCGCAGCGACAGGATGAGGCTGCGCCGGACGAACACGCGCTCGGCGGCGAATCCGCGCAGGCGCGGGCGGATCCCCGACAGGGGCGTCGCGACCGGCGCGAGGGCGGGGGCGGGGGACAGGGCGGTCATGCGAACTCCCGGAGGGTCGTGCGATCGGCGTCGCCGGTCGCGGTGGAGGCGGAGGTGGAGGTGGCGGACGCGGTGAGGGTGAGGAAGACGTCGTCGAGCGTGGGCCGGCGCAGCTGCACGCGCGCCGACGGATGGGCGGCCTCGAGCTCGTCCAGCGCGCGGCGGATCCCGTCGATCGAACCGTCCGTCGCGATCTCCGCGAGCGAGGATCCGTCCGCGTCCTCGGCGACGAGCACGTCGCTGCCGAATTGCGCCTTGAGCGCGGCCGCGGTCCCGGTGCGGACGATGCGCCCCTCGTGCAGCACCGCGATGCGGTCCGCGAGCTGGTCGGCCTCCTCCAGGTACTGCGTGGTGAGGAACACCGTGGTGCCCGCGGCGGCGAGGCCCCGGATGACCTCCCAGAGATCCAGGCGGCTGCGGGGATCCACACCCGTGGTGGGCTCGTCGAGGAAGAGCACCTGCGGTGTCACGACGAAGCTCAGGGCGAGGTCGAGCCGGCGGCGCATGCCGCCGGAGTAGGTCTTGACCTTGCGTCCTGACGCATCGGCGAGCGCGAACTGCGCGAGCAGCTCGTCCGCGCGGCGGCGGGCGGCGCGCGGGGAGAGGCCGGAGAGCCGGCCGAGCATCACCAGGTTCTCCACGCCGGTGAGCGCGTCGTCGACCGCGGCGGACTGTCCGGTGAGCGAGATCCGCTGCCGCACGCCTTCGGGATCGCGGCGCACATCGCAGCCCGCGACGATCGCGGTGCCGGCGTCGGCGCGGGTCAGCGTGGTGAGGATCGAGATCGTCGTGGTCTTGCCGGCGCCGTTGGATCCGAGCAAGGCGACGATCTCGCCCTGCTCGGCGGTGAGGTCGACGCCGCGCAGGACAGGGGTGCCGCGGTACTGCTTGGTGAGTCCTGCGACTTCGATGGCCGTGGTCATCGCCGTTCCCTTCTG
>JAITLM010000145.1 GCA_031277885.1 Microbacterium sp.
CGGTGCAGTTCGCGCTGGGCGGAGACCGGATGATGAAGGTCAGCCGCACGCCCGAGGTGTACGCCGACGCCGCCTACGCCGTGCTCGCCCAGCCCGCCCGCGAGTACACCGGCCAGACCCTGATCGTGGAGGACGTGCTCGAGGCCGCGGGCGTCACGGACTTCTCCGGATACGCCGCCGTCCCCAGCACCCCCGACGACCAGCTGTTCCCGGACATCTTCCTCGACTGAGCCGGGCTCGGCCCGGGCGCTCTCGTGGTTTTGGGCGCGCCTCTGCCGTTTGGGGCGCGTCCCGCCGGGGAGTCCAGGTGTGGTGCGCCCCAAAACGGGAGAATGCGCCCCAAGACCGGGGGCCGGGACCGGGGGTGGTGCGGGCCCCGGGGCCGAGGGTCAGGCCCGGGACGGCCCGGGGCCGGACTCAGGCCCCGTCGATCGCGGCGACGATGTCGCGGTACCCGCGGGAGGCCGCGAGGTCGCGCGGCAGCACGCCGTCGCCGTCGCGGATCGTGACGTCGGCGCCGCCCGCGATGAGGGTGCGCACGATGTCGACGTACGTCGGCGAGCCGTCGCCGAGCACGATCGCCTCGTGCAGCGCGGTCCAGTGCAGGTTGTTGACGTGATTCGGATCCACGCCCGCGGCGAGCAGGATCTTCACGGTGCCGAGGTGGCCGCGCTCGGAGGCAGGGATCAGCGCGGTGCGGCCGTAACGGTGCGTGCTGCGCAGGTCGGCGCCGTGCTCGAGCGTCGCCCGCAGGATCTCGTCGTGGCCGCGCGCACCCGCGTACAGGTACGCGGAGTCGACGATGTCGTCTTTGGCGTTCACGTCGGCGCCGGCATCGATGAGTGCGAGGGCCGCGTCGATGCGGTTGCCCTTCGTCGCCGCGATCAGCGGGGTCATGCCGGCGGATCCGCGGGCTTCGAGGTCGGCGCCCTCGGCGATCGCGGCGCGCACGGCGCCTGCGTCACCGGCGGTGGCGGCATCGAACAGACGGGAGTTCAGAGTGGTCATCTCGGCCTCGGTTCTGGGGGTGGAGGAGGGGGTGCGCACGGCGGCCGGCGGCGTCGCGGTCACGGTCGGGACCGCGGCTGCTCCCGTCCCGGACGCGGTGCAGCCGGCGAGCAGCAGCGCCGTCAGCCCGAGTCCGGCGATCGGGCCGGCCATGCGCTTCCGGGGAGGGAGGGGATCCGTCCGTCGCAGGCCGCGCGGCGGACGAGCGGCACGCGGAGGAGCGGGGGTCATGAACATGGAAATGGTATACCACGTGGAGATGGGGATCTTCTGAGGCGGTGTCGACCGACGGGGCCCGGCGCCCCCGATCGAGCGCGGGCGAAGAGCATCGAGCGGCGATGCACCGCATTGTGGTGGGATCGTGGCATGAGCACGATCGATCCGGACGCCGCACGGCGGGAGCGCACGCCCCGGCGGACCACGGGGGCGCGCCTCATCGTGCCGGGCCTGTTCCTGCTGGGCGCGGGCGCCGTCCTCGGGTGGGGGCTCACGCGCGGTGCCGCGACGGGCTTCTCCGATGACGTGCCGGAGCAGGACGTCGAGGCGATCATCGCGGCGATCGCCTCGTCTTTCGCGCTCATGATCGCGTTCGGGCTGTGGGTCGGCGCCGCCGCGCGCAATCCGCGCCTGCCCGGCTGGCTCACCGCGATCGGCATCGCGATGCTCGGCGCGGCCGTCGGTCACGCGGTCGTCGCGCCGCCGCCGGAACTGCTGCGGAATCCGGTCTTCGACGCCCTGGCCTTCGGGCTCTGCGTCGGCGCCGTCGCCCTCCTCGGGCTGGGGACGGTCGCCCGCGCGGCCAGGGCGCGTCGCCTCGACGCCGCCGACGAACTCGTCCGCACCACATCCCCGGTCACCGGATCCGTGACGAATCAGGGCTACACGCACTTCGAGGACGCGAGCCGGATCCTGACTGCGGTGACGTATACGTTCCGCGACGCCGCGGGGCAGCAGCGCTGGGTCAAGCGCGCCGCGACGATCGACGCGCGCGATCCGATCGTGAACGGGGAGGAGGTCGACGTCTGGTTCGACCGCCAGGATCCGTCCGACGAGAACCGGATCGTGATCCGTCGGAGGGCCTGAGGACCAGGCTCAGCGCCAGGACTCGACGGCGTCCTTGGAGTCCTTCAGGCCGAGGCCGGTGGCCTCGCGGAGCAGCTTGATGGCCGCGATCTTCTGATCCGCGGCGACGAGGCGGCCGATCTCGGCGCGCACGTTCGGGTCGAGGTGAGCGATCAGCTCGGGGGCGGCCAGCTCGCCGGCGAAGGAGGGCGCTCCTGCGGCGCGGGAACCGGATCGGGTGAACGCGACCGGGGCCGAGTCCACCGCGCCGGCGGCCGTCGGCACCCAGGCGTCGATCTGATCCTTCGCCTCGCGCAGCGACAGGCCGGAGTGTTCGCGCAGCACCTTGATCGCCGAGATCTTCTGGTCGGCGGCGACCAGCGCATCGATCTCGGCGATGACGGAGGGGGTGAGCGGGGCGGAAGCGGCCGCATGCGCTCCGCGGCGTTCCTGGCGCGGGACGGATGCGGACGGCCGGCCCGCGGCGGGCGACGGGGTCGCCAGGCCCGTCCCCAGCGGCTCCGGCGCCTTCGGCCGGATCGCGCGCAGGGTCACCGCGATCACGACGAACAGGATGACGATCACGCCGGCGAGGAGGATCCAGATCCAGAGGTCCATGCCGCCAGCGTACGGGTGGATCCGCCGGGCCGGTGCGTCGCGCCCTGCGCCGGCCGGTCCGCCGCTGCGCCGGCGGGCCCGCGCCCAGCGCCTTCGCACCTTGCAGGCTCTACCCTGGAAGACATGTCCGAGACTCCTGCGTCCGCCCGCTCCGGCGCGCCCGCGAAGCGCGCCGCCCAGGTGCGCCCCGCCACCGAAGGATGGACGCAGAAGAAGGACGCCGAGGGGCGTCCGCTGCTGCAGTTCGCCAGCCCCAAGCGGGGCAAGCCCCCGGTGCACCTCGCCGACCTCACGCCCGCCGAGCGCGTCGAGAAGGTCACCGAGCTGGGCCTGCCCGGATTCCGCGCCAAGCAGCTCGCGACGCACTACTTCACGCACTACACCTCCGATCCCGCGCACATGACGGATCTGCCTGCAGGCCAGCGCGACGAGCTCGTCGCGGGGATGCTGCCGCCGCTGCTCACCGAAGTGCGGCGCCTGGAGACCGATCGCGGCGACACGATCAAGTTCCTCTGGCGCCTGCACGACGGCGCGCTCGTCGAGTCGGTGCTCATGCGCTACCCGGGCCGCATCACGCTCTGCGTGTCGAGCCAGGCGGGTTGCGGCATGAACTGCCCGTTCTGCGCCACGGGGCAGGCCGGGCTCACGCGCAACATGTCGACGGCCGAGATCGTCGAGCAGATCGTGCGGGCCAACCGCCTCATCGCGGAGGGCGGCCTCGGCGGCAAGAAGGCCGATGACCATTCCATGGAGCGCGTGTCGAACATCGTGTTCATGGGGATGGGCGAGCCGCTCGCGAACTACAAGCGCGTGATGGATGCGGTGCGCGTCATGATCGCGCCCCAGCCCGACGGGCTCGGCATGAGCGCCCGCGGCATCACCGTGTCGACCGTGGGCCTGGTGCCGGCGATCAACAAGCTCGCCGACGAGGACATCCCCGTCACGTTCGCGCTCTCCCTGCACGCGCCCGATGACCAGCTCCGCGACGAGCTCATCCCGGTGAACTCGCGCTGGAAGGTCGACGAGGCGCTCGACGCCGCCCGCGGCTACTTCGAGAAGACGGGCCGTCGCGTCTCGATCGAGTACGCGCTGATCAAGGATATGAACGACCACCCCTGGCGTGCGGACCTCCTCGCGGAGAAGCTCAACGCGCGGGGCCGCGGCTGGGTGCACGTGAACCCGATCCCGCTGAACCCGACCCCCGGATCCATCTGGACCGCGTCGGAGAAGGACGTGCAGGACGAGTTCGTCCGCCGCCTCAACGACGCAGGCATCCCGACGACCCTCCGCGACACCCGCGGCAAGGAGATCGACGGTGCCTGCGGCCAGCTCGTCGCCACCACGGAGGACGAGGCCGCCGCAGCCGCCCTCGCCTGACCCGTTCCACCTCCGAGTCGTCCCCATCAGGGGCGCCCATGGCGTCCGCTGGCGGGGACGACTCGGAAGTGGAAGGGACTGTGGGGCGGGGCGCGGATCAGTCGCGCGGGGTGCGCAGGCGGAGCAGGGCGCCGGATCCCTCGACCAGTTCGGACCAGGACGTCACGTCGACCGCGCACTCGGCGATCGCGCACGTCGGGAACTCGACGAAGGATCCGGTGAGCTCGGCGACCGCGTCCGCCATGCCGGGATTGTGGCCGACGAGCATCGCGACCTCGACGTCGTCCGGGAGGACGGAGGCGACCCCGAGGATCGTGCGGTCGGACGCCGCGTAGAGCGCGGGCTCCTCGACGACGGCGAGGCCGAACGCCGCGGCATACGCGTCGGCGGTGCTGCGCGCGCGGATCGCCGTGCTCGAGACGATCCGCTGCAGGCCCACGCCCTCGTCACGCAGTCGCCGGGCCATCGTGGGGGCGTCGCGGAGTCCGCGCGCGTTCAGGGGCCGGTCGTGATCGCGGAGCTGCGCCGCGCCCCAGTCGGACTTCGCGTGGCGTGCCAGCAGCAGGGTCTTCACGCTCCCCAGCGTGCCACCGAGTCGGCGCCGGCGCACGCACACATATGCACAGCCCCACTTCCGGGTCGTCCCCGCGAGCGGAGCCCTTGGGGTGCGCTGGCGGGGACGACTCGAAAGTGGCGCGGAGAAGGTGCCTGCTCACTCCGGGGCGTCCCCGTGAGCGGAGCCCCTGGGGTGCGCTCGCGGGGA
>JAITLM010000185.1 GCA_031277885.1 Microbacterium sp.
GAGCTTTGTCATCATCGCGGTCTTCTGGATGAACCATCACCGCGTCTTCGACCGGGCCGAGAAGGCGACGAACGCGCTCGTCTGGCTGCAGGTCGGCTGGATGTTCACGATCGTCTGGCTCCCGGTCTCGACCGCCATGGTCGGCGTCATGCCCGACGACGCGACGCAGAAGCTGCTCTACATCGGCGCGCTCCTCGCCTCGTCGCTGCTCATGCTCGGCACCAGGCTCTATCTGCGCCGGCATCCCGAACTGCATCACATCGCCCCGCCATCGCTCCGGCGCGGTCTCATCGCCGAGGTCGTCATGAGCGTCCTGTTCGCGGTCTCGCTCGTCATCGCGGTACTGGTGCCGAACATCGGCTACGCGGCGATGTTCCTGCTGCTGCTCTCGGGTCCCGCGCAGGCGTTCGTGGCACGCGAGGGCGATGCCCGGCGGAAGCGGACCCGACGCGACGCGGGGGAGGCGGACGGAACCGTCAGGTCAGATCGATCACCCGGTCGTTGAGCTCCGCGGCGTCGGTGTCCCACAGCTCCACGAGTTGCGCGGCGACCCGGTCGATCGCGTCATCGAGTCCGCGCACGCGGAGCACCACGGCGGCGGCGCGCAGCGGCTGCTCCGCGTCGCGGGCGGCCTTGGCGAAGCCCTGCGCGACGGCGCGGGTCCATGCTTCGCTCGCGGCCTTGACAGCGGCGTAGTTCGCGCCTCCCGCGAGCGGTCGGGCGACCGCGGTCGAGGAGATGATCGCGAACCGGCCCGCTTCCGACGCGCGCAGATCGGCGTCGAACGCGCGGCTCGTCACGCGCACGGCGGTGAAGGCCTGCTCGAGGGCGCGGTAGTCCTCCTCGGTCTGTCCGGCGAGACCCCCGCCGCCGCGCCAGCCGCCGACCAGCGGCACGAGACCATCGATGTGCTCGCCGTCCTCGGCGAGGCGGGTCGCGAGCGCGGCGACCTCGGATTCGTTCGTGAGGGAGCAGCTCTCCACCCGGATCGAGCCGGAGCGGGCGTCGGCCGAGGCGTCGACGGCGGGGTGCGCCGCCGCGGCGAGTGCGTCGAGCTTGCCCCTGTCCCGGCCGACGGCGACGACGCGCGCGCCGGCGCCGATCAGGGCTCGCGCGATCGCGAGGCCGGAGGGGCTCGTGGCCCCGGCGAGAAGTACGGTGCGTCCTGCGACGGTCATCGTGGTTCCTCCATGCTCATCGGATCCGGCTCGTGGTCCGGTCGGCTTGTCGGATCCGGCCGTGGATCTGGCGCCATTGTTGCAGCGCCGGCTCCGTTTGGGGCGTGAGTATGCGTTTTGGGGCGCACCTCGCCACGAAATCGTGGCGAGGTGCGCCCCAAAACGGGATGACACGCCCCAAACGGCGTGACGCGCCCCCCAGCGCGAGCCTCAGTCGTCGGTGCCGCGGATCCCCACGGTCGATTCGATGACCGGCTTCATCTTCTTGTCCAGCGTCTCGAAGAACATCGAGAGCGGGAACTCGTCGTCCAGCACGGCGTCGGTGTAGCCCTTGGGGGCGCCGGCGAGGATCTCGTCGGACAGGCCTCGGGCCCACTGCGAGGCCGGGTGCGGGGTGAGCGTGCCGCGGACCAGCTCGTATGCGGCGAGCCAGTGGGCGACCTTCGGACGGTCGATCGAGTGCCAGTACAGGTCGTCGATCGCGTCGCCGAGGGCCACCACGGCGTCCGGCACGTTCTCCCAGTCGAAGGCGAGGGCGGTGTCGGTCCAGTGCAGCACGCCGCGCTGGTGCAGCCAGGCGAACAGCAGCTGCCCGCCGACGGCGTCGTAGTTGCGGGTGCGGTTGCCGGTGATCGAGAAGCGGAAGATGCGGTCGAAGATCACCGCGTACTGCACGAGGTGCGCGTAGTCGTGCATCTCCTGCTCGCTCGCGGTGAGCTGCTCGCCCGCCGCGACGCGGGCGTCGAACGCGCGCTCGATCTTCACCGACTCGCGGAACGCGGTCATGTCGCAGCGCATCTCCTCCAGCGAGTAGAGGAAGAACGGCATGCGCTGCTTGATCATGAACGGGTCGAACGGGAGGTCGCCGCGCATGTGCGTGCGGTCGTGGATGATGTCCCACATCACGAACGTCTTCTCCGCGAGCTCCTGGTCGTCGAGCATGGCCGCGGCCCGCTCGGGGAGGTCGAGGTTCGTGATCTCGGACGCGGCGCGCACGACGCGGCGGTAGCGGGCGGCCTCGCGGTCCTGGAAGATCGCTCCCCAGGTGAACGAGGGGATCTCGCGCATCGCGACGGTCTCCGGGAACAGCACCGCCGAGTTCGTGTCGTAGCCGGGGGTGAAGTCGATCAGGCGCAGCGAGACGAACAGCTTGTTGCCGTAGTCGCCGGCCTCCAGATCCGCGATGAACTCCGGCCAGATGGTCTCGACGATGAGCGCCTCGACGAGGCGGTCGCTGGATCCGTTCTGCGTGTACATGGGGAACACGACGAGGTGGCGGATCCCGTCGACGCGGTGCTGCTGCGGCTGGAACGCGACCAGCGAGTCGAGGAAGTCGGGCACGCCGAAGCCCTCGGCGACCCAGCGCTCGAAGTCCTTGACCGAGGCCTCGAGATACTCCGCGTCGTGCGGGAAGGCCGGCGCGAGGGCGCGGATGCCGGCGACGATCGCGGCGACATGGGTGCGGGCGGCTTCGTGGTCGCCCTGGTTCGGGACGGATCCGTCCTTGATCTGAAGCGGACGCAGCGCGATCGCGGCATCCTTGAGGAGAGCCCACGCGGCACTGGTCTCGGCCACGGACGCGTCCTCGACGACCTCGGGTTCGCCGATGAGAGCGTTGCTGGGAGTGGTGATGAGGGACATCGGGACCTCCGATCAGAGATAGTGCAGGAAATATTCCTGCAAATATTCGTGGACTCCGATATTATTTCACGTATGGACGATCCTGTCGATCTCGCGATCCTGGCTGCCATCTCGCAGGACGGGCGGGCCACGCTCGCGCACCTGTCCGAGACCGTGGGGCTGTCGGTGTCGGCCGTGCAGGCCCGGCTGCGCCGCCTCGAATCGCGTGGCGTCATCTCGGGCTACCGGCCCGTGATCGATGCCGAGGCGGTGGGCAAGCCGCTGGCGGCCTTCATCGAGATCACCCCGCTGGATCCCGCCCAGCCCGACAACGCACCCGAGCTGCTCGAGCACCTCGATGCGATCGAGGCGTGCCATTCGATCGCGGGCGACGCGAGCTACATGCTGTTCGCCCGGGTCGCCTCACCGCGTCACTTGGAGCAGCTCGTGCGCGACATCCGGCTCGCCGCGAACGTCAGCACCCGGACGACGGTCGTGCTGCAGACGTTCTACGAGCACCGCCCTGTCGTGCCGACGGCGCGCTGACCCGCTGCGCGGCCTCAGGCGGGGTCGGCGTCGGGCCGGATCCGGATCGTCTCGAGCAGGCTGCCGGACAGCCCCTGCAGGCGGCGCTGCATGGACAGCCCGATGCGCGCGGCCTGCTGCTTCGCGGCGTCGGCGACCGGGCCCTCGTGCAGGTCGTCGACCGTGGCGCTCCACAGCAGCAACCAGCGATCGAAGTGCTCCGCGGTGAGCGGGTGCTTCGCGTTCACCGCGGCGTGCAGGGCGAGCGCGTTGCGGTGATAGCCGCCGGCCTGGAAGAGCACGCTCTCCCAGAAGTCGCCCATGATCGGCAGGTGGTGGTCGAGATCCATACGGGCGACGTCGGTGAAGATCGTCCCGATCAGCGGATCCTGGAACGCGGTCTCGTAGAAGGTCCGCACCAACACGAGGATGTCGTCGCGATCGCGGATGTCGGCCATGCCTCCAGGGTAGGCCGCGGCTGCCCATAGGCTGAGGGCGTGACGGACACGGCGATCCAGGGCAGCACGGCGCATGAGATCGCCGACTCGATCCGCGCCCTGATCGGATCCGGCGCGCTCGCGGCTGGCGAGGTGCTGCCCACCGTGCGCGGGCTCGCGCACAGTCTCGGTGTGAACCGCAACACCGTGGCCGCGGCCTATCGGGCGCTCGCCCGTGCCGGCGCCGTGGAGAGCCGTGGGCGCGGCGGAACGGTCGTCGCGGGGCCCGTGCGCACCGAGGAGGAGGGTTTCGCGGCGGAGACGGTGCTGCGCGACCTCGGCAGCGGCAATCCCGACCCCGACCTGCTCCCGCTGCCCGTGCTCGCCGAGGTCGATCTGCGCACCCCGGCGCTCTACGGAGATGCGCTCATCGACGAAGGGCTGCGCAGCTGGGCGACGGGATGGCTGGCCGAGGCGCAGCCGCGTCCCTTCGAGCTCTCGGTGACCTCGGGGGCGGTCGACGCGCTCGAGCGTCTCCTCGTCTCCTCGCTCGCGCACGGCGACGTGGTCGGACTCGAGGATCCGTGCTTCCTCTCCAGCATCAACGTGGTCCGCCTCGGCGGGTACCGCCCAGTCGGCATCCCGCTCGACGAGGAGGGCATCACGGTCGCGGGCCTGCGCGCGGCGATCGACGCGGGCGCCCGCACGGTCGTGTGCACCCCCCGAGCGCACAACCCCACCGGGATCAGCCTCACCGCCGAGCGCGCGGCGGACCTGCGCGCGGTGTTCGCCGAGGCGCCGCACGTGCTCATCATCGAGGACGACCACTACTCGCTGCTGTCGCGCCGGCCGTACCATTCCGTGATCCCGGAAGGGCACCCGCGCTGGGCGCTCGTGCGGTCGATGTCGAAGTTCCTCGGGCCGGATCTGCGGCTCGCGCTGCTCGCTTCGGATCCCGACACCGCCGCGCAGCTGCGCACTCGGCTCTCGCCCGGGAAGACCTGGGTCAGCCGGATCCTGCAGCGGGTCGCCGTGGGCATGCTCGACCATCCGGACACTCCCGCCGCCCTCGAGCGCGCGGGTGCGCACTACGCCGAGCGCGGCGACGCCCTGCGGGCCCTGTTGCGCGAGCGCGGCATCACGGTGCGGGGCGACGACGGCCTGAACGTGTGGGTGGAATGCGGCGTCGACGGCCGTGCCGTCTCCGAGGCGATGATGCGCCGCGGCTGGCTGGTGCGCACGGGCGGCGGGTTCCTGCTCGAGGCGGATGAGGCCTCACCGCAGATCCGGCTCACCGCGCACACCCTCGACGACACGGAGTTGCGCACCCTCGCAGACGACCTCCGCGCCGCGATCGCCGACGCCCGCCGGCGCTGAGCCAGGACGAGCGGGATCCCGGCGGCGGTCCGGTGATCGTCGCGCGTCAGAATCCTGGTGTCGTGGAGTCCGGGGGCGTCAGAATGCGGGGGTTTCGGGGTCGGGTTCTGGGGGTGGATCCGGATCTGCGCCTGGGTCGTCGGTCGTGAAGGTGACGGGTGCGGGTGGTTTGTCGGTGTAGGTGGCCCCGGTGGGGCTGGTCCATTCCAAGACTCCGGCGCCGCGCTGTGTCACTGTCCAGGGGGTTTGGTGTTTGAGGACGTGATGCCGGCGGCAGAGCCCGCCGAGATTGCCTTCCTCCGTGGACCCGCCGAATGCGGCGTCGACGGTGTGGTCGAGATCCTGCGCGACGGGTGGGAGCCCGCAGGTCGGGAACCGGCACCGCGAGTCCCGGGCGTGCAGGAGTCGGCGCAGGTCGGTGTTGGGTCGGTAGTGGTCGACGGCGAGGATCGCTCCGGTGATGGGGTGGGTGAGGACCCTCTCCCAGGCGGTCGCGTTCCCGGCGAGGATCCGGGCGGTGTGCGTGTCGAT
>JAITLM010000198.1 GCA_031277885.1 Microbacterium sp.
GGCCAGGTTGAAGCGCGTGTTCTGGAAGTCGGCGATGCGCTGCCCGAACGCCTGGCGGTCCTTCGTGTAGGCGAGGGTCCACTCGAGGGACGCCTGCGCGGCGGCCGCACCGGCGACGCCGATCGACAGTCGCTCGAGGGGCAGGTTCATCATCAGCTGGATGAAGCCCTGGCCCTCCTTGCCGCTGATCAGGTTCTCGTCGGGGATGAAGACGTCCGTGAAGCTGAGCTCGGCCGTGTCCCAGCCGTGGAAGCCCATCTTGCTGAGCTTCTTGCCCTGATCGAAGCCCTCCATGCCCTTCTCGACGATCAACAGGCTGAAGGCGTCGGGCCGGTTGCCCTCACCGGTCTTGACGAAGGTCACCACGATGTCCGCGGTGGTCCCCGAGGAGATGAACGTCTTGGCGCCGTTGAGGATGTATCCGCCGTCGACCTTCTTCGCGTTGGTCTTGATGCCGCGGAGATCCGAGCCCGCCCCCGGATCGGTCATCGCGAGCGCGCCGAGCACTTCGCCGGTCGCCATGCGGGGCAGCCACTTGGCCTTCTGCTCCGGCGTGCCCATGTGCACGAGGTACGGCACGGCCAGGTCGTCCTGGATCCCGAAGGCCCCGGCGAGCGATCCGGCGCCCGCCGCGATGACCTCCTCCATCACGATGGTGCGGAAGCGGTAGTCCTGCAGCATCCCGGCGCCGCCGAACTCCTCCGGCACGGAGAGACCGATCAGGCCGGCCTCGCCCGCTGCGAGCATGGTCGCGCGATCGATCTCGCCGTCCGCCTCCCAGCGCTCCATGGCCTCGTTGGTGACGTAGCGGCCGATGAAGTCCTTGACCAGGCCGCGGAAGGCCTCGTGATCCTCGTCGTAGATGTCGCGTTCCATCGCGCTCCTCCAGATCGTGTGTGCGTCTTCGCTCTCGCGATCCTACGCGGAAAACCGCGGGTATCGGCTCAGATTGTGGGAATGCATCCCACCAGAAGTGAGACTCGGTGTCACGCTTTGTGCAATCGCTCCAGGAGTGCGGGGATCAGCCTGCGGGGACCCCGCACGCGCCGTCGCCGCACGGCCCCACGCGGCCGCGCCGCGGGTCAGCCGAGGTAGGCGGGGGCCGCGGCGAGACCGAAGAACTGCTCGAGCGTGACGAATCCGCCGTCGTGATAGGCGGTCGCGAGCGGGACGCCGACGTAGCGCAGATGCCACGGCTCCGGGTCGTAGCCGGTGACCGGCGTCTGTCCCGCGACGTAGCGGACGATGAAGCCGTACTGCCAGCCGTTCTCCGCGACCCAGGCGCCGGCGGCGGTGCCGCCGAAGGAGTCGATGCTGCCGCAGCCGCCCGCGCAGGAGACCACGTCGGCGGCGAGCCCGGTCTGATGCTCGCTGTGACCGGGGCGCGCGGAGAGGGCGTCCCCCTGGGCCTGCCCGTAGGTCGCGATCTGGCCCGAGTAGGTCTGCACCTGGGTGTCGTACGAGCGGTAGCCGCTGGCCAGCGCGATCGTGCCCACCCCCGCCGCGTCCGCGGCCGCCGAGAGCTGATCCAGGGCATGCGCCGCATCGGAGCGCAGCGACCCGGCGCCGTCGACCGAGAGGGCCGGATCCCCGAAGGACGTCGGCGCGAAGGCCAGCGGATTGAGCGGCCTGGCCTTGTTCACCACGACCCAGTCGCGATTCGGGTCGGACAGATCGATGCAGGGCGCGCTGCCCGCCGCGACCGCGGCGCGGAACGCCGCTCCCCCGCCGAACGCCGCGACCACGGCGTCGTCTCCGCCGGACGCGAGCGCCTGCTGCACGGGCGCCTGCGCGCACGGGTTCGAGGCCGCCGTCGCGTGCAGTTGCACCGAGGGAAGGCTGGTCGCCGCCTGGGGCATCGCGACCGCGACGCCCTTCGGTTCCGCCGTGCCCTGAACCACGGGGCCGGCGCCGGCAGAGCCGTCCGCAAGAGCCCAGAGCGCGCCGATCAGCGCGACCGCCAGTCCGATCGTGACGTACAGCCGGAACGTCACGCGAGGATCCAGGCGGCGGGCGCGAGTCGGGTGCCGCGGGTCTGCCACGGATCCATTCTCACTGCCAGATCTGGACATCGGCGACATTCGAACCTTTCCACGACTTCCCTCTTGACTCATCGTCGTTGTTATGTTCGAATATCGCCATGAGGTGGCAGGGGCAGAGGATCGACGAGACCGACGCGCAGGCGCTGCCCGGCATGGAGAACCGCACCGGATTCCTGCGGACGGTGACGACGCCGGAGTTCGCGGGGATGACCTTCCACGAGGTGCTGGCCAAGTCGGCCCTGAACCACGTGCCCGGCCCCTCGAAGATGCCCTTCAACTGGACCGTCAACCCGTACCGCGGATGCAGCCATGCCTGCGTCTACTGCTTCGCCCGGGGGACGCACACCTATCTGGATCTGGACGCGGGCCGGGACTTCGACTCGCAGATCGTGGTCAAGGTGAACGTGGTCGAGACCCTCGAGAAGGAGCTGCGCCGCGGATCCTGGAAGCACGAGACCGTCGCGCTCGGCACGAACACCGACCCTTATCAGCGCGCGGAGGGGAGATATCGGCTGATGCCCGGCATCATCGGCGCGCTGGCCGACTCCGGGACGCCGTTCTCTGTGCTCACCAAGGGCACGCTGATCCGCCGCGACATCCCGGTCCTCGTCGACGCCGCCGCCAGGGTGCCCGTCGACGTGCAGCTGTCGATCGCGATGTTCGACGAGACCCTGCGCGAGGCGATCGAGCACGGCGCTCCGTCCACGCAGGCCCGACTCGACACCGTGCGCGCGCTCAGCGACGCCGGATTCAGGGTGGGCGTGTTCCTGATGCCGATCCTGCCGCACCTCACCGATTCGGTGAACGCGATCGACGGCGCCCTGCGCCGGATCAAGGAGGCGGGTGCGGATCACGTCATCTACGGCGCCCTGCATCTGCGGGCGGGAGTGAAGCCGTGGTTCCTGCAGTGGCTGTCGCAGCACCGGCCGGATCTGCTGTCGTCCTACCGGGTGCTGTATCCCGGATCCGCGGCGGAGGCGCCGAAGGACTACCGGAGGTGGCTCGCGCGACGGGTCAAGCCCCTGATCCGCATGCACGGGCTGGAGGCGCGGCATTCCGACGACCGCCCGCTGCGACGCAGCATGAGCGCGCCGGCCGAACCGGTCACGAACGCGATGCCGCTGTGGCTGTTCGAACAGCCCGCGTCCGAGCCCGCGGCGCCGTCGCGCTTCGGGGCGCCGCGCGCGCCGGAGCCGACGCCGACGCTGTTCTGAGCCGTGGTGCGGGGACGCCGAACGGGGCGGCGCTCGATGCGCACCGCCCCGTTCGAGGTTGCATGGAGGAGGCTCCGTGCGGGAGGCTCCGTGCGGGAAACTCCGTGCGGGAAACTCCGCGGAGGGACTCAATACCAGTTCGTGGCCTGCGAGTGACCCCAGGCCGCGCAGGGGGTGCCGTAGACGCTGGAGATGTAGCCGAGGCCCCAGGTGATCTGCGTGGTGGCGTTGGTCTGCCAGTCGTCCGCAACGGTCGCCATCTTGTCGCCGGGCAGCGCCTGCGGGATCCCGGTCGCGCCGGACGGGTTGTAGGCCTGGTAGTTCCAGCCGGACTCCTTGTTCCACAGCGAGTTCAGGCACTGGAACTGGTCGTCGCCCCAGCCGTACTGGCTCGCCATGATCTGCTGGGCTGTGGCGCGCGCGCCGTCGGGAGTGTTCGCGGCGGCCTGCGCCTCGGCGGCGGCCTGCGCGGCGGCGGCAGCGGCGGGGGCCGCGGCATCCGCGGCCTGCTTCTGCGCGCCGGCGTTGTTCAGGTTGGCGCGCACCTCGGCGACCTGCGACTCCACCTTCTCGGAGTAGTCGGTGACCGCGACGGCGAGCGCGGTGTGCACGGCGCCCTTCTCGGCGGTCGACTTCGACAGCACCTCGTGCGCCGAGGTGAGGCCGGTCACGTCCACGAGCTTGCGGGCCTGGCCGAGATCGAGGCCGGAGGCCTTCACATCGGCGTTCACGGTGGCCGCATCCGCCATCGCGGTCTTGGCCGTGTCGAGCGCGGCGCGTACCTGCACCCGCTGGTTGTAGGCGGTCACATCGTCGACCGCCGCGGCGGCCGGAGCGGCGGCGGCGACCGTCGGGGCGACGAGCACAGCACCCCCCACGACGAGCGCGCCGACGACGGCGGTCGCGCCGAGGATGGCGATGGTCTTGCTGCGGGCAGAGCGGAAGAACGGGTTTCTCGACATGACGAAGTAACGATCCTTGAAGTCCTCGGTGCCGCTCGGGAAGCGGCGTCACGCCCTCGGGTCGGGCGTACAAGGTAACGATCCTGCATCACTGTTCCTGGGAGCCCACCGAGGATCCCCGTTTGCGGCAAGATATTTTGCTCGAATTCCCAGGTTCGGATTTCGAGCGTTTCGGATCCCCTCTTCGCCCCCGGCGACCGCGCCGCGCCTCCGTGTCGGTGGCCCCCGGTAGCGTCGCCCCCATGGTCACTCTCCGCCGCTGGCAGCCTGAAGATCGCCCACTGCTCGATCGCTTCAACACCCCGGAGATGACGGCGCACCAGGTTCGTGCAGAGTCCGACGAGGAGCTGGAGAAGCGCCACACGCGCTACCTCCGCACGGATGCTCCAGGGCAGGTGCTCGTGGTGTGCGACGGGGATGCCGTCGTCGGATCCGTCGCCTTCTGGGAGCACACGGACGGCGACGACGTGGTCTGGGAGGCCGGCTGGAGCATCCTGCCCGAGTTCCAGGGCCGCGGCTACGCCGGGCGGGCGCTGGAGGCGCTCATCGGGGTCATCCGATCCGAGGGGACGCACTCGGCGGTGCACGCCTATCCGTCCGTCGACAACGCGCCGTCGAACGCGCTCTGCCGTCGCGCCGGCTTCGTCCTTCGTGGCACCACGCCGTTCCCCTTCCGCGGCGGAGTGCTCCTCAGCAACGACTGGGTGCTCGAGCTCTGAGACGACGAAAGACCGGTGGGCGAGGAATCCGGAGTCTGGATCCCTCGCCCACCGGCCCTTGATGTCGCAGCGCCCGGAGCGGGCCGCGATCAGGCGGTGAGGTCGGATGCCGACGGCATGCGGCCGGCGATCTCCTCGATGAGGTCGTCGCCGAGGCGCGCCTCCTCGAACGGCGCGTCGATCTCGGCGCGGTTCAGCAGCTCTGTCATGCGGCGACCGCGCGGACGCGTGATCAGCGTCACGACCCGTCCGGCGTTGCCCGCGCGACCGGTGCGGCCGGCGCGGTGCAGGTAGGTCTTGTACTCGTCGGGGGCATCGGCCTGGACGACCAGGTCGATGTCGTCGACGTGGATGCCGCGCGCGGCGACATCGGTCGCGACGAGCACGTTCACCCGGCCCGAGGTGAGCTTCTGCAGGTTGCGGGTGCGCTTGGCCTGGTTCAGGTCGCCGTGCAGCGAGACCGCGGGGATCCCGGCGTCCTCGAAGGTCTCGGCGAGCTGCTCGGCGTAGGCGCGGGTGCGCGAGAAGACCAGCGTGCGTCCTTCGCGATCGACGAGCGAGGTGAGGATCTCGGCCTTGTCGCGGTGGTCGATCACGAGCACGCGGTGCTCGATCGTGCCCGAGTCCTGCGTCTCGCCGGCGACCTCGAAGACGGCGGGATCCACGAGGAACTCGTCCACCAGCGCGGCGACCTCACGGTCCAGGGTGGCGGAGAACAGCAGCTTCTGGCTGCCTTCGCCGGTGTGCCGGAGGATCCGCTGCACCGGCTCGACGAAGCCGAGCTCGCACATGTGGTCCGCCTCATCCAGCACGGCGATCCGCACGTCGGAGAGGTCGAGCTTGCCCTGGTTGATCAGGTCCTCGATGCGACCGGGCGTGCCGATCACGATGTCGACGCCCTTCTTCAGCGCACCCACCTGGCGGGCCTGCGGCACGCCGCCGTAGATCTGGGTCGTGAACAGGCCCACGCTGCGGGCGATCGGCTGCACCGTGCGGTCGATCTGCAGCGCGAGCTCGCGCGTCGGCGCGAGGATGATCGCCCGCGGGGTGCGGCCGAACTCGCGCTTCTTGCCCTTCTGCGACTGCAGGATGCTCTCCACGAGCGGGGCGCCGAAGGCGATGGTCTTGCCGGATCCGGTGCGGCCACGGGCGAGCACGTCGCGCCCCTCGAGCACGGCGGGAACCGACGCGGCCTGGATCGGGAACGGCGTCTCGGCGCCCATGTTCGCGAGGATCTCGACGATGTTGGATCCGAGTCCGAGGTCGGCGAAGGTCACGTCCGCGACCTCCTCGGCCTGCACGGTCTGCGCCGCGAGGCGCTCGTGCACGACGTCCTCGATCTGCTCGTGCTTCGGCGCGCGGTCGGCGACACGGTTCCAGTCGCTGCGGCTCGGGCCGTCGTTGCGACGGGGACGGTCGTCACGACGCGGACGGTCGTCACGGTCGAACCGCGGACGGTCGGTCCGGTCGAACTGCGGACGCTCGTTCCGGTCATCCCGACGCGGGCGGTCGGTCCGGTCGTCGCGGCGCGGACGCTCCTCACGGTCGAACCGCGGACGCTCGGTCCGGTAATCCCGACGCGGACGGTCATCACGGTCGAACCGCGGACGCTCGGTCCGGTCATCCCGACGCGGACGCTCGTCACGGTCGAAACGCGGACGGTCGGTCCGATCGAAACGCGGACGGTCGCTGCGGTCATCCCGACGCGGACGGTCATCGCGGTCGAATCGCGGACGGTCGTCCCGGCGCGCGCGGTCGTCGCGGTCGTAGCGGGGACGCTCGAAGCGGTCATCCCGACGGGGACGGTCGTCGCGGTCGAAGCGCGGACGGTCGTCGCGACGGTGGGGGGCGTCGACGCGGCCCGACTCGGCACGGTTGCGGATCGAGCGGGACTCGTCGCGGCCGGCCTTCTCCTGCGCCGACCAGCGGCGCTTCGGCTCGCGCTCGCCGGCGGCGGGCTCGGAACGGTAGCCGCGGTGTCCGGGCGAGCGACTGCCGGGGCGGGAGTCCGCACGGCGGTCGTCACGGGCCGGACGCGCGTCGCGATCGAAGCGGGCGCCGCGGTCGTCCCGGGCCGGACGCGCGTCGGCGCGGCCGTACCGGTCCGCGCCGCGGCTGGAGTCGCCGTCGCGGGCCGGGCGGCCCTGGTTGTGACGGTCGTGGAAGGAGGTCTTCTTCGCGTAGCGCGGCTCGAAGTTCGCCGAGGGGCGTCCGCCCTTGGGCTTGTGGTTCTTGGGCACGGGTATGTCCTTGTCTGGTTCTCGCACGAGAACAGCGCCCCGCCGCCCTCGTGGGGCGCGGGGATACCCGGGCAGTCGTCGGCCGGGGGCCATTCATGTGATGGATGAAGCGCTCGGCGATGTCCGCCGAACTCACCATCGGCCCCTGGGCTCACACATGAATCGCAGCACCGCAGCCGCCGGGGATCCCGGAGGTCACGGTCGCCCGAAGCCGACCGCGCTAGTCTACCCGAGCCACCTGGGAGCCCACCGCGTCTCCCCGCCGCTCTACGATGGCGGCATGACCACTCCGACCGGCGTCCAGGTCCACCTCGAGGCGGATGGCGTCCGCGCGCAGATCTCGCAGGTCGGCGCATCGCTCCGGCACCTCGTCGTCGGCGGCACCACGGTCGTCCCGCCCTACCCCGACGATCGCCCCGCACCCGCCTGCTCCGGCGTCGTGCTGGTGCCGTGGCCGAACCGGATCCGCGACGGCATCTGGGCAGACGGCGAGGAGACCAGGGCGCTCGCGATCACCGAGCCCAAGCTGAACAATGCGATCCACGGGCTGCTGCGCTACACCGCGTACGAGATCGCGGAGCGGGATGATGCGTCCGTGCTGCTGCGCGCGGATGTGGTGCCGCAGATCGGCTATCCCTATCTTCTGGAGACGAGCGTGCGCTACACGCTCGGCGCCGATGGCGTCACGGCAGAGCACACCATCGTGAACCGCTCTCAGGAGGCGGCGCCCGTCGCACTCGGCACCCATCCCTTCCTCACGATTTCCGGAGCCGACCCGAGACAGCTCCTGCTGCGCATCCCTGCGGAGACCTTCTTCGAGACCGATGACCGGCTGCTGCCGATCGGGGAGTCGCCGGTGTCCGGTGGCACGGATCTGCGCACGCCCCGACGCCTCGGCGACGTGCAGCTCGACACCGGCTTCGCCACCCTCCGGCGCGAGGACGACGGGCGCGTGCACAGCACCCTCTCCGCCCCCGACGGCCGCACGGTCACGCTGTGGCAGGGGCCGGGGCTGGACTACCTGCAGGCCTACACGAACACCACTTACCCCGGGCAGGAGCTCGTGGTCGCCCTCGAGCCGATGTCGGCGCCTGCCGAGGCCTTCAACTCGGGCCGCGGGCTGCGCCGGCTGGCGCCTGGCGAAGCCTGGAACGTGCAGTGGGGTGTGACGCTCAGCGCCTGAGAGCCGGCGTCCGAGAGCGGTCAGCCCAGGGCCGGTTCGCCTAAGAGCGGCCGCCTGAAAGCGGGCATCTGAGAGCGGGCGCCTGAGCCGGCAACCGAGAACCGGCGCCCGAGAGCCGGTCCGTCCGACGGCGAGGTCTCCACGCCTCAGAATGCGGGGGTTTCGGGGTCGGGTTCTGGGGGTGGGTCTGGATCTGCGCCTGGGTCGTCGGTCGTGAAGGTGACGGGTGCGGGTGGTTTGTCGGTGTAGGTGGCGCCGGTGGGGCTGGTCCATTCGAGGATGCCGGCTCCGCGTTGTGTCACTGTCCAGGGGGTTTGGTGTTTGAGGACGTGGTGGCGGCGGCAGAGCCCGCCGAGATTGCCCTCCTCCGTGGACCCTCCGTGGGCGGCGTCGACGGTGTGGTCGAGGTCTTGAGCGGCGGGTGGGAGTCCGCAGGTTGGGAACCGGCATCGGGAGTCCCGGGCGTGCAGGAGTCGGCGGAGGTCGGTGTTGGGTCGGTAGTGGTCGACGGCGAGGATCGCTCCGGTGATGGGGTGGGTGAGGACCCTCTCCCAGGCGGTCGCGTTCCCGGCGAGGATCCGGGCGGTGTGCGTGTCGAT
>JAITLM010000064.1 GCA_031277885.1 Microbacterium sp.
GGATGGCGCCGAGCAGGAGCGGCCGCCAGCCGGCGCGGCGCAGCGCCGCGACATCGGTGGACAGGCCGATCCCGGCCATCGCGGTCGCGATGAGGAACCCGCTGACGTGCACCATCGCCGCACGGGGACCCGCGGGGATCACCCCGAAGGATCCGACCACCGCGACGAGGAGGAATCCGACGAGGAACCAGGGCACGAGCCCGACCACGCCGCGCAGCGTCATCCGCCGCCCCTCGGCGGCACGGCGCGACTCGATCACGGAGAGCCCGATCGAGATCGGGATGATCATGAGGGTGCGCACGAGCTTGACCACGACCGCGTAGCCGAGCGCCGCCGCGCCGAAGACCCCGGCCGCCGCGACGACCGAGCTCGTGTCGTTCACGGCGGTGCCGGCCAGCAGTCCGAAGGTGTGCGGATCCATGCCCAGGGCGTGGCCGAGCAGAGGGAAGAGCACCACGGCGAGGATGTTGAAGACGAAGATCGTCGAGACCGCGTACGAGACCTCGGCGCTCAGCGCGCCGATCACGGGGGAGACCGCGGCGATCGCGGAGGCGCCGCAGATGCCGGTGCCGACGCCGATCAGGGTGCGCAGGCGCTGCGGCACCCGCAGTGCGCGGCCGATGATCCACGTGCCGAGCAGACAGACGGTGAGGGTCGACAGCATCACGGGCAGTGACTCCGCGCCCACGCGCAGGATCGCGTCGAGTGAGAGCTGGGCGCCCAGGAGCACCACCGCCACCTGCAGCAGGAACTTCCCCGAGTACTCCACCCCGGGCTGGAAGCGCGCTCCGGGTCGGCGGATCACGGCGGCCGCCACGCCGATCACGATCGCGGGCAGAGCGGATCCGAGCACGGGCACCGCCGCGCCGATCAGGGTCGCGACGACGGCGATCGGCACCGTGAGCGCCAGCCCCGGCAGCACGTCCGCCCCACGCAGAGCGAGGCGGAGCGGGAGCGTGCGGGCGGGGCGGAACATCATGGATCCAGGCTCGCCCGGCCTCGGGCTCCGCGGTATCCCGCGGGACCCGATAGGGGTACAGTCATGGACTGTGACGAATGCGGTGACAGACGGGACGATGCCGGACATCGGATCGCTCGAGCTGCTGGTCGCGGTCGTGCGCACCGGCTCGATCTCGGGTGCGGCACGGGAGATCGGCGTGACCCAGCAATCGGCATCCGCACGGCTTCGTGCGGTCGAGCGCCAGCTCGGCCTGTCGCTGTTCCACCGCACGCCCTCGGGCACCAGGCCCACGCTCGAGGGCGAGGTCGTCGCCTCCTGGGCCGACGACGTCCTGGCGGCGGTGGGAAGGTTCCGCGCGGCGACCCGCACACTGCGCGGCGAGAGCACGGCACGGCTCACGGTCGCCGCGAGCCAGACGGTCTCCGCCCGACTGCTGCCGCTGTGGCTGGTCGCGCTGCGCCGTCGCCAGGTCGAGGCGGGACGCACCCCGACGGCGGTGCAGCTGCTGTCCGGCAACAGCACGGATGCCGCAGCGCTCGTGCGCGACGGGCAGGCCGATCTCGCGTTCATCGAGTCGTCGGAGGTGCCCGCGGATCTCGGTGCCACGACCGTCGACCACGACGAGCTCGTGCTCGTCGTGGCGCCGGAACGGGGATGGGGGCTGGAGGGGCCTGTGACCTTCGCGGAGGCCGCGGACGAGGCGCTCGTCGCGCGCGAGCAGGGCAGCGGCACCCGGCGCGCCTGGGAGGACGAGGTGCGCCGCAGGCTCGGCAGGGATGCGGCGGAGCCCGCGGTGGTGCTGCCGACCTCGGCCGCGGTGCGCTCGGCGGTGGCGGGCGGGCTGGGCGCCGCCATGATGTCCCGCCGCGAAGCGGCCGACGACATCCGGCTCGGCCGGCTCCGCGCGGTGCGCACGACCGGGGAGCCGGTCATCCGCCCGATCACGGCGCTCTGGCGCGGGGGAGCGCGGGACCTCACCGCCGCCGGCCGGGAGCTGATCGAGGTGGCCGTGACGACCGCGCAGGAACAGGCGGTGAGACGGGGCCGCCCGGCGCGGTAGTCTCGCCTCGTCACTCCCGGAAGGAAAAGGGATGCCCTCGCTCCTGCTCTTCGGCCTCGTCGCCGTGCTTCTGTGGTCGCTCGTCTCGCACCGCTTCGAGCGCTGGGGCGTGGCAGGACCGGCGATGCTCCTGGTGCTCGGAGCGGCATCGACCTTCTGGAATCTGAACGCCTACCAGACGACGCTCGACTCCCCGATCACGGAGAAGGTCGTCGAGATCATTCTCGCGATCCTGCTCTTCGCCGATGCGACCGAGGTGCGCGGCGGGATCTTCGGCGGCGAGGGCCGGGTCACCGCGCGCCTCGTGCTGATCGCACTGCCGCTGTCCCTCATCCTCATCGCGATCGCCAGCGGCGTGCTCATGCCGGAGTCGTTCGCCGTGATCGGCGTGATCGCCTGCGTGATCATGCCGACGGACTTCGCGCCCGCGACCCGGCTCCTGCGCTCGAGGCTGCTCCCCGAACGCATCCGGGCGATCCTGAACGTGGAGAGCGGCTACAACGACGGTCTCGTCTCGCCGATCTTCGGCATGGCGCTCCCGATCGCCGTCGTGCTCTCGCCCATCATCCGTCAGTTCGCCGCGACGGGATCCGACACGCTCACGATCCAGGACAAGGACCTCGGGCACAGCGAGGAGAAGTTCCTCGAGGCGTTCTTCAACGCGGTCCCCGCGACGCTCGTGGCCGTGGCGATCGGGGTGGTGCTCGGGGGGCTGGTCGGGCTCGCCCTGCGCGCCGCGCGCCGTCGAGGAATCGCGGACGAGGGCGGGGCGCGCTTCGTCATGGTGCTGCTGCCGCTCATCGCCTACGGCATCGCGACGATCCCGGTGCTCGAGGCGAACGGCTTCGTGGCGGCGTTCGTCGCGGGGCTCATCTACCGCGTCACCCGCACGCGCGGCATGGAGCAGCGCGTGATCCCGCACGCCGAGCTGCTGCTCGTGGAGGAGGTCGGCACCCTCACCGCGAGCTTCGTGTGGTTCATGCTCGGCGGCGCGGCGCTCCTCGTCTTCACGACGCCGTTCGACTGGCAGGTCGCGGTGATCGTGCTTCTGGCCCTCACCCTGTTCCGCCTCGGACCGGTGTACCTGTCGCTCATGCGCAGCTCGGTGTCCCGCGTCGACCGTGTCAAGATCGGACTCCTCGGCCCGCGCGGCACCGCCACGATCGTCTTCGGCCTGCTCGCCTACAACGCGCTCCCCGAGGAGGACGGCTACCTCGTGCTCACGATCATGGTGGTGACCGTCGTCGGCAGCATCCTGCTGCATGGCGTCGCCGCCCCCTTCGCTCTCCGCGCGCTCGAGAACAGGCGCGTGGCGCGCGTCTGAGCGGCGGGGCGAGGTTTCGGCTGATGGTCGTCAGGTGAGCCCGCCGAAACCGAAGACCTGCAGGTAGCCGGCGACCGCCACTCCGACGGCGATCAGGCTGAGCGCCATGCCTGCGACGGCCCAGCGCTTGCGGCTGCCGCGGAGGAGCGCCACGACGCTCAGGACGATCGCGACGATCGCGAGCGCCCCGACGGCGAGCCCTCCCAGCAGCGTCGTGCTGAGCAGCGCCATCCCCATCGACGGCACCGTGAAGAGTGACACGGTGAGGACCGCGACGGTGCATGCGATGGCACCGAGGACGCACGCCGTGGTCGCCATGCCAGACGAGGGTGCGGACGCTGCGACGGTCATGCCGTGACTCTAGTCCGCGGGGGTGCGCCGGTGGGTGTCGTGTGCGGGCTTCCCCTCAGTGGTCGCCGCCGCGCCCTGTGATGGTCTGCACGAGCGCCAGGTACTCCTTCGGTGTGGCGTGCGGAAGGTAGGCCTCTCCGATCGCGAGTCCGATGTTCGCGAGCTGCGCCGGATCCGCGTAGGCCATGTGGATGGTCTCGTACCGCGGGTTGAACTTGCTCTTGAACCGGAACAGCGAGGTGAACCCGTACGCCGGCTCCAGCATCCGCCCGAGCCATTCCAGCAGGCGGCTCATGACCGTCGGGTCCCCGGGCTCCTCGCCGGGCTTGGTGGCCAGCGGGGCGCCGGAGAGGCTCATCACCTCGGCGCCCTGCTCCTTCATGTGCAGCGCCGCCGACGCGATGACGAACTCCATGATGCCGGGCATGGATCCGTCTCCTCGGCGCATGAAGTCGATGGTCCAGCCGGTGATCCTGCCGTCGGTCCAGCTGGGCAGCCAGCTGGTCGTGGCCTCGATCCCGCCGTCCTTGTTGATCGCGAGGAAGATCCCGACGTCCGGATCCTTGAGCTCGTCCATGCCGCCGAGCGTGAAGCCCATCTCGGGCAGCTTCTTGTTCGCGACCCATTCCTCGCTGACGGCCTCGATCTCGGCGGTGTATTGCGCCGGCAGATCGTGCCAGGTGGACCACAGAGTGGTGATGCCCTCGCGCTGGCCGCGATTCAGCGGCTGGCGCACCTTCTGCCACGCCTTGCCCGCCAGCTCCAGCCCGGGGAGGTCGAGCACGGTCTCCTCGCCCACGGACATGTGCTGCCACCCGAAGGCCTGGAAGATCGGCAGGTACTTCTCATGGAAGCTGTAGAAGCAGGCGGACCAGCCCTGCGCCTCGCAGTGCGCGACGAATCCTTCGATCGTCACCCTCTCGGCGCCTTCGGCGCACACCGGATCCGACATCGTGAGCGCGACGCCCTTGATCACGCGGTAGGCGACCGCGCCCCGGCCGTCGGCGGTGAACCAGTAGGAATTGCCGGGCCAGGTGCCCATGAACCCGAGGGTGCCGCCGCCGCCCGCCTGGAGCAGTGACCGGAACTGCGCCTCCTCCGTCGCGGCCCGCTGCAGCCGCGTGGCGCGGTACAGCCGGATCATGGCGACGGTGAAGACGAGCCAGAACGCGACGCCGATCCACTGGTAGGCCAGCAGCGACGGTCCGTCCATCGGGATCGCGTCCTCGGTGACGTTGGGGAGGAACCCGGCCGGAACAGAGGGGCGGAGCACGTCGGCGAACAGCGCGCCGAAGGACACGTGCTCGCCGAGGTAGTCCTGGGGGCGGGCGAGTGCGATGGCGAAATAGGCCGCGGTGAGCACGAGCCAGGCGCCGATGACCGTGACGGCGAACTGCCCCGCGGCGCGGCGCGGCGCCGCGACCCGGAACCGGCGACGCGTCACGAGCAGCAGGACGATCACGGCCAGGGGCAGGGCGACCGCGAGCAGCACGAGCACCATGAACTCCACGCCGACTTCCGCACGGGCCTTCGCGTCGAGCAGGTCGCCCGGCGAGAGCGCGATGGCGGTGCCGATCGCGGTGCCCGCCTTCGCGACGAGCGCGAGGATCCACGCGGCGCGGCGTCCGGTCCGCAGTCCCCAGGCCGCGAGCAGTGCGAGCAGGAACGGCACCAGGCTCACAAGGAGCGGCCCGGCGCCGGCGGTGAGGATCGCCGAGGCCTGGTTCGCGCAGGCGCTGGTGAAGTTCTCACCGCACGAGGCGTCGATCCCGTTCGAGGTGTCGGCCACGAAACCCGACAGCACGAGGCTCAGCGGCGCGTCGTAGTTCCCCGAGATGAGCACGATGAACGGCCCGAGGCCCGTCGCCGCGACGATCGCCGCGACGAGCGTGCGCACCTCGCGGTACGAGCTGCGATGCCAGGATCCACGGGCGGCGCCGCGGGCGAGCAGAAGCCCGAGCAGGAGACCGAGCACGGCCGCGATGAGGCGGAACACGCTGTCCATGTCGCCCGCGTAGAGCACGAACATCACCAGCACCGTGAAGCCGATCACCCGGATCCGGCGCTGCCACAGCGCGGGTGCGAGAGCCGTAGCCGACATCAGCATGCCGATGATGCCGATCGACGGGTCGGCGACGAACTCGTCGCTCTTCATCAGGGCCCAGATCGTGCCCCAGGCGTTCATCACCGCTTGGACGCCGAGTCCCAGCAGCACGGCGACGACACCGGTGGCGAAGAACGCGATCATCGCCCGGACCGTGCCGAGACGCCGTTCCGCATAGGCGCCCGCGGTCAGGGCGAGCAGGATCGCGAGCACCGCGGCGATCAGCGAATCGGGGATCAGCAGGGCGGTCGCGGGGGTCCACCACCCGCCCCACTCCCACGTCGACTGCGATCCGGCGGTGAGCTCGGTCGGGAACTCCCCCCAGAACGTGCCGAAGCCGAGCCCCGTGCCGAGCACGATCAGGGCGAGGACGACGCTGAACGGGTTCCCGCGCAGGTACGCGGCGAACGCACCGGTCTTCTTCGCGGCGGGGGGAAGGTCGGGCGTGACCGTGGCAGCGGACGGGGCGGGCTCGGAAGCGGTCATGCGCTGCTTTCTGCGGGAGGCGTGGTCGCGGTGCGGAGGAATCGTGTCAGGGCGAGAGCCCGAGCCGCTTGTACAGCAGCTGCATCGCGTAGGGGATACCGCCCGTGAGGGCGTCCTGTACGTGGCCCGCGCCGGGGACCGTGTAGTAGCGCGCGTCGTAGCCGGCCTTCTTGGCGAGCTCCACGTTCTTCTGCACCCCGGGAATGAATCCGTGGTCGTTCTCGCCGACCGTGAAGACCGCGAGACGATCGGTGAAGGCGCCGGGGTGAGCCTCGATCCCCGCGGCCGGCTTGTTCTGATCGAACTTCGCGAAGTCTCCGTCGAAGACCTTCGCGATGTTGTCGCGGGATTCTTCGACACCCGGGTACTGGTCCGGGGAGATCGCGATCACGCTGGTCCAGATGTCGGGGCGATGAGTGGCCCAGGTGAACGCGCACGCCCCGCCGTTCGAGTAGCCCATGATCGTCCAGGCCGAGTGGTCCAGGATGACGTTGAGCTGCTTCTCCGCATAAGCCGGGATGTCGGTATTGAAGTAGGTCGAGACGCTGCCGTAGGCCCGAGAATCCACGCACATGGGATCCGCTCCGGATGTTCCGAGCTGATCGGCGATGATGACGATCGGCGCGAGGCCCTTGTTCTCCTTCGCCATCTTGTCGAGCACCGGGGTGATGAAAGTCGGCTCCGGATTGCCCGGGTAGCCCATCATCAGGACGACGAGGGGGAGCCGTGGGGGGTTCTTGGTCAGGGCCGCCGGCGGCAGGTAGATCGTTGCCGGGCGGGGGGTGAAGCCGCCCGTGGACGGGATGGCGTGGGCCCCGCTCAACAGCGCCGTCTGACCCGTTGCCGGCATACCGGCGGGCGGCGTCCAGGACTGGTAGAGCGGGCCGCTGGAGGTCTGGGTCGGCGCCGGCTTGGGCAGCCCGTCGATCTGGTCCTCGGTCGAGATCCCGAACATCGACCCCACGGTCTTGTTGATCCCGAACGCGGCGTTGACGCCGAGGGTCGTGGACAACAGCGCGAGGATCACCACCAGCACCGCGACGATCTTTCGCCATGCCCGGCGCTCCCACAGGGAGACGATCCCGACCAGCGCCGCGGCGAAGCCCGCGGGCACCCAGAAACTGCACGCGAACGGCAGCTGTCCGCCGAAGGCGTCCGTGGCGTTCGCCCAGATAACCAGGGCGACGCCGCCGCCGATTCCGACCGCCAGGGCGATCACGATCCGCCACAGCCACGCAGGGGTCGGGCGGCGGACCAGCAGCACGATCACGCCGACGATCGTCAGGCCCCAGATCGCGAGCGGGAGCGGCCCGTCGATGACGCCGAGCTTGAAGAACCAGGTCACAGGAGGCTCCTTGTCCGTGGGCCGGCATGTCGGGGGCGAGGCACGAGCGACTATAGTCCTGCCGTTCGCGCATCCCTGCGCCGCCCCGTGAGACGAGGAGCCCCCATGGAACAGTCGGAGCGGCTCGAAGCCGCCATCGCGCTCGCGCAGCATCGCGGGTTCGTCTTCCCCTCGGGGGACATCTACGGCGGCACGCGCTCAGCCTGGGACTACGGCCCCTACGGGGTTGCCCTTAAGGAGAACATCAAGCGCCAGTGGTGGAAGACGTTCGTGCAGCGCCGCGGCGACATGGTCGGCCTGGACTCGGCGATCATCCTCCCCACGGCGGTGTGGGAGTCGTCGGGGCACCTCAGGGTCTTCAGCGATCCGCTCACCGAGTCGCTCGTGACGCACAAGCGCTATCGCGCCGACCACCTGTTCGAGGCCTATGAGGAGAAGCACGGGCACCCGCCGGAGAACGGCCTCGCCGACATCCCGGATCCGGAGCACCCGGACAAGGTCGGGCAGTGGACGGAGATCAAGATGTTCTCCGGAATGGTCAAGACCTACCTCGGCGTCGTCGATGACGAATCGGGCCTGCACTACATGCGACCGGAGACCGCCCAGGGCATCTTCACCGACTTCAAGGCGGTGCAGCAGACCATGCGCCGCAAGCCCCCGTTCGGGATCGGGCAGATCGGCAAGGCGTTCCGGAACGAGATCACGCCGGGCAATTTCATCTTCCGCACGCGGGAGTTCGAGCAGATGGAGATCGAGTTCTTCGTGCAGCCCGGCACCGACGAGGAATGGCAGGAGACGTGGATGGACCTCTGCTGGAAGTGGTTCATCGGCCTCGGTGTGGACGCCGAGAACATCCGCTGGTTCGAGCATCCCAAGGACAAGCTCGCGCATTACTCGAAGCGCACCGTCGACATCGAGTACCGGTTCGGCTTCGTCGGATCCGAGTGGGGGGAGCTGATGGGCGTCGCCAACCGGACCGACTACGACCTCTCTGTGCACCAGGAGAAGTCCGGCAAGGACCTCTCCTACTTCGATCCGGCGACCAATGAGAAGTACATCCCCTACGTGATCGAGCCCTCGTTCGGCCTCACCCGCGCGCTGATGGCGTTCCTCGTCGACGCCTATCACGTCGAGGAGACCACGACCGCCGACGGCAGGACGGACAGCCGCACGGTGCTGAGACTCGACCCGCGCCTGGCGCCGTTCAAGATCGCCGTGCTGCCGCTGTCCCGCAACGAACGTCTGGTTCCGACGGCCAAGGAGGTCGCCGACCAGCTCCGCGAGCACTGGGACGTCGACTACGACGACGCCCAGGCGATCGGCCGCCGCTACCGCCGCCAGGACGAGGTCGGCACGCCGTATTGCGTGACGGTCGACTTCGACTCGCTCGAGGATCACGCCGTGACGGTGCGCGACCGCGACTCGATGCAGCAGGTGCGCATCCCGATCGATCAGCTGGTCTCGCATTTCGCGGGGCTTCTCGTCGGGGTCTGAGCCGGCGCATGCCGCGCAGGGCGCGCTCGCGGGTCGCCGGGGTCGTGGTGGGCATCGTGCTCGCGGCGACCCTCGGCGGGTGCGCCACCGCACCCGCGCCGCCGATCACGCCGGCCCCGAGCGGCACGGCGGGGAAGCTCCTGGTCGCGGTCGGCAACTCCTTCGTCGGCGGATCCCCGATGGACTCGGGAACGGCTCGCCGCTGGCCGGGGCTCGTCGCGACGCGGCTGGGCATGCGACTCGACGTCATCTCGGCCGGTGCCTCCGGATACGCGGATCCCGGAGATCACGATTTCACCTACCGCGACCTCGTCCGAGAGATCCCGTCCGACGCGGACGTGGTGGTCATCATGGGCAGCGACGACGACGCGACGCATCCGCCGGAGGAGATCGAGCGCGAGGCGCGGGTGGCGCTGGGTGAGGCGGTCGTGCGCGCTCCGCACGCGCAGATCATCGTGACCAGCACGCCCTGGGTCGAGAACGATCCCGATCGCGGGATCCTGAATACGCGCGACGCCGTCCGAGCGGTCGCGACGGAGCTCGGTCTGGAGTACATCGACGGGATGGGAACCTGGCTCGTGACCGGGCCTCCGGGGCAGATCGGCGCCGACGGCCTGCACCCGACCGACCTCGGGCATGCCCGGCTCGCGGACGCCCTGGTGGGGCCGATCCGTGCGGCCGCCGAGCGCGCCGGGGGCTGAGTCCGGAGGCTACGACGCCAGGGCTCAGATCCCGAGCCGAGGCAGCTGCCAGTCGAAGACCACGGCCAGCATGCGCAGCAGGAACGCGACCAGGAAGCCGGCGAGCAGGGCGAGTCCGCGCGCCCGCGTCCAGCGCAGCAGCATCCCGGTGGTGAGCGCTCCGGCCAGCGCGGCGGCGCCGTACACGCTCTGCGACAGCACGAACGGGATGCGGTTCAGGAGCACGTCCCGCACGAGGCCTCCGCCCGTGGCCGTCATCGTGCCGAGGGCGGCGACCACCCAGAGGTTGGCGCCGCGTGAGGCCGCCTTCTCCGCGCCGCCGACCGCGAACAGCGCCAGACCCACAGCATCCGCGGTGGCGAGGGCGAGGGCGGGGATCTCGTCGATCGCGGCGAGCACCCCGAATGTGAGGAGCGACGCACCGAGGGCGACGATGATCCGGGTCCGCGAGGAGAACGCGGCAGGCGGAAGGTCGCCGAGCAGCACATCGCGCAGGATGCCGCCGGCGAGAGCCACGATGAAGCCGACCACCAGCACGCCCAGCAGATCCAACCCGGCGTGCGCGGCGGCCGCCGCTCCTTCGACGGCGAACAGCCCTGTCGCCACGATGTCGACGGCGTCGAAGAGGCGCGTGCTGACGGCAGGACGGTGCGGGGCGGCGGGCGCGGGTGCGGTGGTCTTCACGAGGACATCACAGCACCCCGCGGCGGGAGGTTCCGGATCATCGCGGCGCGGCGGATCCGGTTCCGCCGTCGGGGGAGAGGAGGAACGGCCCCCGGCGATGCCGGGGGCCGTTCGGTGGAGCGAGTGGCAGGAGTTGAACACTGCATCTTCGACCGGGAAGGCCAACATTCTGACGTTGAACTACACTCGCGGGGCGTCCCCTTGCGGCGACTGCGAAAAACTTAGCACCGCGGTGCCTCGCGCGCATCGGTCGCCTACGGTGAAACCCGTAGCCATGCCGAGACCGGAACCCGGCTCACGCTGTTTCGCCACCGCGTCGTACACCGCAGGGGCGGAGAACGTCGACGTGCTGGCTCCGCTGGTCGCTTCAGGCCAGGTGCAGATCGGCAATCACACCTGGTCGCACCCTGACCTCACGTCGCTCTCGGACCGGGGCATCGTGGACGAGCTGCAGCGCACGCACGATCGGATCGGCGAGCTGTTCGGCGTGGACGCCCGCCAGGATCATCGCGGAGCGCGGGCTCGTCACCGTCACGTTGAACGACGTGTTCACGAGCGAACAGCACCCCTGATCCGCATGTGCCCCGGGGCGGGGCCGTGGCGCTCAGCCCTCCGCGGGCTGCCGGGTGTAGACGCCGCGCACGAGCGGCGACGGCTCGGCGTCGGCCGGCACGGCCGTGTCCAGCTCGAACGCGAGTCGATCGCCGTCCACGCGCAGCCGGGTCACGGTGCGGCCGCGATCGGAACGGCGGTCGAGCACCAGGGCATCGCCCTCCCAGGTCGCGGATCCGGGCGCGGTGGGCGTGAAGCCGTAGGTGTCGAACCACCAGAACCCCGTCCCGGCGACCACGGCGTGCGCCACGAGCGGTGCGCCCTCGGCGCCCTCGCGCGATTCGACGTAGTCCAGGAGGATGCCGTCGGGGCCGGGCTCGACGCTCAGCGCGCCGCGGGCGGATCCGGCCGCCGTCCAGGCGGTCGGGAAGAGCTCCTCCGTCCCCGTCCAATCGCCGAGCAGTTCCCTGAGCCGTGGATCCGGTGCCATGCCTGCGAGCCTACGCGGTGGCCGCGCTGTGTTGCCATGGTGCAAAGATCCGCATTTCTTTGCGCGTAAGATCGCGAAATGTCGAGAACCCCCGACAACCTGCTCAGTACTCTGAGCAGGTTGTCCGGGCGAGGTCGCCTGGAGTCCCGTCGCCGCAGACGGGCACAGAGGAGGTAGCTATGGCAGTCATCGGCATCGTGCGCGAGCCTGCGGGCGAGTCGCGCGTGGCCGCGACCCCGGCGACGATCGCGTCGCTGCGGAAGCTCGGTCACGACGTGGTCGTGGAGCGCGGAGCGGGATCCGACGCGTCGTATCCCGACGAGGCCTACGCGGCCGCGGAGGCGACCCTGGTCGAGCGTGAGCAGGCGTGGGGGAGCGAGATCGTCCTGGCGATCACGCCGCCCGATCCGGAGCGGATCGCACTGCTCTCGGACGGGGCGACCTTCATCGCGCTGCTCTCGCCGGCGCTGCGCCCCGATCTCGTGGAGTCGCTCGCGCAGCGCCGCATCACCGCGCTCGCCCTCGACGCCGTGCCGCGCATCTCGCGCGCGCAGTCGATGGACGTGCTGAGCTCGATGGCGAACATCGCCGGCTATCGCGCCGTGGTCGAGGCCGCGCACGAGTTCGGCCGGTTCTTCACCGGTCAGGTGACCGCGGCCGGCAAGGTGCCGCCGGCCAAGGTGCTCGTCGCCGGCGCCGGCGTCGCAGGCCTCGCGGCGATCGGCGCCGCGTCGAGCCTGGGCGCGATCGTGCGCGCGACGGATCCGCGCCCCGAGGTGGCGGATCAGGTCACCTCGATCGGCGGCGAGTACCTGCCCGTCGACGTGGCCGTGGAGAAGTCCTCCGACGGCTACGCCAAGGCCACGAGCGAGGCGTACGACCGCCGCGCCGCCGAGATCTACACCGAGCAGGCCGCCGACGTCGACATCATCATCACCACGGCCCTCATCCCGGGGCGTGCCGCGCCGCGGCTCATCACGGCGTCGGACGTCGCCGCGATGAAGCCCGGCAGCGTCATCGTCGATATGGCGGCGGGCCAGGGCGGGAACGTCGAGGGATCCGTGGCCGGGGAGCGCATCGTCACCGACAACGGCGTGATCATCCTCGGCTACACCGATCTCGCCTCGCGCCTCGCCGCCCAGGCCTCGCAGCTGTACGGCACGAACGTCGCCAACCTCGTCGCCCTGCTCACCCCGGGCAAGGACGGCGTGCTCGCGATCGACTTCGACGACGTCGTGCAGCGCTCGGTCACGGTGGTGCGCGACGGCGCCGTCACCTGGCCGCCGCCCCCCGTGCAGGTCGCCGCCGCTCCGGCGAAGGTGCCGGTCGAGGCCGCCGTCGAGATCCCGGAGAAGAAGAGCATGTCGGCCGGGCGCAAGGCCCTGCTCATCGTGCTCGGCATCGCTGCGCTGTTCGCGGTGAACGCGTTCGCGCCCGCACCGCTGCCGCAGCACTTCACGGTGCTGACGCTCTCGGTGGTGATCGGCTTCTACGTGATCGGCAAGGTGCACCACGCGCTGCACACCCCGCTCATGTCGGTGACCAACGCCATCTCCGGCGTGATCGTGGTCGGCGCGATGCTGCAGATCACGGATCCGAATCCGGTCGTGCAGGTGATCGCGGCGATCGCGGTGCTGCTCGCATCCATCAACATCTTCGGAGGGTTCGCGGTCACCCGCCGCATGCTCGCCATGTTCACGAAGGGCGGCCAGAAGTGACCGTCGGGGCTCTCTCCACCGCCGCGTACATCGTCGCGGCTCTGCTGTTCATCCTCAGCCTCGCCGGGCTCAGCCGGCACGAGACGGCGCGCTCCGGCGTGGTCTTCGGCGTCTCGGGCATGGCGATCGCGCTCGTGGCGACCGTGTCGCTGACGGTCGCGCACGCCTGGTCCGGCGGCGCCGTGATCGGGCTGGTGTTCCTGCTGGTCGCCGTGGTCGTGGGGGCCGGGGTCGGCCTCTGGCGCGCCAGGGTCGTCGAGATGACGGGCATGCCCGAGCTCATCGCGCTGCTGCACAGCTTCGTCGGCCTCGCCGCGGTGCTGGTCGGCTGGAACGGCCACCTCGCGCACGCGGAGATCGCGCCCGAACTGGTCGGGATCCACAACGCCGAGGTCTTCATCGGCATCTTCATCGGCGGCGTGACCTTCACCGGATCGATCGTCGCGTACCTGAAGCTGTCGGCGCGGATCTCCTCCAAGCCGCTCATGCTGCCGGGCAAGAACGTGCTCAACATCCTGGCGCTCGTGGCGTTCCTGGTGCTCACGGTGTGGTTCGTGATCGATCAGCAGCTGTGGCTGCTGATCGCGATCACCGTGCTCGCGTTCGCGCTGGGCTGGCACCTCGTCGCCTCGATCGGCGGCGGCGACATGCCGGTCGTCGTCTCGATGCTGAACAGTTACTCCGGCTGGGCGGCGGCCGCGGCGGGCTTCCTGCTCAACAACGACCTGCTGATCGTGACCGGTGCGCTGGTCGGATCCAGCGGTGCCTACCTCTCCTACATCATGTGCAAGGCCATGAACCGCTCGTTCCTCTCCGTGATCGCGGGCGGCTTCGGGATCGTGGCGTCCGCGTCGGGCGACGAGGAGCAGGGCGAGCACCGCGAGATCACCGCGGAGGGCGCCGCCGACATGCTCACCTCCGCGAAGAGCGTGGTGATCACCCCGGGCTACGGGATGGCGGTCGCGAAGGCGCAGTATCCCGTCGCCGACCTCGTGTCCAAGCTGCGCGAGCGCGGCGTCGACGTGCGCTTCGGCATCCACCCGGTCGCGGGGCGCCTGCCCGGCCACATGAACGTGCTGCTCGCCGAGGCGAAGGTGCCGTACGACATCGTGCTGAGCATGGAGGAGATCAACGACGACTTCGCATCGACGTCCGTGGTGCTCGTGATCGGCGCGAACGACACGGTCAACCCCGCCGCCGCGGAGGATCCGGGCAGCCCGATCGCCGGCATGCCGGTGCTGCGGGTGTGGGAGGCCGAGAACGTGATCGTGTTCAAGCGCTCGATGGCCGCCGGCTATGCGGGCGTGCAGAACCCGCTGTTCTTCCGCGAGAACGCGCAGATGCTGTTCGGTGACGCCAAGCAGCGCGTGGGGGACATCATCGCGGCGCTCTGATCGACGGCGCGGAGCGCACCGCGGGCCGGTCCTGGAAACGGGGCAGGCCCGCGGCGTTTCCTGGG
>JAITLM010000085.1 GCA_031277885.1 Microbacterium sp.
CTCGCGCTGCTCAAGGGCGTCAATGCCGAGAACGAGATCACGGCGGCTCAGAAGCAGATCCGGAAGTTCCTGCTGAGCGACGTACGCGTCGAGATCCTCGGTGAGGGCGTGCTCTCCGAAACCACACGCGTGCTGCGCGCGACCGTCCGCGGCTGAACTCCCTCGGGCAGGTCCCTGCACAGCGCGCAGCCTCGATCGGTGACGCCCGGGCTGCGGGGTGTGCGGTCCGCGAATCGGCGGGTTCCTTCCCGCTTCGCGGGCCCCTCCCGATATTCGCGGACCGCACACCCCTCCGCCCTCCTTCGGAATCGCCATCGTGGTGAGTGATCCGTGTGGGTACCTACCTACCGATCTGCCCATACGTTTCACGTGAAACGTTGCGAGAGTCAGGGGTAGGTGGCTTTGTGTCGTCGGCGAAGAAGGCTTTGGCTACGCGCAACGCAGATTCGACAGTGTGACCCTACAGTCCGCGCCAGCCGTCGGGGTTCGCACCGCCTCGTTTCACGTGAAACATCCCTATCTCACCCAAGGCGACCGATCCCGGCAGGGGAGGGCGCAGGGGTGTGCGGGTGACGAACATAGGGAGGGGCCCGCGGAGCGGGAAGGAACCCTCCGATTCATCACCCGCACACCCCGGAGCCCGGGTCCTCAACGAGGCCGAATCCCATGAAAGAGTGCGGGCCGAGGGTAGTCTCGCCCTGAGAGCGCCATGTTTCACGTGAAACATCACACTGATTCGTCGATGCACAAGGGGATTGTCGGCCGCGCAAGTTAGAGTGGAGATTCCGTCGTTTCCCCGTCGGAGATCGTCGAAAGGAGTGGATGTTTCACGTGAAACAGTCCTCAAGCACCTCGACTGCTGGATACGGCGTGGACACCCCCCTTGCGCGGGAACTCGCGGATCTGACCGCTCGCCGCAGAGCATTGGACTCCGTCACGGTTCGCTTCGATGGACCGACCCGTGTCTTCACGATCTCGAACCAGAAGGGTGGCGTCGGCAAGACGACGACGGCCGTGAACATCGCCGCGGCGATGGCGGATCTCGGGGCGAAGGTCCTGGTGATCGATCTGGATCCGCAGGGGAACGCCTCGACGGCACTGGGGGTTCCGCACACCGCGGATCTGCAGAGCATCTACGACGTGCTGATCAGTGACGTCCCTCTTGTGGACGTGGTGCAGGTGAGTCCGGAGTCGCCGAACCTGCTGTGCGCTCCGAGTACGATCCACCTCGCCGGGGCGGAGATCGAGCTCGTCTCCCAGGTCGCGAGAGAGCACCGTCTGCGTACCGCGCTCAATGACTACCTGGCTGCGCACCCCGCCGACGTCGTCATCATCGACTGCCCGCCCTCGTTGGGCCTGCTCACGATCAATGCCTTCACTGCCGCGACCGAGGTCATGATCCCGATCCAGTGCGAGTACTACGCACTGGAAGGGTTGAGCCAGTTGCTCGGCAACATCCGGATGATCCAGAAGCACCTGAATCCGGAGCTCACGATGTCGACGATCCTTCTGACGATGTTCGATGGACGCACCCGTCTTGCGCAGCAAGTCGCGGAGGAGGTGCGTGGTCACTTCCCGCATGAGGTACTGGACACCGTGATCCCGCGTTCGGTGCGCGTCTCCGAAGCGCCGAGCTTCGGTCAGACGGTGATCGCCTATGACGGACAGTCGGTGGGCGCGGTCGCCTACAGGGAAGCAGCAGTGGAGATCGCCCGTCGGGCGACGGAAAACGAGAAGGGGCACTGATGGCCAAACGCACAGGACTCGGCCGGGGGATCGGCGCACTCATCCCCACCTCGGATGCCACAGAGCGTCCTGTCGATGTGTTCTTCCCCGGCGCCCGACTCGAGGCCGTGCCCGACACCGCGGCTGCCACCAAGGTCGCGGAGCCGGAAGAGGACCTCATCGCGGTGCCCGGTGCACGTCTGATCCGCGTGGATCCGCATGACATCGTCCCGAACCCCCGTCAGCCGCGCACCCACTTCAACGAGGGCGATCTCGCGGAGCTCGTGCACAGCGTGCGCGAGTTCGGTGTGCTGCAGCCCGTCGTCGTGCGCGAGAACGAAGACGGCAAATTCGAGCTGATCATGGGGGAGCGGCGTACCCGTGCGGCCCGTGAGGCCGGACTGGAGTCCATCCCCGCGATCCTGCGCGAGACCGCGGATGAGGATCTGCTGCGCGATGCGCTCCTGGAGAACCTGCACCGCTCCCAACTGAACCCGCTCGAGGAGGCATCCGCCTATCAGCAGCTGCTCGAGGACTTCGGCATCACCCAGGAGGCGCTCGCGCTCCGCATCGGGCGTTCGCGCCCGCAGGTGAGCAACACCATCCGCCTCCTGCGCCTCCCGGTCCCCGTGCAGCAGCGAGTGGCAGCCGGCGTGCTGTCGGCAGGGCACGCCAGGGCGATCCTCTCCCTCGATGACGCCGACCTCATGCAGCGTCTGGCGGACAAGGTCGTCAACGAGGATCTCTCGGTTCGCGCCACCGAAGAAGCCGCGAAGACCATCGCCGCGGCGGGCGAGGTGGCGAAGTCGGTCAAGCCGCAGGCCGGTGCGCGGCGTGCCTACCTCGACGATGTCGCAGGGAAGCTCGGCGACCGCCTGAACACCCGTGTGCAGATCGCGCTCGGGGCGCGGAAAGGCCAGGTCAAGATCGAGTTCGCTTCGATTCAGGACTTGAACCGCATCCTGGCGGAGATCGGCGAGGAAGGCTTCGGCTCCTAAGCGAAGATCCGCTCTCCCTGCCCCGACGAAGGCCCGGTGACGATCCGCGAGAGTGGATCCTCCGGGCCTTCGTCCATCTGGTGCCGCGTAGGCTTGGGGGGTGACTGAATCCCCGACGCGCCGTGCCAGCCTCGAAGTGCTGCGCGCCGAAGCGGCGGATGAGCTCGCCGTCCTCGTTCAGGAACGGCTGCTCGGGGGAGAGGACCCGTGGGCGTTCATGGAGGAGCTGCCCAGCGTCGACGAGCTGGTGGTGTTCCTGCTGCGCGCCGACGAGATCGTGGAGAGCGGCGGCACCCGGCCCGACGAGGCGGGGAACTTCGACGTCCTCCGCCGGATCGCCCTGGACTACCCGGAGCTCACTCCGATCGTCTGGAGTCTGCTCGGGGACGGCCCGAAGTACCGACGGTGGGATCTCCTCGCGGACGACACACGTCCTTGACCCGAGGCCTCTGGTCTCGTTTCACGTGAAACATCGTGCGTGCGGGTCTGTTCCGATGGCTCGCGATCCACGTCGCGGATGCGAGGGGGATAGATCGGAACCTGCTCGAGGGCCGGCTCCACATCCCTGGTCGACCGTTTCACGTGAAACGGTCGAGTGCACGCGCTTGCCGAGAGGACTCCTGGAGGCTCGGGGCGTTTCACGTGAAACAACACCCCAGGTAACGACGAAGCCCGCCCTCCGGATGGAGAGCGGGCTTCGAGGTTGTCGGTGGATCAGCCGAGGAATGCGGCCAGATCCTGCTCGAGCGCGAACTTCGGCTTGGCGCCGATGATCGTGGTCTTGACCTCGCCGCCCTGGAAGACCTTCATCGCCGGGATCGACGTGATCTGGTACTTCATGGCGAGATCCGGGTTCTCATCCACGTTGAGCTTGAGGATGGTGATCTTGTCGCCGTTCTCGGCCTGGATCTGGTCCAGGACGGGCGCGACCATACGACAGGGACCGCACCACTCGGCCCAGAAGTCGACCAGAATGGCGCCATCGGCCTGAAGCACGTCCTGCTCCCAGGTCGCCTGGCTGGTTGCCTTGGCAGTCATGATTCTCCTTTGTGAAAGCGTGAGACGCTCAGAGGCGTCAACAGCGATAGGGGCTGAAGTGTTCCCGAGGCCTAGACGAGAACGGACTCGGCGGAGGTTCCGTCCGAGAGGGCGGCGAGGAAGTGCTCGACGTCGAGTGCCGCGACCGTGCCGGATCCGGCTGCCGTGATCGCCTGGCGGTAGGTCGGGTCGATCACGTCGCCGGCGGCGAACACACCGGGGACGGACGTGCGCGAAGTGCGCCCGTCGACCCAGATCGTGCCCTCGGCGGTCAGGTCGAGCTTGCCGTGCACGAGGTGCGTGCGCGGGTCGTTGCCGATCGCGATGAAAAGGCCGTCGACGGGCAGGTCGGTGGTGGTGCCGTCGACGGTGTTGCGCAGGCGCACGCCGGTGGTGGCGTCGTCGCCCAGGACCTCTTCGACGGCGCTGTTCCAGATGAACTCGATCTTGTCGTTCGCGAAGGCGCGCTCCTGCATGATCTTGGAGGCGCGGAGCGAGTCCTTGCGGTGGATGATGTAGACCTTCGAGGCGAACTTCGTGAGGAAGGTCGCCTCCTCCATCGCCGAGTCGCCGCCGCCGACGACGGCGATCGTGCGCTCGCGGAAGAAGAACCCGTCGCAGGTCGCGCACCACGAGACGCCGTGGCCGGAGAGGCGCTCCTCGCCGGGGATGCCCAGCGTGCGGTAGGCGGATCCGGTCGCGTAGATCACGGACGCGGCCTCGAGGACCGTCCCGCTGCCGAGCGTGACCTTCTTGATCTCGCCGTCGAGCTCGAGCTCGGTGACGTCGTCGTAGAGCACCTCGGTGCCGAATCGCTCGGCCTGCTCCTGCATCTTGGCCATCAGATCGGGGCCCTGGATGCCCTCGGGGAAGCCGGGGAAGTTCTCGACCTCGGTGGTCTTCATCAGCTCGCCTCCGACCTCGACCGAGCTCGCCACGAGAACCGGGTTCAGGTTCGCGCGAGCCGCGTAGATCGCCGCGGTGAACCCCGCAGGTCCCGAACCGATGATGATGACCTGTCGCATTGCCTCTCCTTGCTGTCGCACGCTTCAACACATGGTACCGGCGCGGCATTCCGCGGAGCTGGGCGAGCCTTTCGAGGCAGGGGATGCAACTTCCACCCCGAGACGCGGGAGTGATCGTGTGAGGTGGAACCGGCGTCAGGCGATGACGTCGACGACGCGGGTCTCGCCGAAGACCGGGGCGAGGGATCCTGCCGACAACGCAGCCAGGTCATCGACGAGCAGCGCCTGGTCGGTGGGAGGCACCCAGAGGGTGAATGACGCCACGGAGCCGTACACGACGTCGCCGAAAGAGGATCCGTGCGCATCGGCCCAGTCCCTGAGGCCGTTGTCGATGCGTCCGGCGTCGCCGTGCGGAACGTCGATGCGTGCCTCGAGGAGCTCACGACGATGCAGCAGTGCGGCCTCGTCCAGCGCGTCCGAGACCGCCGTCGAATAGGCCCGGATCAGTCCGCCCGCACCGAGCTTCACGCCGCCGAAGTACCGCGTGACGACCGCGACCACGTCGGTGAGGCCACGGCGCCGCAAGACCTCGAGCATCGGGATCCCCGCCGTGCCGGAGGGTTCGCCGTCATCGGAGGATCGCGCCTGATCACCGGTCACGCCGGTCACCATCGCGGTGCAGTTGTGACGCGCGTCCCAGTACTGCCGGCGGACGGAGGCGATCACCTCATCCGCCTCGGCCACGGATCGGACGGGGACCAGGTGGGCGATGAAGCGCGACTTCTTCACGACGAGCTCGCGCGTGAGGGGCGCGGCGATCGTGTCGGGATAGGTGCGGGTCATGACGGTGCCTGGATGAGGGCGCTCATCGGGACGGCGCGAACCGGCGGACGAGGCCCTTGAGCGCGTCGAGCTCCGGGGCGCGCAGCAGGGCGAGCAGTCCGATGTAGACCACCAGGACCACCGCGGCGATGATCACGCAGCCGAGGGCCGCGGGGATCCGGTCCGCGGTCGTCCACCCGTGCGCGCCGCCCAGGAGGAGGAAGACTCCCCAGCCCGCTGCAGCGGAGGGAACAGCGGCGAGCACGAACCGCCCGAGCGCAAGGATCCACCGGCTCGTATCGATGCCGTTGAGGCGACGGTGCAGGAGCACGGTCGCGACGATGGTCTGCAGGATGCTCGCCAGGGACTGTCCGAGCGCCAGCGTCGCCGCCAGCGCCGAAAGGGGGACGATGCCGGCTTCGTGGAGCAGTTGGGTCCCGAAAGTCGTTGCTGCGATGAGGACGCACTGGAAGATCGTGAAGAAGAAGGGCGTGCGGGTGTCCCCGAGCGCGTAGAACGTGCGCTGCACGATGAAGAGGACGGCCAGCGGCAGCAGCGCGACCAGGTAGCCGACGAGCACGAGGGCAGCGGCCTGGGCCTCATCGCGATTGTCGGTGAAGATGCGGGATGCGGGGACGGTCGCGGCGACCACAGCCGCGAGAGCGCCCGTCAGGAAGAAGCCGAGCGTTCGGATGCTGCGACCGATGTCGGCACGCAGATCGTCGGTGCGACTGGCATGGGCGTGCTCGCTGAGCTGCGTGAAATAGGGCGTGCCGATCGAAAGCACGATCACCGAATAGGGGAGCATGAAGATCAGCCAGGCGTTGTTCATCACCGTGAGTGACGCCCCGTCTCCGGAGGCCGCAAACGCGACGCTGTGTTGGTAGAAGCCCGCGATGAGGCTCGACAACGCCATGAGCATGGTCCAGCCGGCGAGCTTGCCGACGTTGCCGAGACCGACACCGCGCCAGCGGAAATCGATGCGCAACGCAAGCTTGGTGCGCGGCCAGAACGCGAGCAGGACCCCGGCCTGTACGGCGATGCCCAGGGTGGCGGTGGCCCCGAGCCAGGCGATGCGGTCCGCGGGCCAGTCGGAGACCTCGGTCAGCGGCGTTCCGAAGAGGGAGCCGATGATGAGGAATCCTGCGATCGAGACCACGTTGTTCACGACCGGTGCCCAGGTGAACGGTCCGAAGATCCTACGCGCGTTCAGCGTCTCGCCGATGAGGGCGTAGAGGCCGTAGAAGAAGATCTGCGGGAGGCACCAATAGGCGAACGCAAGCGCGAGTTGCTGTTGATCCGCGCTCGTGTTCGCCTTCATGATGACGCTGACGATCCACGGAGCCGCGAACATCGCTGCAGTCGTGGCAACGAGCAGCACGACCGTGCCAGCCGTGAAGATCTTCGAGATGAACGCGCTACCGCCGTCGTCCCCGGCGACCGCCTTGACGATCTGGGGAACGAGCACGGCGGTCAGGAGGCCGGCCGAGATGATCGAGAACACGTCGTTCGGCAGCTGGTTCGCGAGGGCGAAGGCGTCGGGCGCCTTGCCAACGGCCCCGATGACGCCGACCAGTACGATCGTGCGCAGCAGCCCGGTCACCCGGGACACCATCGTGCCCGCCGCGAGCAGCGCGCTCGCGCGACCGAGGCTACTCATTCGTCTCCCTGTCCGCCGGAGCGGATCCGGCATTCCCGTCTGCGAGGGCCTGCGTCTGCGGTCCGTCCTCAGGATCGGAGGCCGCGTCCGCGGGGTTCGTTGGGCCGTCCTCCGCTGCACCGGAATCGTCCATGCCGTCTGCGGCATGGATCGCGGCGGCAGCCCTGCGGCGGCGGATCGTGCGGATGATCCCCGCGCCGATTAGAAGCACGCCGAGGCTGGCGAAGGCGACCAGACCGATGGTCTCCCACTCCGCGCGGATCGTGAGTCGTGCCGTCTGCAGCGGACCGATCACGACGCCTGTCGAACTCGTGAGGGACATGGTTAACGTGATCTCGGTGCTGGCCACATGCGATTCGAGTGGAAGCCGAACCCACGTGGTGTTCGAGGGCAGCGCCTCGACCTCCGTCGTCGCGGGCACATCGATGCGGCTGTCGCTGGAGGACACGTGGAGCGTGACGTGGACCGGATACGGGAGGTCGTTGCGTACCCAGACCGGCACGTCGACCTTCGGGCTGATCAGGATCGGGTTCGACGGCTGGATCCCGACCGCCGCCATGGTCTTCTGCGTCGACGTGCGGTGCGTCTTGAGAGCGGCCGCGAAGTCCTCGGGCGTCGTGTGCACGCCGACCCCGAGCAGGCGCAGCATGGAGATGCGCTCGCGCACGGTGAGGTCGGCCGGGCGCTCCAGGATCGTGGCGAACTGGGCCAGGCGATCCGCGTCCGCGTTCAGGGCGACGACCGCGGCGGCACGGTCCTCGGCGGACTCCGTCGAGACCGTCAGCTCCGTGGGCGCGCCGGACAGCACGCGGTCGAGCCGGCCGTCCTGCCCCCCGCTGAACGTGGTGATGGCGCTGGACAGCCCCTCCTCGGATCGCGTGTCCGCACGGGAGAGTCCGGCAAGCACGGTCGAACCCGGCGCGTCGAACCACAGCATCGCGTTCGCCTCGGTCAGTGCGCCGCCGCGCGCCACAGCGTCCGACTGGCCGGCGGCGGTGCTGAGCGCCTCTGACACGGCTTCATCGCTGACGAGCACCGGGGCTCCGTCGACGGCGCCGCGCGAAGCGACGGGCGCATCCTTCGCTCCCGCGGCGAACGTCGTCGACGGGAGGATGGAGAGCGTGCCGGTTCCGGGCGCGCCGTAGTGCGACATCGTCGCGATCTGACCCGCGGTCACCTGACCGCGCGGCCACAGGATGTCGGTGCGGGCGCCGGCGATCGCCGCGGGCGAGGCCGGGCCCTGCCCGGGAGCCGCGGTCGTCGACGGGGTCGGAGCAGGAGTCGTCGGCGTCTTGCCCGTGGGATTGACGAAGGGGTCGAAGTCGTCGACCGTGAGCGGCGCGTTCAGGCCGGCGGCCGCCTGAGCCGTGGCGTCCGCATCGCCGAACTGCAGCGTGAAACGCTCGTTGGGCAGGGCCTCGAGACGCGCGAGCCATGCCGTCGCCGTGGCGGGGGCACCGGTGCCGAGCACGCGGATCGCCGCGGGGATCGACGGGTCGACGGCGAGCACGGCCCCCGTTCCGGCCACGCCGTTCAACTGCGCCGTGAGTGCGCCGGCGGGCGCGGTGAGGGCGGTGAGCTCGGCGGCGCTCAGCAGGTCGCCGGCCGGCGTCGCGGTGAAGGGCACCACGGTGATGACCGTCGCCGGCGCACCCTGCGCGACCACGAGGGCGCTGCGCGCGGGGGCGGGCGCGTCCGTGAGCGCCGGGGTGGTGTCGAACCGGGCCTGCAGAGGGTAGACGCCGGGTGCGAGCGCGCCGACGTCCGTCCCGGGGACCACCACCTGGGTGCGCGAGGTCCCCTCGGCATCCAGCACGGTGGTGCTCACGTCGCCGATCGGACTGAGCGCCGGAGCGTCGCCGGATCCGTCCAGCCAGGCGCCCACGGCACGGCGGTCGCCGAGCGGAGCCCGTCCGAGCTCCAGGTGCACCGTGCCCGCGCCGAGGCCCGTCGTGGCGTCGTTGCGGAGGATGAGCGTCGCCGTCAGGGGCGATCCGGACGCATAGGAGCCGTTCCCGTCCGGCTGGAGGGAGAGCTGCACGCCGGCGTGCTGCGGCGTCGGCGTCGGACTCGGCGTGGGCGTCGCCTCTGCCGACGCGGGCGATGCCGCGACCAGGGGGAGTCCCAGACTCAGCGCGACGAGGAGAGCCCCCGCCGCGCGGCGCAGGCGCCGTCGCGGAGAGGCGGGTTCGGTCTGAGTGGAAGTCATCGGGGATCCGTCGGGCGCGCAGGGCGCGGGGGAGTGCCGGTGGAGTGCTGGCCCTGAGATTCTAGGCGGCGCGCCGTGCCGATCCCTGGAGGCGGGCAGGGTGCGCGGCATCCCTCCACCGCTGTCGCGTGCGCGCGCGGCGTCGCGCGTAGGCTGACGCCGTGGTCCGACACCTGCTGCCCCGCCCCGATTCCGTGCTCTGCGCGGCGCTCGCCGCCGACCTCGATGCCGCCGACCTCCGCTCGGAGCCGTTGCGTGCCGCGTGGGGCGCGGAGGCCGACGACGCCCTGGCCCGCGGCATCCGCTCTCCGCTGCTGCGTGCGATCGAGGGCCGCACCGACGCCCTGGTCACGCTCGGGCGCCTGTTCGTGCTGGGCATGCCGCAGCCCGAGGCCGACGTCGCCGCAGCGCTCGCTCGTACCGGGCTGGAGGGCCTCGAGTCCCTGGGCCTCGGCTATCGCGAGGACGGGCGCGTGGTGCCGGCCGCCCTGATCCGACCCCAGTCGTTCGTCGACGCCGACGGCGTCGGGGAGTGGTGGATCTCGAGCGACCTCGACGAGCTCGCCCTGCACCACCTGGACGGGGGCGGCGCGCTGCCGCCCGACCACGTGCTGGGCGTCGGCGGCGCCTCCCGCACCCTCGCGTCGCTCGTTATGCCGGTCGAGGTCGAGCGCGCCCTGGACCTCGGCACGGGCTGCGGAATACAGGCGCTGCTCGTCGCGCGGCACGCCGGAACCGTCATCGCGACGGACATCTCCGCGCGCGCCCTCGCGTACGCCGAGCTCAACGCGATGCTCGCCGGCGTCCGCAACATCGAGTTCCGCCAGGGCAGCATGTTCGAGCCGGTGGCCGGGGAGAGCTTCGGGCTCATCGTGTCGAATCCGCCATTCGTGATCACGCCGCGCGGCGCCGGCGTGCCCGAGTACGAGTATCGCGATGGCGGACTCGTGGGCGACGCGCTCGTCGAGGCGTTCGTCACGCAGGCTCCGGCTCATCTCGTCCCCGGCGGATCCGCGCAGCTTCTCGGCAACTGGGAGTCCCTCGGATCCGCGCGGGGGATCCGCCGTCTGGAGTCGTGGATCGCACCGGAGCTGGACGCCTGGGTCGTGCAGCGGGAGACGCTGTCGCCGCTCGGATACGCGGAGCTGTGGATCCGTGACGGCGGCACGACGCCCAGGGATGTCGCGTTCGAGCCGCTCCTGGATGCGTGGCTGGCGGACTTCGCCGCCCGCGGCGTGACCGAGATCGGCTTCGGGTACGTCCTGATCCGCAGGCCTGCGGTTCTGGAGAGGGGCGAGTCCGCCGCCGCGCCGCTCCGCCGGTTCGAGACGGTTCCGCAGCCGGTGACGAGCGTCGGCAGAGCGTTCCGCGACGGCCTCGCCGGGCACGACGCGCTCGCCGAGGGGATCCCGGACGTACTGCTGGTGGCCGCGGATGTGACCGAGGCCCGCCATCACATGCCGGGCCAGGAGGCGCCGAGTGTGATCGAGCTGCGCCAGGGCGGCGGTTTCGCGCGCACGATCTCGGTCGACCCCGCTCTCGCCGGCTTCGTGGGCGCGTGCGACGGCGATCTCAGCGTCACGCAGATCGCGGCCGCGCTCGCCGACCTCTTCGAGATCCCCCTCGTCGACCTCTGGGCGGACCTCGAGCCGCGCCTGCGCGTCCTCGTCACGGACGGCTTCCTGATCCCGGCCGACCGATGACCCAGATCCGATGACCCAGATCCAATGACCCAGATCCGTGAGACTCCAACTGGGCGACGAGACTGCGGTTCTGCAACGCAGTCTCGTCGCGGAGTTGGAGTCTCGCGGATCGAGGAACCGGGGAATGTGAGGCAGGGTCCATGCGTTTGAATGAATCATGAAGGCTTTCGGATTCCTGTCCTTCGGGCACTACGCGAACGTGCCCGGATCCGTCACCCGCACGGCCGGGGAGATGCTGCACCAGACCATCGAGATCGCGCAGGGCGCGGATGAGATCGGCGTGAACGGCGCCTACGTGCGCGTGCACCACTTCGCACGCCAGGCCGCCTCGCCCATGCCGTTGCTCTCCGCGATGGCCGCGACCACGAAGCGCATCGAGGTCGGCACCGGCGTGATCGACATGCGGTACGAGAACCCGCTGTACTTCGCCGAGGAGGCCGCCGCCCTCGACTTCATCGCCGACGGTCGGATCGCCCTCGGCGTGAGCCGCGGCTCACCCGAGACCGCGCTGCGCGGCTATGAGACGTTCGGCTACGTGGACGAGGAGGATCGCGAGCGCGGCAGCGTGCTGGCCCGCGACAAGTTCGACCTGTTCCTCGAGGCGATTGACGGCGCCGGCGTCGCCCCCGGCGATCCGCGGATGGTCGGCGAAGGCCGCTACCTCCCGGTCGAACCCCGCTCCGAGAGCCTGCGCGACCACATCTGGTGGGGATCCGGCTCCCGCGCGACCGCCGAGGAGACCGGCCGGAAGGGCCTCAACATGATGAGCTCGACGCTCGTCACGGAGGCGACCGGCCAGCCCTTCCACGAGCTGCAGCGCGAGCAGATCGACCTCTTCCGCGCCGCGTACAAGGACGCCGGCCACACCGGCACCCCCCGGGTGTCGGTGAGCCGCAGCGTGTTCCCGCTCATCAGCGATCAGGATCGGGCGTACTTCGGGCTGCGCAGCGAGGAGAACGGGGACCAGATCGGCGTGATCGACGGGTTCCGCTCCACGTTCGGCAAGACCTACGCGGCGGAGCCCGACGTGCTGATCTCGCAGCTGAAGCAGGACGAGGCCGTGATGGCGGCCGACACCCTCATGCTGACGATCCCGAACCAGCTCGGGCCCGAGTACAACCTGCACGTGCTGCAGGCCTTCGCCGAGCACGTGGCACCGGCGCTCGGCTGGAAGCCGAACACCGAGGGCCCGGTGCAGGGCGAGCCGGTCTGAGTCCAGGCGCAGGCCTCGAGGGGCGGGCATCACGACGATGCCCGCCCCTCGACGTCTCGGCAGCTCTGCTCAGCCCTCCTGGTCCGGCGGGCCGAAGATGTTCTTCCCGTGTTTGTGCAGCAGGTTGTACGCATCCATGAAGGTCTGCGGCTGCTGATCGCCGGGCAGACCGTAGCGCGCCAGCAGCAGACCGAGCAGGCCCTCCGCCGGCGGAGTCAGCGGCTTGTTCGCGTGCGCATGCGCGGGATGAGCCGGCTTCGACTCCGGATTCGGCGGCAGGAACCGCGACTGCGTGACCGGCCAGTCCGAGGGGTGACGGGGCTTGTCCAGGTTGATGACCTGGAACAGATCGTTCGCGGTCGCGTCCCGACGAGTCAACGGCTTCAGGCCGTGCAAGCGAGTGAGGGTCGCGATCACGGATCCGTGATGCATCTGGTCGTTGATGACCGTGCCCCTGCGCGTGTAGGCGGACACGGCGATCGCGGGCACGCGGCATCCGAGGCGATCGAACGCGAAGCCCATCTCGCCTCTGCCCGCGTTGTCGGGCGGCGTGGCCTTCGGTGGCGCCACGTGGTCGTAGGTGCCGCCGTGCTCGTCGAAGGTGATCAGCAGTAGCGTGTTGATCGCGTTGGATCCCTTCGGCGACCTGCTCGTGCGGATCGCGTCGTAGATGTCGTGCACGAGGTCATCGCCGGCGCGCACATCGGAATACGCGCTGTTGATCAGCGCCGTGTCCTCGTCCTGCAGATCCGTCTCCCGGCGGCTGCCGAACGGCGGATGGAAATCGTTGTGGTCGTAGATCATCCGCGGCTCGACGAAGGCGTACGCCGGAAGCTCGCCGTGCTCGACATCGGCGTAGAAGTCGTCCATCGTGCCGAAATGCTCGGTGCGCCAGAACTCCTCGAGCACCGGCGCATGCAGGACGCCGGTGAACGACACCATCTGCACCTCGTCGAAGTAGATCTTCCAGCTGAGGCCCGCCTCCTCGAGGCGGTTGAAGATCGTGGGAGACTTCGGCGCGTCCAGCCACTTGGCGTAGTCACCGCCCTCGTGATTGGTGACCTGCCCGTGCGAGGTCGAGGCGTTGAAGAAGGAGCGGTTGCAGAAGGTCTGGGACGGCACCGCGCAGAACCAGTGATCGAACACGGCGAACTCGCGGGCCAGAGTCGACACGGTCGGCAGCATCTCCGGCGAGAACGAACCCATGATGCGCGACAGCTCGTCCTGGGTGGGAGACTTGCCGTGCTTGAGGCGCATGACGTTCACCATGTAATCGGTGACGAACCCGGTCATCGTCGGCTCCGAACCGGCGGCGGGCTCGTTATAGGGAGCGGAGAGTCCGCCGTTGTAGAGCTCGGCGTTGCTGGCCGGGTCGATCGTGTTGTAGAGCTGCGTGTTGACGTGCGGATACATCTCGCCCGGATCCGGATCCGGCCAGGTCATGATGGTGTCGGTCGGACCCTCATAGACGTGCGCGTCGTAACGCTGCCCGTCGAGCTCGTTGTAGTACTCCCCGAACGCCAGGCCGTCGAACTCCTGCCCCTCGGGCAGATCGTCCTTCGTGTAGAGGTAGCCGAGCAGGTTGTCGAAGGAGCGGTTCTCGCCCATGAGCACGACGATGTGGTCGAAGCCCGGAGCGTGGCGGGGCGCAAGGGCTCCGTAATCGTCCATCGCCTCGTGGAACCCCTCGCGCTGACCGAGGCCGTATCCGATCGCGGCGCCGGCGCCGCCGCCGACGACCGCGCCCGCCGCGGTCAGGCCACCGAGGCGGAGGAAGTCGCGACGGGAGCGGGAACCGCCCCCCGTGCCGCCCGCCGTGCCGGTCTCCGTCGGGGCGGCCGTGCTGCCGGCCGCGTCGGCGGAACCGGAACCTCCATCGGCCGCGGTGGACTCGGCGTCGGGAGCGGGAGAGTTCTCGCGTCTGTGCATGGCGCGATCCTACTGAGCGGCCGAGGCGCCCCGTCCGGCGGCGAGCGGCCCCGCCGTGGATCCTCTCGCGGCATCCGTCATCCGTGCACGGGAAACCCCGTAGGCGGCCCCGGTTCGCCAGAGGAGGCGGCGCCGCAGCTCACGGGAGGAGGCGGCCCGCGGTGTCGCCTACGCTGTCGGACATGACCGACTACTCGACCGAGGCGCAGGTGCGCCGCATCTCCGAGGAGTTCGCCCGCAAGCGCTCCCGCATGTTCGTGGCGTTCGCCTGCATCGAAGGCGCGCTGCTGGCGGGTGCGGTCATCGTGATCTATGTCATGAACCTCGTCGATCCGGACGTCGGCGTCTGGATCCTCGTGGCGCTCGCGCTGATCGGATCGCTGGTCCTCAGCACCGCGATCATGCGGCAGATCAAGGCCCAGCAGCAGGCGATCCGCGATGCGGGCGGCACGCCGTTCCCCGGCTCGACCGGCCCGACCTTCTGACGTATCGGGGCGAGCCCGCCCCGGTACCCTTGAGACCATGCTCAACATGGCCGATTCTCTCGCGCGCCTGGGCGCCCTCGCCGAGAATCCGGTCGTGCGGACCCTGGCCACGGCGTTCGCCGACGCCGGGTTCGACCTTGCCGTGGTGGGCGGTCCGGTGCGCGATGCGCTGCTCGGCCGTCCCACGCACGACCTCGACTTCACCACGAACGCGCGTCCCGACGACATCCTCCGCATCGTCACGCCGATCTCGACCACGCAGTGGGACATCGGCCGCGAGTTCGGCACGATCGGCGCCAGGGTGCCGTCGCCCGATGGTCCCGCCGAACAGGTCGAGATCACGACCTATCGCGCCGACGCCTACGACGGCGTGACCCGCAAGCCCGTCGTCTCGTTCGGCGATGACATCCACGGCGACCTCGTGCGCCGCGACTTCACGGTCAACGCCATGGCGTTCCTGGTGCCGCAGCAGAAGCTCGTGGATCCGACCGGGGGAGTGGAGGATCTGCTCGCGGGCCTCCTGCGCACCCCTACCGCTCCGGAGGTGAGCTTCGGCGACGATCCGCTGCGCATGCTGCGAGCCGCCCGCTTCAGCGCGCAGCTCGGCTTCCGCATCGAGGACGCCACGCTGGCCGCGATGGCCGAGCTGCGGTCGACGCTGAGCATCGTGAGCCCGGAGCGCATCCAATCGGAGCTGATCCGCCTGCTGCAGTCCGACGATCCGGTGCGCGGGATCCGCGTGCTCGTCGAGACCGGACTCGTCGACGAGTTCCTGCCCGAGGTGAGCGCGCTCCGACTCGAGATCGACGAGCACCACCATCACAAGGACGTCTACGAGCACTCCCTGACCGCGCTCGAGCAGGCGATCGCGCTCGAGCACGCCCGCCACCCGGACGAGCCGGCGGATGCCGTGCTGCGTCTGGCGGTGCTGTTGCACGACATCGGCAAGCCGCGCACCCGCAAGCTCGAGCCGGGGGGCGTCGTGAGCTTCCATCACCACGACGTGGTGGGATCCCGGCTGGCACGCAAGAGACTGCAGGCCCTGCGGTTCGACAAGGAGTCGACCGACGCGGTGGCGAAGCTCATCGAGCTGCACCTGCGCTTCTTCGGCTACGCCGAGGGCGCGTGGACCGATTCTGCCGTCCGCCGGTATGTCCGCGACGCCGGCGACCAGCTCGAACGGCTGCACATCCTCACGCGCGCCGACGTCACCACGCGCAACAAGCGCAAGGCCGGTCGCCTCGCCGCGGCCTACGACGACATCGAGGCGCGGATCGCGACCCTGCGCGAGCAGGAGGAGATCGACGCGATCCGCCCCGAGCTCGACGGCAACGACGTGCAGCGCATCCTCGGCATCGCCCCGGGTCGAGAGGTGGGCGAGGCGTACCGGTACCTGCTCGAGCTGCGCCTCGACGAGGGCCTCATCGGCCCCGAGGCCGCCGAGCAGCGCCTGCGCGACTGGTGGGC
>JAITLM010000086.1 GCA_031277885.1 Microbacterium sp.
GCGCGGATCGCGTCGGCGAGGCGCTCGTGCGCGGCATGGTCCTCGGCGCCGCCGAAGGCGGTGCGGATCCGCAGCATCGCGATCATCGTCTCCCGCAGCCGCGGGGTGAACCCGTCGAAAAGCTCGGTGAGGATCGGGTTCGCGGCCGCCACCACGATCGCCCGGTGGAACGCGAGGTCGGCATCGACGTGCTCTTCGAGATCCGTGCGGCGCTGCTCGCGGAGCGTCAGGGCGCGCCGGATCGCCCGCAGGTCGTTCGCGGTGCGCCGCTCGGCCGCGAGCGCGGCGGCCTCGCTCTCGATCGCGGTCCGCGCCTCGATCACGCTCACGATGTCGGCGCGCTGCAACACCGCATCCCAGTCCTCGCGCACGTCGAGCGCCGCGACGAAGACCCCGGCGCCCTGGCGTGCGGCGAGCACTCCCCGCCCGGACAGCTGACGGATCGCCTCGCGCACGGTCGAGCGGCCCACGCCGAGCTGAGCCGCGAGCGTCGTCTCCCCCGGGAGCCGCGCACCCAGCACCCACTCCTCGGCGCGAATGCGGCCGAGGAGCACGTCCGCCGCCTGATCCGCCATCGACCTGCGCTGCACGGCACCGCTTGCTGACATCTCGAACTCCTCAACTTGTCTGAGGAGTTAACGCTACACTGCCTGCATGCTCCTGCGCGCACTGCTTCTCCTTCGCCGCCACGGCGGGGCCTGACCGGACCGGCTCCCCCGTCGTGGCTGATGCGCCGCGCCGGTCGCCGAAGCCGCAGTCGAAGGAACCGAGAACCATGAGCAGCACCGCCTTCCCCGGCATCTCCACGCCGGCCGGCCCCATCCCCGCCCACGCTCCCGCGTGGAATCGTCAACGGCACTCGCAGATGCCCTCCCACCGCTACGCCGATCCCTACGACCGGGTCTCGATCCCGCTCTCCGACACCGCGCGCACCTGGCCGGCGCGCCGCCTCACCGCCGCCCCGCTCTGGGTCCCCGTGGATCTCCGCGACGGCAACCAGGCGCTCGCGGAACCGATGGATCCGGCCCGCAAGAGACGCTTCTTCGACCTCATGGTCGCGATGGGCTACAAGGAGATCGAGGTCGGCTACCCCTCCGCCTCGCAGACCGACTTCGACTTCGTCCGGCTGATCGCCGCGCAGGACATCGCTCCCGAGGACGTCACGATCGTCGTGTTCACCGCCGCGCGGCGCGATCTCATCGCCCGGACGGTCGAGGCGATCCGGGGCATCCGCAACCCCGTCGTGATCCATCTGTACACGGCGACCGCGCCGACCTGGCGGGAGACCGTGCTCGGCCGCGACCGCGATGAGCTGCGCGCGCTGATCCTGGACGCCGGGCGCGACGCGCTCGCCCTCGCCGAAGGCCTTCCGCACGTGCGCTTCGAGTTCTCGCCCGAGGTCTTCATGCTCACCGAGCCGGACTACGCGCTCGAGGTCTGCAACGCGATGACCGCGCTCTGGGAGGCGACGCCGGAACGACCGGTGATCCTGAACCTGCCCGCCACGGTCGAGATCGCGACACCCAACGTCTACGCCGATCAGATCGAGTACATGCACCGCAACCTGGAGCGCCGCGAGGGTGTGATCCTCTCCGTGCATCCGCACAACGACCGCGGCACGGGCATCGCCTGCGCCGAGCTGGCCTTGCTCGCCGGCGCCGAGCGCATCGAGGGGTGTCTCTTCGGCAACGGCGAGCGCACCGGCAACGTCGACCTCGTGACGCTCGCCCTGAACCTGCACGCGCAGGGCATCGACCCGATGATCGACTTCTCCGACATCGACGAGGTCCGGCGCACGGTCGAGCACAGCAACAGGATCGAGGTGCATCCGCGCCATCCCTACGTCGGCGACCTCGTGCACACGGCCTTCAGCGGCACGCATCAGGACGCGATCCGCAAGGGATTCGCCGAGCACAGGGCGCGCGCGGCGCGCGAGGGCAGGGCGGAGAGCGAGATCGCCTGGCGGGTCCCCTACCTCCCGGTGGATCCGGCGGACCTGGGCCGCTCGTACGACGCGGTGATCCGGGTGAACTCGCAGTCCGGCAAGGGCGGGATCGCCTACCTGCTCGAGACCGGGTTCGGGGTGCAGCTGCCGCGCCGGCTCCAGATCGACCTCGCCGGACACGTGCAGCGTCGCGCCGACGAGAGCGGAGCGGAGCTCGACGCGCACGCGCTCTGGCGCATCTTCGACGAGACCTACCTCGGAGATCGGGAGAACGCCCGCGTCGCGCTCTCCGAAGTCCGCATCGAGGAGACCTCCGCGGAGTCGCGCGTCGCGTTCCGGCTCCGCATCGACGACGTCGAGACCCGCACGGAGCACCTCGGGCTCGGCCCGGTCGAGGCGGTCGCGGCCGAGCTCGCGCGGCGCGGCGTGGCGATCGAGGTCCTCGACCTGCACCAGACGAGCGTCGGATCCGGCAACGCCGTCGAGGCGCTGACCCTCCTGGAATACAGGAGCGCGCACGGCACGGGGTGGGCCGCCGGGCGGGACCGCTCGGTGCTCACCGCCACCCTGAACGCGGTGCTCGTCGCCGCCGACGCCGCCCTGCGGGTGTCGGATCCGGCCCTCGGATCCGGGGAGCCCGGGTCGCGGTGAGCGGCCGGAGCGGGTTCAGCCCCCGGTCGAGGTCCGCACGATCAGGGCGCCGTGCTCGGGCGCAGGCACGTCGAGCGCGAGGTCCGGCTCGAGCTGGGCCAGCAGGGCGGCCGCGGCCTGGCGGCCCAGCGCCTGCGGCTGCAGGTCGACCGCGGTGATCGCCGGGACGGCGCTGCGCAGGCTGTCCGCGTCGGATCCGCACACCACGCGCACGTCCTCCGGCACCCGCACCCCGCGCTCGACGAATCGGTCCACGAGCGCCCTGGCGTGATCGCTGGTCAGGCAGTACACCCCGTCCGGCGGCACGGGGAGCGCGAGCAGCTCGTCGGCCGCGGCCGCGCCCGACTCGTGCTCCGAGCGCTCCGGCACGTGCTGCACGAGCTGGGCGGCGGTCGGCGTCCGCTCCCGGTAGCGCCGCTCGGTCGCCTCGTTCCACTCGATCGCATCCGTGCCGACGACCAGCGCGATGCGCGTCGCGCCCGAAGCGACGAGGTGATCGAGCACCCGGTCCGTGATGAGCGCGGTGGCGATGTCGATGACGTGCGGGTCTTCGGGATCCGCCGGATCCGCGCCGACGAGCGTGTACGGCATGCCGCCGGCGCGCAGCGCGGCGATGAGCGGGTCGCGCTCGACCGGATCCGTCACGATGATGCCGTCGCACGCCCAGGCCGTGGTCGGCGCGTGCGGCACGGTCGGATCCGCGACGAGCATGAGGGCGTACCCCTGCCCGAGCGACGTGAGCGCCGCCGCTCCGGCGAAGCGCGGGAAGTAGTCGACGTCCTGGATGTGCTGCGGCTCCACTCCAACGGCGGGCCGCAGCACCAGTCCGATCACCCCGAGCCTGCTGCGGCGCAGCCCGCTCGCCACGACGTCGGGGTGGTACCCCAGCGCGGTCGCCGCCGCGCGCACGCGCGCCTGGGTCGCGGGGTTCACGACGCCGTTGCCGGAGAAGGTGTGCGACACGGTGGTCACCGACACACCCGCCCGGCGGGCCACGTCGCGGATCGTGGATCGCTGTCTGCGCATGCCGCGATGATAATTCGCGGAATCCGCTTGTCCAAATCGTTTTGGATCCTTAGCGTTGCGTGTCGAGCGCGAACAAGGACGTCGCGCACCCGACCTTTCGCCCTGGAGGATCCATGTCGCAGACGACACCCCCCGTGACCGATTCCGCTCCTGCCCCGACCCACCCCGTGCCCACCGACAGCGCCGTGCGCGTCGAGACCCACGGCATCGACTACATCCCCGACGCCGAGCGCCACGGCCGCGCCCGCGACCTGTTCGCGGTGTGGGCGGCGCCCAACGTGAACTTCCTCGCCGTCGTCATCGGCGCGACCCTCATGCTGCTGGGACTCACCCTGTGGCAGGCGCTGCTCGTGATCGTGATCGGCAACCTGTTCTCGATCATCACCGGCATCGTGGCCGCGTCCGGCCCCGCGGCCGGCACACCCAGCGAGGTGATCACGCGGGCGATGTACGGCATCACCGGCAACCGGTTCAACGTCGCGATCGCGGGGTGGCTCATCAGCGTCTGCTACCTTGCGATCAACTGGGCCGCGGCGACGACCGTCGCGGTCGGGCTGCTCGGTCGGCTCGGCGTCCCCTCGAACGGCTGGACCATCGCGATCAGCGCGATCGTGATCGCCGCCGCCACCATGGTCATCAGCGTCTACGGGCACGGCCTGATCATGCGCCTGTACCAGCCGCTCGCGATCCTGCTCGCGGTGATCTTCGCCGTGATGGCGGTGTTCGTCGTCAGCGGCGCGCGCTGGAGCTACGCACCCGCCGAGCCGCTGCACGGCCTGGGGCTCGTCGCGATGATGGCCGCGGGCGTCGCGCTGGTCGCGTCCGGCCCGCTGTCCTACACGAACAGCGCCGACTTCGCCCGCTACCTCCCGGCGCGCACCCGCGTGCGCGACGTCGCCCTGTGGACCACGCTCGGCATGGTCATCCCCGGCGTGCTCGCCACCTTCGTCGGTGCGCTGGCCGCGAGCGCCGTGGACATGTCGGATCCGGAGGCGGGCCTGGAGAAGTTCCTGCCCGGCTGGTTCGCGCCGATCTTCCTCATCTCGGTGATCATCGGCACGATCGCCAACAACGCCATGACCGCCTACAGCTCCGGGCTCGCCCTGCAGGCCGTCGGGATCCGGCTGCCGCGCTCGCGCACCGTGCTGCTGGACGGCACCGTGGGCGTGCTGATGACCCTGTTCGCGCTCCTGGTGTGGAACTTCCTCGACAGCGTCTCGAGCGCCCTGCAGCTCGCGGTCACGATCCTCGCGCCGGTCATGGGCGTCTACCTCGCCGACATGCTGTGGCGCCGCAACCGCTACGACGGATCCGCGCTCGCCGACGACAGCCGCGGCAGCCGCTTCTGGTTCACCGGAGGCGTGCACATCGCCGGCGCCGTCGCCGTGCTGGCCGGCATCGGCGCCGCCCTGCTCTGCAGCGCGACGCTCGTCTACGTCGGCCCGGTCGCCGCGCTCCTCGGCGGGATCGACCTGTCGGTCCCCGTCGGGCTGATCGTGCCCTTCGTCGTCTACCTCGCCCTGGTGCGGCGCTCCGCCCGCTCCCAGGCCTCGCTGTGACCCCCGGATCCGGAAAGAAGGACCAGAACGCATGACCTCCCACGGCACGCACACGACCCACTACCGCGGCGGCGCGATCTTCACCTCCGACACGGCGCCGTGGGCGCAATCGCTCCTCGTCGAGGGAGGACGCCTCCTCTTCGTCGGGGACACGGCGACGGCGGACGCCTTCGCGGCGGACGCGGTGGTCGACCTCGACGGCGCCCTCGTGATCCCCGGCGTCGTGGACGCGCACACGCACCTGATCGGCCTCGGCGAGTCGCTCGAACAGGTGGATCTGCAGGACGCGCCCGATCTCGCCGAGATCCAGCGTCGGGTCGCCGCCGCGGCGGCCGCCGATCCTTCCGCGGCGAGGATCCAGGGGCGCAGCTGGCTGTTCTCGAGCCTCGGCGGGAAGGCGCCGCACCGCGACATGATCGACGCCGCGGTCTCCGACCGGCCCGTGTACCTGCACGCGAACGACAACCACTCCGCGTGGGTGAACTCCGCCGCCCTCGCCGAGCTCGGCGTCGACGACGAGACGCCGGATCCGCTCGGCGGCACGATCCAGCGCGATGCCGAAGGACACGCCACCGGCATGCTGCTCGAGAACGCGGTGTTCGCCTTCCTGCGGGAGCGACTGGACGCCCTCACGAGCGACGAGGACAGGGAGGCGCAGTTCGAGGCCGCGCTGCGCACCTACCTCGACGCGGGCGTCACCGCGGCGGTCGACATGGCTCTCACCGAGCCCGACCTGCGCGCGATGCTGGCCGTGCAGGAGCGGAACGGCGGATCCCTCCCCCTGCACGTCGCCGCGCACTGGGCGGTGTACCGCACCGGGACCGCGGAGGGGGACGCCGCCGCCGTGGACCGTGCGATCGCGCTGCATCGCGCGCACACCGGGCCTGGCCTGCGGATCGCCGGCATCAAGCTCTTCGTCGACGGCGTGATCGACAGCTGCACCGCCGCCATGCACGCGCCCTTCGCCGACGGCTCCCGGCCGGAGGCGCTCTGGGATCTGCCCTCGCTGACGGCCGTGGTCACCCGCGCCGACGCGGCGGGGCTGCAGATCGCGATGCACGCGATCGGCGACGCCGCCTCCGCGCTCGCCCTCGATGCGCTCGAGGCCGCGGTGGCCGCGAACGGCCCGCGCGCCGAGCGCCGTCACCGCATCGAGCATCTGGAGACCGTGGACCACGCGACCCCGCTGCGCCTGGCACGGCTCGGGGTCATCGCGTCGATGCAGCCGGTGCACTGCGACCCCGCGATCCAGGACAACTGGCGGGCGATGCTCGGCGACGAGCGGATCGAGCGCGGCTATCCGTGGGCCGAGTTCGCCGAGGCGGGCGCGACGCTCGCGCTCGGCACGGACGCCCCGACGGCCCCGTTCGATCCGCTGCCGAACCTGTTCATCGCCACGACCCGGCTCTCGGCGTCCGATCCCGATCTGGAGGCGAACGTCCCCGGCAATGCGATGGCGATCGCCGACGCCGTGCGCCGCGCGACCCGCGACGCGGCCTATGCGTGCGGCTGGGAGGGCGAGCTCGGCGTGCTCCGCGCAGGGGCGGCGGCCGACTTCGTGGTCCTGGACGGGGATCCGTTCCGCGATGGTCCGCAGGCGTTCCTCACCGCGCGCGTGCGGACGACGGTCATCGGCGGAGTCGATCACGCCACGACCCTCATTTCCTCACCCCTAGGTCGTTGAGCGCCCTTCGTCTCGCTTCGCTCGCTCAGGGACCGCTCCACGGATCGGTCCCTGAGCGAGGAGCGCAGCGACGAGACGAAGGGTGCTCGACCACCAGGGACGGACCCGTGGATCACCGCTCGTAGAGCAGGATCACGCTCCCTGCGCCGTCGACGCGGCGGGTCTCGTGATAGCCGAGCGACTGCAGCTGCTCCAGACCCCAGGTGTCCTCGACTCCGGAGAACTTCAGCTCGACCACCCACACCCGGTCGACGCCGTCGAAGCGCCCCATCCCGGACGCGCGCGGGATGCCGTAGGTCTGGTCGTACCAGGTGTAGGACTTCTGGAACGGCGTCTTCAGCAGCAGGTCGGTCACGTTGCGGAACGCCGTCGGATCCGTCGCCTTGGCGAGCCGCGTGCGCTGAGACGGACGCGCGCCGTCGTCGAACACGATGCCGTCGCCCGGAACGGCGTTCGCGCTGATGAACGCGGCGATGTCGTTCCAGTCCGACTGGTTCTTGGCGTACGGTCCGCGCTGCGAGACCGCGACCGGCACCGCCGCGATCACGACCGCGGCGACCGAGACGGCCGCGAGCGTCGTGCCGAGCCACCGGCGCGGGAGGCGGGCGAGCCGGCGTACGCCGAGGGCCATCATGATCGCGACCGCGGGGGCAGAGAACGTGCCGTAGCGGGCCGTGTATCCCGACACGAACGGGCTCGCGGCGACCAGGATCCCCATCGGCAGGACCATCCAGCTCAGCGCGACGGTCTCGAGCCGCATCCCCAGCGGGGCGCCGGAGCGGCGGATCCGCACCGCCTCCCTCGCGAAGAAGATCACGGCGACGAGGATCAGCGCCCAGGCGATGACGGCGAACCACCATTCCTGGAACCACATGTTGCGCAGCAGCACCTCGGGGGTGATCGACTCGCGCTGGCCGATGAATGCGATCTGCCGGCGCTGCATGTATCCGAACCAGGCCAGCGGAGAGGCGAGCACGAGCGCCGCGGCCGTGCTCACCGCCGCCGCCCGCCAGCGCCGGCGCAGGGGCGCACTGCACAGCACGATCACGGCGAGCGCCGGCACCATGAGCGCGAAGTAGAGGAAGAGCCAGATCCCGACGGTGAGCACGGCGGAGTACGCGATCCAGGCGCCGCGCGCACGGGAGTCGCGGCGGCCGATCTCGACCAGGATCGCGCACAGTACCGCGGCGAGCGCCGCCGTCATCGCATAGGAGCGCGCCTCCTCCCCCGCGTAGATCAGCCGCGGCAGGATCGCCGTGAAGACGCCGGCCAGCACCGCGAAGCGCAGCGTTCTGAAGCGTCCGCACATCCACACGACCGCGGCCGCGCACACGCCCATCGCGACGGCGGAGGGGAACCGGATGGAGAAGGCGCTGGACCCGAACACGTCGATCCATGCGTGCAGCCCGAAATAGTAGAGCCCGTGCACGGCGTCGACGTAGCTCAGCATGTGCACGAGGGACGGCAGCGGCCGCGTCGCCGACATGAGACTCGCGGCCTCGTCGCCCCACAGCGAAGGGATCCAGGAACCGGCCGCACTCGCGGCGACCGCGAACAGCCCGACGAGCGCCGCCCACAGCCCGAGACGACGGGGATCGGCGAGCCGCTCCCCGTCAAGGGTCTCCTGAGCCGCCGCGCGGTGCAGGGCCTGACTGGTCACGACGCCCGAGCGTAGCGTGTGCGTCTTGGCATCCCCTCCGAGGCGTTCCCCGGGCGAGCCGCGCTCCCCGGTCCAGGACCGCTCTTGTCACCGGCCCTTCACTCATCGTTCTCCGAGAGTTCGCCCGGGATGCGCCTCATATCCTTGAAGGGTGTCTCTCTCCTCCTCCGCGCGGCGCCTCCGCTCCACCACCCGACGTCTGAAGCGCGCCGTCGACGCGGAGCGCATCGCCTTCTGGCGCTCCCGCCCCGTGCGCCCCGATCAGGTGCTGTACGAGTCCTTCGCCGGCAACGGCATGCTGTGCAACCCCGAGGCGATCTTCCGCCACCTGCTGGCCGACCCCGCCTACTCGCGCCTGACGCACGTCTGGGCGCTCGCCGATGACGATGCGATCGAGCGCTTCCGGGCCGAGTTCGCCGGGGACCGACGGGTCTCCTTCGTGCGCCGTGGATCCGCCTCCTACCGCCAGGCGCTCGCGGTGAGCGGCTGGCTGATCAACAACGCGACGTTCCCGACCTGGTTCAGCAAGAGGGAGGGCCAGGTGTACCTGAACACCTGGCACGGCACCCCGCTCAAGCTCATGGGCTTCGACATGCCCTCTGGCGCCGTGCAGTCGGCCAACACGCTGCGCAACTTCCTGATGTCGGACTTCCTCCTCGCCGCGAACCCGTTCATGGCCGAGACCATGTACGAGGGCGCCTACCGGCTCACCAACGTCTACCCCGGCACGCTCATCGAGGAGGGCTACCCCCGCATCGACCGGCAGCGCCTCGACGCGGCGGCCGAAGCGGAGGTGCGCGCGGAGCTGGAGGGCAGCGGCGTCGTGCTCGGCGACAAGCCGATCGTGCTTTTCGCGCCCACCTGGCGCGGGACCTCGTTCGACGATCCCGAGGACAACATCGATGAGCTGGCCGCCCAGCTCGCCGCACTGCAGGCCGGCGTCGGCGACGACCGCGTCGTCGTGCTGAAGACCCACCAGATCGTGCACGCGCACGCCTCGGCGCGGCCGGAGCTCGCGCGCTCGCTCGCGCCGAACTCGATCCCCTCGAACGTGCTGCTGGGGGCCGCGGCAGGCCTCGTCACCGACTACTCCTCGATCTTCTTCGACTACCTGGCGACGGGCCGCCCCATCGCGTTCTTCACCCCCGACGCCGACCTGTACTCCTCGGGCCGCGGCACGTACATGCCGCTGGACACGCTGCCGGGTCCGGTCGCCGACGACGCGGCGGAGACCGGCCGCGCGCTGGGCGCGCTGCTGGACGGCGCCGAGCCGCACCCGCAGTACGCATCCTGGGCCGAGCGCTTCGCCCCGTTCGAAGACGGCGGGGCAACCGCGCGCGTGGTGGACATCGTCTTCGGCGGCGCCCGAGAGGGCTACCGCGCCCGACCGACCGCGCACGACGGCCGCAAGCGCCTGCTCGTGTATCTCGGCGGCATGAAGCCGAACGGCATCACCACGAGCGCGCTCAACCTCCTCGGCGCGATCGACCACACCCGCTACGACGTGACCGCGCTGCTGCCCAAGAGGCGGCTCAGCACGGATCCGCTCACGCAGGCGCGTATTCCGGCCGAGGTGCGCCAGGTCTTCCGCATCGGCGGGATGAACGGCTCGAAGGCCGTCCATCTGCGCCGGCGCATCGACGAATGGCGCGGCGCCCCGCGCACCCCGGGCGCGGAGCCCTGGCACGAGGCGCTGTGGACGGCGGAGTGGATGCGCGTGTTCGGCGACGCGCGCTTCGACTGGGTCGCCGATTTCAGCGGCTACGGTCCCGTGTGGACCACGCTGCTGCTGCACGCCCCCGCGGTGCGCGAGGGCGGGCCGGATCCGGTGCGCGCGGTCTGGATGCACAACGAGATGGCCTCCGACCGCGAGCGCACCGTGAACGGCAAGGCCAGCATGAAGCGCGGCCTCGGCGCCGTGTTCTCGATGTACTCCGACTACGACCAGCTGGTGTCCGTGTCGCACCAGCTCACCGAGCTGAACCGCATCGAACTGGCCGCGTACGCACCCGCCGACCGCTTCCGCACCGTCCGCAACTTCCCCGACGTCGAGCACGTCGTGCGCGGCGCGCGCCGGCCGCTGAGCGAGTTCTTCTCCGAGTCCGACGCCCAGCACGAGGCGGCCGACACGGAGATCCCGCCCCGCCCGGCGTGGTACGAGGCACTCCAGGCCGATGAGGGCGCGCTGCGCTGGTTCGTCACGGTCGGCCGCCTCTCCCCCGAGAAGAACCATGCGCGCCTGATCCGGTCGTTCCGCGCCGTGCACCGCGCGCATCCCGAGACGCGGCTGCTCATCGTCGGCGGAGGGCCGCTGCAGGACGAGCTGCAGCGGCAGATCGACGAGGCGGGACTCTCCGAAGCGGCGTTCCTCACCGGCGCGCAGCGCAACCCCTACGCGCTGCTCGCCGCCTCCGACTGCTTCGTGCTGTCCAGCCTCTACGAGGGGCAGCCGATGGTCCTCATCGAGGCGGCGATCTGCGGACTGCCGATCGTCTCCACATCGTTCGGATCCGTCTACGGCGCGCTGCCCCCTGGCGCGATCCGGATCGTGGAGCAGGACGACGACGCGCTCACGGCGGGGATGACCGCGGTCCTCGACAGGGAGGTGCCGCCGGCCTCCCTCGACACGGATGCCTATCGCGCCGATGTGAAGGCCGAGTTCGAGGCGCTGCTGTCCGACTGAGCGTCGAGTCGCGCCCCGGCGGACCTCGTAGCGCGCTCTCGCGCGGCACCACCCGGTGATGGCAGACTCGAAGTCCGCCGGGGCGCGCATCGTGGCGCCCCCGGGGATCGAACGATCGGGACCCACATGTCGTCGCAGCCCACGCCATCGCACCCCCTGGACTCGCTCACGGGTGCGGAGTTCTCCGCCACCGCCGCCGTGCTCACCCGCGAGCACGGCATCGACGCCGGCTGGCGCTACGCGTCGATCATCCTCAAGGAGCCGCCGAAGGCGGAGGTCAAGGCGTGGCGCGAGGGGGATCCGGTCGTGCGCCGCTCCCTCTCCGTGCTGTGGCGCAAGCAGACCAATGAGGTCTACGAGGCCGTCGTGAACCTCACCGACGACACCGTCGAGTCGTGGACCCACGTGCCGGGCGTGACCCCGAACTTCACGATCGACGAGTACCACGACTGCGACCATGCGATGAAGGAGAACCCGGAGGTCCGCGCCGCGCTCGCGGATCGCGGGATCGACGACCTCGACCTCGTCCTGTTCGACGTCTGGACCTACGGCGGCGCCGTGATCCCGGACAGATGGCGCGACCGCCGCCTCGGCTGGGTGGACCTGTGGATGCGCGCGACGCCCGACGGCAACCCCTACGCGCACCCCGTGAGCGGCCTGAAGATCATCGTCGACATGAACACGCTCGAGGTGCTCGAGATCGAGGATCACCACGACTTCGGCTTCCCCGAGGTCCGCGGCGAGTACGTGCCGGAGCTCGCGGGCATCACGCCGCGCGAGGATCTGAAGCCGCTGCAGATCGTGCAGCCCGAGGGCGTCTCGTTCACCGTGGAGGGCTCCCGGGTCCGCTGGCAGAACTGGGACTTCCGGCTCGGTTTCAACTACCGCGAGGGACCGGTCATCTACCAGGTCGGCTTCGACGATCAGGGCACCCGGCGCGAGGTCGCGTACCGGCTCTCGTTCGCCGAGATGATCGTGCCGTACCGGGACTCGAGCTTCGACCACTACCGCCGCACGGCGTTCGACATCGGCGAGTGGGGCCTCGGATACATGTGCACCTCGCTCGAGCTCGGCTGCGACTGCCTCGGCGAGATCACCTATCTCGACGCCGTGCTGCCGGACACGGCAGGACAGCCCTGGACGATCACGAATGCGATCTGCCTGCACGAGGAGGACAACGCCGTGCTGTGGAAGCACGTCGACCCGGACGCGGGCACGGAGGTGCGCCGACAGCGTCGTTTCGTGGTGTCGGTGCACGCGACGGTCGCCAACTACGAATACCTCGTCTACTGGCGCTTCTACCAGGACGGCAACATCGAGTGCGAGGTGCGCGCCACCGGCATCATGGTCACGACGCCCATGGCGGAGGGCGAGCAGGGCAAGGCGACGGGCACCACGATCGACGCGCGCACATACGCGCCGTTCCACCAGCACTTCCTGATCGCCCGGCTCGACCTCGACGTCGACGGGGACGGCAACACCGTCGTCGAGTCCGATTCGATGCCCGCGCCGATCTCGGAGACGAACCCCTTCGGCCTCGACCTGCACACGCAGGCCACCGTCATCCGCTCCGAGGCCGAGGCGGGACGGCGCTACGACTGGGAGCGTCAGCGCGGCTGGAAGGTGCAGAACCCGAACCGCCTCAACGCGTGGGGGGCGCCCGTGGCGTACAAGCTCGTGCCCTCGGCGTCCTTCCCGGCGATGTTCGACGAGTCGTCCCCGATCCTCAAGCGCAACCCGGTGATCGGCAAGACCCTGTGGGTGACGCGGCACCACGACGACCAGTTCTGGCCGGCCGGCGACTACCCGACCCAGGCCGTCGACGACCTCGGAAACGGCATGACGGCGTGGATCGCGGACGACGAGAACCTCGTGGACGAGGACGTCGTGCTCTGGTACAACTTCGGGATCCACCACATCACCCGCGCCGAGGACTGGCCGATCATGCCGGCGGACACCATCTCGTTCTGGCTCAAGCCGTTCGGGTTCTTCGACCGCAATCCCTCGCTCGATGCTCCGCGCACGGTCAAGGGCGCGGCCTGCGCCTGCGGCGGCGGGGAATGCCACTGCGACCACGGAGCGGGGCACGGAGGCGGTGCGGCCCACGGTGACACGCACGCCCGCGACGAGGGGCACGAGCACGACCATCACGGGTGAGCGCGGCGCGGCCCGCTGACGCGCGACGAGTCCGTCTCCCCCGGGGCGGACCCGTCGCGCGCGCCCAGGAACGGCTTCGCCGGATCCGGCGCCGACGCCCGCGGCCGGGGTTACGATCGCGGTATGCGAGAGACCAGGGCGACACCCCGCTGAGCGTCCTGGACCGATGATCCGCGTCGCCCGGCCTCCGCGAAGGAGGTCGGACATGAACACGCAGGAGCAGCGCGGCACCACCACGCACGCGGACTGGGGCGCGGGGCATCCTCATCTGCTGATCACTCGCGAGGACACGCACCTGGTGCACGAGATCACGGAGGACGAGACCCGGATCGGATCCGGCGCGGACTGCCAGATCCGCCTCGAGGGCATCGACGCGGTGCATGCGATCATCCGCCACGACGGGCACGACGACTACGACCTCGAGATGGTCGGGCCCGGACAGACCAGCGCGAACATCGCGAAGGCCGCCGAGGAGGAGGGGCGCCCGGTCGAGACGCTGCACACCGGCGCGCGCTTCACCGCGGGCGACTGGCGCCTGGTGTTCGTGCGCGATGAGTTCGCCGACCACGGCCGCCCCTACGGCGGGCGCCTCGGCGGCGAGGGCGCGCACCAGCGCCGGCAGCCGCCCCGCCCGGACTACGCGAGTCAGGGCCACACCGGGGCGATCCCGGTGCCGCCGGCGCCGCCGCAGACCGCGCCGGACGCGTTCGGCGACTGAGGCGCGATCGCCGAACGCCCTTCCCACCAGGGCGTTTCCCGGGCGTCGGCGTGCGGGCGCCCTCTGTCGCCGGACGGCGCTCTGCGGAATACTGGTGCCGTCAGAGGAGACGACGTGTTCCAGGCCGACGTGAAGGATGTCCCGCAACTCAGCTTCACCGGCGCGCTCCCGCACACCGCGCGGATCGACGAACTCGTCGCCGATGCGCATGCACGCTACTCCGGCCACGACGACGGGGTCGTCGCCGACTACATCCCCATCCTCGCGGAGGCGGATCCGGCCTGGTTCGGTCTCTCGGTGGTGGACGTCGACGGCGGTGCGCATGCGGCGGGCGATGTCGGCGTCGCCTTCTCCGTGCAGTCGATCTCGAAGGCCTTCGTCTTCGCCCTGGCCGCGGACGAGATCGGGCACGACACGATCCGCGAGACCGTCGGCGTGAACAACACCGGGCTCGCGTTCAACTCCGTGGTGGCGGTCGAGCTGAACGACGGCAGCCCGATGAACCCGATGGTCAACGCCGGCGCGATCGCGACGACCGCGCTCGTCCCCGGTGCCCATGCCGACGAGCGCTGGCAGCGGATCCGCGACGGGCTCAGCCGCTTCGCCGGGCGCCCGCTCGCCCTCGACGGCGAGGTGTACCGGTCGGAGTCTTTCACGAATCACCGCAACCATGCCCTCGCTCGTCTGCTGCAGAGCTACGACCGCCTCGCGATCGCGCCGGACGAGGCCGTCGACATCTACACGCGGCAGTGCTCGCTCGCCGTGACCGCCCAGGATCTCGCGGCGATGGGGGCGACGCTCGCCGACGGCGGCGTGAACCCGCTCACGGGCGAGCGCGTCGTCTCGGCGGACACCGCGCGTGACACCCTCGCCCTCCTCGCATCGTGCGGCATGTACGAGCGCAGCGGCGAGTGGCTGTTCGAGATCGGCCTGCCGGCGAAGTCCGGCGTCTCCGGCGGCATCGTGGCGATCGCCCCCGGTAAAGGCGCCATCGGCGCCTTCTCCCCCCGCCTCGATGAGGCCGGCAACAGCGTGCGAGGTCAGCGCGCGTGCGCGTTCCTCTCCCGCGCTCTCGGCCTCAACCTCTTCGCCTCCGCACCTCGTGGCACCCACGCCCCCGGCGCCTGACGGATCCGACCGCTGTGAAGGAGTCCTCATGACCGATGTCACCTCCCCCGTCACCCCGCCCGTCGAGGAGCGACGCTCCTGGGCGCCCATGATCGGGCTCTTCCTCGCCCAGGTGCTGATGTCCTTCAATGTCGCAGCCCTGCCGATCTCGCTGGGCGGGATGGTCGAGGACTTCGGCGTGCCGCCGACCACGGCCAGCTCGACCATCGTCGTGTACGGGCTGGCGGTCGCCGCGCTCGTGATGACCGGCGCCAAGCTCGGTCAGAGGGTCGGCTGGGTGCTCATCTTCCGCATCGTGGTGGCCGTGTTCGCGCTCAGCAGCGTCCTGATGATCACGGCGACCTCGATCGGCTGGGCGATCGGCGGGCAGGTTCTCGCGGGCGCATCCGCCGCCATCATCGTGCCCTCGCTCGTCGCGCTCATCGCGGAGAACTATCGCGGCGCGCAGCAGGCGACCGCGGTGGGGTCGCTCGGCTCCGCCCGCGCGTTCTCCGGCATCAGCGCATTCCTCATCGGCGGCACGCTGGGCACGTTCGTCGGCTGGCGTCCGGTCTTCTTCATCACTCTCGCGCTCGCGATCGCCGTGTTCGCGCTGAGCTTCGGACTGCGCGGCGATCGCGGCAACCCCGCGATCCGGATCGACCTCGTGGCATCGGCGCTGATCGGCGCCGCGGTCGTGCTGCTCACGCTGGGCTTCAACAACCTCAACGCGTGGGGCATCCTGCTCGCCGAGCCCGGAGCCCCGTTCTCGGTGCTCGGCCTCTCCCCCGCCCCGCTGTTCGTCGTGGTCGGCGTGATGTTCGGCCAGGCCTTCTTCCTGTGGACCCGACGGCGCATGCGCCTGGGCAAGGTGCCGCTCGTCGACCTGAGCGTGCTCGGCAAGCGCTCCGAGCGCGCCGCCGTCTACGCGATGTTCATCATCGTGGCGATGGAGGCCGCGGTGAACTTCACCGTGCCGACCTACATCCAGGTGGTGCAGGGGCGGACGCCGTTCGACACCTCTCTCGCGATGATGCCGTTCAACCTCACCGTGTTCGTGACCGCCACCCTCATCGTGCGGTTCTACAAGCGCTTCGCCCCGCGCACGATCGCGCTGTTCTCGTTCACCCTGACCACCCTCGCCCTGATCTGGCTGTCCATCGTCGTCACGAACAACTGGGAGACGTTCCCGACGATCCTCGGCCTCGTCGTCTTCGGCATCGGCCAGGGATCGCTCGTCACGCTCGTGTTCAACGTGCTCGTCACCGCGGCGCCGAAGACCCTCGCCGGCGATGTCGGATCCATCCGCGGCACGACGCAGAACCTCGCGAGCGCCGTGGGCACGGCGGTCATGGGGGCGCTGCTGGTGACCCTGCTCAGCATGGGCTTCACGCAGGCCGTCGCCGCGCACAAGGATCTGCCGCCGGAGATCATGACGCAGGTCGACCTGGATCAGGTGAACTTCCTCAGCAACGACGCCCTGAAGGCCAAGTTCGAGGAGACCGACGCGACCCCCGCGCAGATCGACGCAGCGGTGGCGATCAACGAGGAGCAGCGCCTGCGCACCCTGCGGCTCGGCTTCCTCGTGCTCGCCGGCATCAGCGCGATCGCCGCCCTCCCCGCCTCGCGCCTGCCGCGCTACCGCCCGGAGGAGATCCCCGCGCCCGACAACCTGAAGGAGAAGCCCTGACGGGAGAAGTGCGGAAGCTGCTCAGACGAATTGGACGCGCCGTGGGGGCTCGTCGATGTAGGTGCGGCCGTCCGGGCTGATCCATTCGATGATGCCGCCAGGCTGCGGGATGGCGTGCCATCGCCAGCGCTGATCCCTGGCTCGCAGGAATCGTCGCATCCGCTCCGTGGGGGCGTAGGTGTCGGTGCGGGTGAGCATCCCGCGAGCGTCGAGGAAGAGCCGGTCCCACACGTCGGCCGTCGCCGCGAGGCGCCGGGCGAGGTCCACATCGATCGGACCATGCCCGTCGAGCTCGGCGGGCCGGTCGTCGGCTCCGGTCAGGGTCGGTGCGGCGATCGTGACCTGCACGGTGGCGCGGACGCTGTCGATACCGCTCTCGGGCATCAGATCGGTGTCGGAGGCGAGCAGCAGATCCGTCGCGATGTCGGCGCGCATCTCATCGAGTGACCGAGTATCGCGGGCCGGTTCCTGGAGGTCTTCCGCCATGGACGCGAACAGCGCCCACCGTCGCCGGTCGTCGTCGCTGAGTTCTTGGCCGGCCTGAGGAGCGTGCGGCCCCTGGAACGCACCGCCGGCCTCGGCGTCGCCGGTCAGCCGGAGCTGCCGGGCGATCGCCGTCAGTCGATCTTGGGCGGCGTGCGCGAGCGGCGAAGGCATCAGGATCTCCAACCAGGCCATCCCGTCGTCGACGTCGGTGACCCGCACCTGCCGATCAGCGCGGGCACGGCGATGCCTCTCGGTCGTGCTCTGCGGGGCGACCGCCGCGGACGCGGACCTCGCGAAAGCCTCCGCGCGCGGCGCCGTCTCCGCCACCGCGCAGGGGACCACGAGTTCCTCGTACCGGTGGTGCGCGTCGACATCCGCGAGATCGAGCGGCGCCGCCGCCTGCACGATCACGACAGCATGCCGCAGCGAGATCTCGCCGGCGGCGAGCGCGGCCCTCGTCATCGGGAAACGGTCGTTGAGAGACCATCCCGTCGCGAGCGCTCGAACCGCCGCCGCCCGGGAGATGCGCAGGCCCGCGGAGACCTCCGCGAACATCGACCGCTCAGCGCTCTCGAACCCGTCGGCGCCGGGGGGAACCTCGTCGAGGAGCAGCTGCACCCGCGCTCCGAGCAGGGCCGACTTCTCCGCCTCGAGGGCGGCGATCCGTCGGTCGATCTCGCGGCACCGATCCACGATCTCGTCACTGCGGACGAGGTGCGGATCGATGATGGCCATACCTCATTCTAGAACATATCTTCGAAAGAGGGAGGAAGTCGTCAGACTCCTCTCAGGACTCGGACGGCACCAGAGGCAGCTGCGGACCGTGGTTCCACGCCAGGATCGCGGGCTGCTCGCGGGTGAAGCCGAGCACGGACACGGATCCGGCGTCCAGCGTGATCGCGGCCCCGAACCTCGGCGCCTGACGCAGGAACACCGCGGTCAGGATCCGCAGGTAGTGGCCGTGCGCGATGAGCGCGACATCGCCTTCAACCATCGCGGGCAGCACCCGGGTGAGCACGCGCGAGGCGCGCGCGGCCACCTCCTCGACCGTCTCCCCCGGCGTCTCCCCGCGGATCACGCCGTGCGTGAACGCGCTCCAGTTGTAGCCGAGCTCCGCGCGGATGTCCTTGGTCGTGCGCCCCTCGAACCCGCCGTAGTCCCACTCCACGAGCAGCGGATCGACGTCGGCCTGCAGCCCCGCGAGCTCCGCCGTGCGGCCGGCGCGCTGCAGCGGCGAGGACAGCACGAGACGGAAGTCGTATCCGGTGACGAGCGCTCCGGCCAGACGGGCCAGCTCCTCGCCACGCGGGGTGAGCGGGATGTCGGTGCGGCCCGTGTGCCGGCCGCTGCGCGACCATTCGGTCTCGCCGTGCCGCAGCAGCACGAGCTTGCCCTGCGGGTTGTCGGGGGCGGGATGGTCGGGCAGCGGGTCGAGAGTCTCCACCTCGCCACCGTACGCCCCGGACCTCTGCGCCGTCGCGGAGGTCGACTCTTGACGCACCCATGACTCTTGTGTCATCCTCGGTCTGTCATCGCGAGGATGACACAAGAGTCATAGGTTGGATCAATGAAGCTCGAACACCTCCTCCTCGGCCTGATCGGCGAGAAGCCGTCCACCGGCTACGAGATCAAGCGCTACCTCGATACGCACGGACGCTTCCTGCGCTCGAACACGACGATGAGCCAGGTGTACCGCTCGCTCGCCGGCATGGTCGAGCGCGGATGGGTCGTCTTCACGGTCGACGACCGCCCCGGCGCCCAGGACGCGAAGATCTACCGGGTCACCCCCGAGGGCATGACCGTCCTGCTCGACTGGCTCACCGGTCCCTACAGCCCGCCGAGCCGCTTCCAGGATCCGGAGTTCGGCGCGCGCCTCAGCTTCGCGGGGTTCATGACCAGGGAACAGCTCATCGACCTCATCGAGACCGAGCTCACCGCCCGCGAGGAGCAGGTCGCGCGCTTCCGCCTCCGTGATCGCACCCTGCAGGTCGCCCCCGACGTGGAGTTCGACTACGAGTTCGCCGCCGCGCTCAACGAGCGCCTGCACGTCTACGGCATGGCCGCGATCGACGGCTACATGGACATGCTGCGCGAACTGCGCCGCGACCTGCTCGACGGCGTGATCGGATCCGCGCCCGCCTCCTCGCACCAGGGGTCGTCGCACCGGACCGCCCCCGAGACGTCCGAGACGTCCGCGAGCGGAGCGACCCGCTGATGCGCGCGATCATGGTCATGTTCGACAGCCTGAACCGCCACCTGCTGCCGCCCTACGGCTCGGACGAGATCCACGCCCCGAACTTCCGCCGTCTCGCCGAGCGGACCGTGACCTTCGACCGCTTCTACGCCGGATCCATGCCGTGCATGCCCGCCCGGCGCGAACTGCACACCGGGCGGCACAACTTCCTGCACCGTTCCTGGGGCCCGCTCGAGCCCTGGGACGACTCGATGCCGGAGATGCTCGGCAGGGCGGGCGTGCACACGCACCTCGCGAGCGACCATCCGCACTACTGGGAGGACGGCGGCGCGACCTATCACACGCGCTACACGACCTGGGAGTTCTTCCGCGGTCAGGAGGGCGACACCTGGAAGGCCGATGTGGCGGCGATGGGTCCGTCGACCGGCTTCAAGGACCGCCTGCAGCGCCAGGACGCGATCAACCGCGGATATCTCGCGCGCGAGAGCGAGCATCCGCAGACCCGCACCTTCGACGCGGGCCTGGAGTTCCTCGCCACGAACGCGGATGCGGACAAGTGGTTCCTGCAGATCGAGTGCTTCGATCCGCACGAGCCGTTCTTCACGTACGAGGAGTACCGCCGGCTCTACCCGCATCGCTATGAGGGCCCCGAGTTCGACTGGCCGCCGTACGCGAAGGTCACCGAGCCCGAGGATCAGGTCGAGCACGCCCGCTACGAGTACAAGGCGCTCGTCTCGATGTGCGACCGGTCGCTGGGCCGGGTGCTGGACTTCATGGACGAGCACGACATGTGGGAGGACACCCTGCTGCTCGTGAACACCGACCACGGCTTCCTCCTCGGCGAGCACGGCTGGTGGGCGAAGAGCGTGCAGCCCTGGTTCGAGGAGCTCGTGCACCTCCCCGCCTTCCTCTGGGACCCGCGCACGGGCCTGGCCGGCACCCGCAACGACGATCTGGTGCAGACCATCGACATCGCGCCCACCCTGCTCGCCCTCTTCGACGTCGCGCCGACGGAGGACATGCTGGGGATCGCGCTCCGCCCCGGCGGATCCGAGCCCCCGGAGAATGAGGACGTCTCCCCCGCGAGGGTCCACGAGGGCGCGCTCTTCGGCATCCACGGAGGGCATGTCAACGTCACGGACGGGCGCTACGTCTACATGCGCGCATGCGCGACGCCGCAGAACGCGCCGCTCGAGGAGTACACGCTCATGCCGACGCACATGCGCGGACGGTTCGCGCCCGCCGAGTTCGCGGGCGCCGAGCTCGCCGAGCCGTTCCCGTTCATGAAGGGCGTGCGCCCGCTGCGGCTGCGCGGCTCCGCGATGGTGAGCCCGTTCCTGCACGGCACGCTGCTGTTCGACCTGCAGGAGGATCCGCAGCAGCTGCGACCGCTCGACGATCCCGCGCAGGAGCTGCGGATGCTGCGCCTGCTCGCCCGGCTCCTGCAGGAGAACGACGCCCCGGAGAGCCAGTACGCCCGGCTCGGGATCCCCGCGGACGCGGAACCCGGCGAGGAGCATCTGCTCGTCGCCGCGCAGGCCGCCCTCGCGACGGCCGCGGCCCAGCCGCTCCCGCCGCTCGACGACTTCCCGGCCGGACGGTTCGGCCTCGGCACGCCGCTGCCCGAGCTGCTCTCGCATCCGCTCGCGCTCGAGGTGCTGCGGGGCGCGGTGCCGCAGCTCGTGCACACCGAGACGCTCGGCATGCTCGGCAGCACCTCGCTCTACCAGCTCGCGGCGATGATCGCCCTGCCCCCGGCGCTGCTGCGCGGCGTCGCCCAGGACCTCTCCGCCCTCTGACCCCTCACCGTTCCATCCCTCACGTTTCCATCCCTCACCGTTCCACCCCTCACCCCAGCCCGCTCGACGATCGACGATGATCCAGGAGACCCCCATGTCCGCACCCGAATCCGCCCCTCCCCTCGCGCCGCCGGCGGGCACGCCCACCTCGGTCATCCGCGCCGAGAAGGCGGCGCATGTGCCGCACCGCTGGCGCAACCTCTTCACCCTGACCGGCATGCTCGTGGTCGACGGCACCGAGGGCGGCCTGACCACGACGCTGTTCCCGACGATCGCGAAGGCCCTCGGTCTCGACAACGGCCATCTGGGCCTCCTCGCGGCCGCGGGGAAGATCATCTCGGTGCCGTTCGGACCCGCCTGGGTCTGGATCTCCGGCCGGACGTCACGCCGCACGGCTCTGGCGCTCAGCACCGCCCTGGCCGGAGTGTTCGGCATCGCCGCGGGCTTCTCGAGCGACTTCCTCGCCCTCCTGATCTTCAACACGCTGATGGCCGCCGCGCTCATCGGCGCGCAGCCCATCGCGAACGCCGTGGTCTCGGACCTCTTCGACGACAAGAACCGCGCCCGCGCCGTCGGCATCTTCTACGGCGCCGCCGCGGGCATCGGAGCGGTCCTCAGCCCGCTCATCGCGCAGCTCTCGCACTTCGCCGACGGCTGGCGCTGGGGCATGTGGGCGCTCGGCGGCGTCTGCATCCTCGCCGGCGCCGCGATCCTCGCGCTCTTCAAGGATCCGGGCGTCGGCGCCGCGGAGAAGCAGCTCGCCGGCCTCGATGCCGAGAAGCGCGCCGAGGTGAAGCCCACCTTCCGCAGCGTGATGTCGCTGTTCCGGGTCCCCTCCTATGTCGTGATGATGGTCTCCCGCCTGCTCTCCGGACACCTGCTGATCGGCGTGTTCGGCATCCAGTTCCTCGTCACGGTGCGCGGGTTCGACAACGCCACCGCCGCGATCGCGGCGCTGCCCTTCGGCATCGGCTACTTCCTCGGCACGCTCGGCGGAGGCTTCCTCGTCGGCGTCCTCGACCGTCGCACCCCGCGGCGCGGCCGTGTCGCCTACATCCAAGCCGCACAGGTGCTGTTCGCGGTCGTCGCGTTCTTCGGCACCCAGTTCGCCTACACCGGCATGGGCGTCTACGCGCTGATCTGGGGGCTCATGGGCATCGCGCAGGGCATGAACCCTGGCGTGAACCGGCCGATCATCATGGCGATCACCCTGCCCGAGCTGCGCGGCCAGGCCTTCGCGATCATGATCACGATCTTCGAGGCGATCGGCTGGGCCGTCTTCTCGATCGGTGCCGGCTTCCTCGCGAACGCGCTCGGCCTGCAGGCCGTGTTCCTCTGGGTGCTCGTGATCCTCATGCTCGTCAACGCGGCCGTGCTGGGGATCCTGTACCGCACCTACCCGCGCGATGTCAGGAAGGTCGCCGACGAACTCGAAGCCCGCCGGCTCGAGCTCACCGTCTGATCCCCCGCACCGCCCGCTCGGACGACGAAGCGGCCCGCCCCTCCGGGGACGGGCCGCTTCGTCGTCTCCGTCAGCGCACGGATCGGATGAACTGGTTGACGACCGCTCCGATGATCGCGATGATCGCGCCCCCGATGAAGAGGGCCGCGTAGTTGTCGCCGCCGCCGATCATCAGGAACAGCGGCGCCGTGACCGGGACGAGCGTCTGCGGCAGCACGTTCGCGAGATGCAGCACGCCCATGTCCTTCGCGACGTCGCCGCGGGAGGGCAGCACCTCGGCGATGAGCGCCTGATCGACCGCCAGATACGCGCCGAGCGCGAGTCCGGCGACGACCGCGGCGATCACGAACACCGCGAACGAGGGCGCCATCGCGGCGACGACGTGCGCGATCGCGACGATGATCGCCGAGATCAGCACGAACATCTTGCGTCGCCCGAGCCGATCGGACAGCCGTCCGAGCAGGATGCTCGTGGGGATGGTCGTCGCGGCGCCGATGAGCGTGAGCAGGAGCACGGCCGGCCCGACGTTCGCCTGGGTGAACCCGAAGCGATCGAGCAGGAAGTAGAGCTGGTAGTTGGCGAGGGTCGTGTTGCCGAACGTCACGAGCAGGCGCGAGACCCAGGCGAGGGCGAAATCGGGGGCCTTGCGCGGGCTCGTCCAGAACGCCTTCAGGAACAGCAGCAGGTCGAACGGGGCGACGTCCTCGCGACGCAGCCGGCGGTCCTTGAGCACGAAGAGGAACACGGTCACGAGCACGAGCAGCGCGATGCCGGGGATGAGGATCGCGGCGGTGAGATTGGGCAGGAACGCCTGCGCGAGGAACGCACCGGCGACGCCGGCGAGGACCTGGGTGATCCCGATGAGACCGGAGACCCGGCCGAGCTGGCGCCGCGGCACCTGGTCGGGGATGACGGGGTTGAGGCCGGCGAGCAGGATGTTGAACGTCAGCTGGGTGAGCGCCCACGCGCCGACCAGCATCGGGATGTTCGAGGCGAAGGCGAGCCCGATGAGGCTCGCCGCCCCCGTCACCATCCCGCCCAGGATCCACGGGCGGCGCATGCCGAAGCGGCTCGAGGTCCGATCGCTCAGGGCGCCGAAGATGTTCTGCGCGACGAGGGCGACGAATGCGCCGACCCCCAGGACGAGCGAGAGACTCGTGGCCTTGCCGGCCGGATCGATCTGGTTCACCTTGAGCGCGAGCGTGATGCCGGTGGCGGGAAGCAGCGCCGTCCAGGTGCCGAGGAAGGCGAAGAACAGCGATGTCTGGAAGCCGGCCGTGACGAGCCTCTCGGGCGCCGCAGGCGGCTGCGGATCCCGGGCCGTCACGGAGGCCGTCGCGGCCATCGGATCGAGGGGTGCGGCATCGGTGCGGTTTTCGTCCACGGCGGTGTGGCCTTTCTCTGGCGGGTCATCCATATTTACCGAGTACTCAGTCGATAGCGCAAGATCTCCGCCGAAATCGATACGATCAGGACATGACGGATCAGTCGACGCCGACCCGGCGCACCAGGGCAGCCCGCCTCAACCCCGAGGAGCGCCGGGCGCAGATCCTGGACGCGGCCGTCGCCGTGTTCGGGCGCCAGGGCTACCGACAGGGATCCCTGAAGACCGTCGCCGACGAGATCGGGCTCACCATCCAGGGGCTGCTGCACTACTTCCCCACGAAGGAGGACCTGCTGCTCGCCGCGCTCGAGCGCCGCAACGAGGCGGATCAGGAGGCCCTCGACGCCGCGTACGCGAGCGGCGGGACCCTCGAGTCCTGCCGCCATATCCTGCGCCGGAACCTGGAACGCCCCGGATTCATGCGGCTCTTCGTGACCCTCGCGGCGGAGGCGACGGATCCCGAGCATCCCGCCCACGACTACTTCCTGCGGCGCTACCGCGGGGCGGTCGTGCAGTTCAGGGACTATCTGCGCCGCGACGTCCGCGCGGGGCGGCTCGCCCAGGACCTCGACGCCGAGGACGCGGCGTCGCAGGTCATCGCCCTCATGGACGGACTGCAGCTGCAGTACCTGCTGCGCCCGGGCTTCGACCTCATCGCCGCCTTCGATGCGGCCGTCGCCCCGCTCACGCGGGACTGACCTCCCGCGGAGCGCCCCGCAGATCACAGCACGGTTGGCTATTCTCATCCACTCTGTTATAACTACTGAGTACTCGGTAGTTAGAAAGAGGTCGACGTGGACTCGGATAAGCGCCCCAATGTGCTCTGGATCGTCTCGGAGGACTGCCCGCCGTGGTTCGGCTGCTACGGCGACCGGCTCGCCGCCACCCCCGCGATCGACGCGCTCGCGGATCGCGGCGTCGTCTTCACGGCGGCGAGCTCGCCCGCCCCGGTGTGCGCCCCTTCGCGGTTCGGCCTGCTCACCGGCATCGCTCCCGAGAGCCACTCCCCCGCCGACCGGATGCGGTCCTCGGCGTCGGTGCCGGACTGGATGACCACCTATCCGGAGCTCTTCCGGGATGCCGGCTACTACTGCACCAACAACGCCAAGACCGACTACAACGCGGCCTTCGACCCCGACGCGATCTGGGCGGAGAGCTCGGCGACGGCGCACTGGCGCCATCGTCCGGCGGGCGCGCCGTTCGTCGCGGTGTTCAACTTCGACGCCTCGCACGAATCCGCGGTGTTCGACGAGGACTCGCCGTTCATGGCGGCGCTCGCGCCGTTCCTCGCCCAGATGGACCGGAAGCCCTTCCCTCCCGCGATCCCCCTCGACGCCGTCGAGGTCCCGCCCTATCTGCCGGACGACCCCGCGGTGCGGCGCGACTTCTCCGTCTACTACTCCGCGGTCGCCGCCTACGACGCGTTCGTCGCGGGCCTCCTCGCCCAGCTCGAGGAGGACGGACTCGCCGAGGACACGATCGTCCTGCTGACCTCCGACCACGGCGGGGTCATGCCGCGCAGCAAGAGGTTCCTCTACGAGGAGGGCGTGCACGTGCCCCTCGTGATCGCGACCCCGCAGCGACTCGGCGCGCCTCTGGGCGCCCCCGGCACGCGCGTCCCCTCACCGGTGTCGACGCTCGCGATCGCCCCCACCCTGCTGGATCTCGCCGGGCTCGACGCTCCCGCGCACATGGGCGCCGAGCCCCTCACCCGCACCCTGCCCGCTCATGCGTACAGCGCGCGCAACCGCATGGACGAGCGCTACCAGCTGGCGCGCACGGTGCGCAGCGGGCGGTACCGCTACATCCGCAACTACACGCCGCACCGCCCGCATCTGCAGCATCAGGCGTTCGCGTGGAACGCCGCGGGCTACCGCGCGTGGGAGCGGGCGCATCTGGACGGCCGGCTCGACGCCGCGCAGGAGCGCTGGTGGCGGCCCGCCCCGGGGGCGGAGCTGTACGACCTCGAGAGCGACCCGCACGAGGTCGTGAACCTCGCCGGATCCGCGGCGCATGCGGACGTGGAGCAGGAGCTGCGCACCGCGCTGCGCGCGCACATCCTCGCCGTGCACGACAACGGGTTCCTCGCCGAGGACTCGCCCGCGCAGGGCTGGGACGAGAGCCGCGCACCGGGCGCGTATCCGCTCGAGCGCGTGCTCGCCCTCGCCGACCGCGGCGCCGATCGGGACGCCTCGGCCGTCGAGGACTTCCTCGCCGCGCTGCGGGACCCGGATCCGACGGTGCGGCGCTGGGGCGCGATCGGCCTGCTCGCCCTCGCTCCGGATCCGGCCACGGGGCCGGCGGCCGTGGCCCTGCGGCGAGTCCTCGAGGATCCGGACGCGTCCGTCGTGATCCCCGCCGCCGAGGCGCTCGCCCGGATCACCGGCGACGAGGCCGCGTACCGCGTGCTCGCCGGGATCCTGCGGGACCACGACAGCGTGTGGTCCCGGCTCGAGGCGGCGAACGCCCTGACCTTCCTCGATCTCGACCGCGTCCGCCCGCACCGCGACGCCGTCGAGACCGCGGCCGGGTGCGGACACGAGTACCTGGGGAGCGCCGCCCGGTACCTGCTGTTCCAGCTCGACGGGACCTACACGCCGGACTCCGTGGTGTTCGACGCGAGCGCGATCCTCTCGGCGCGCTGAGCCGCCGGCACCCGCGTGGGAGGCGGTCAGCGCCGGGCGCCGGAGCGCACGCGGCTGAGGATCCCCTGCAGCAGCGACGATGGATCCACGAGCTCCGGCTCGTAGAGCCAGGCGATGAGGATCCCGAGGCAGGATCCGACGACCCAGTCGGCCTCGATCGCGGGGTCGCGCACGCCCTCGTCCGCGAGCATGCCTTCGACCGATGCCCGGGCGGCGGAGAGGCGCTCGCGGAAGAACACGTGCGCCGGGTGGGACGGCACGGTCGCCTCGCAGATCAGGACCACCTCGGCCGCGGTGACCCACCTCGGCCGGGCGGTGAGCCCGAGCACCTCGGCGTGATCCGCGGGCGCGCCGAAGAGCCCGGAGAGCACGGCGTCGAGGAGCGCGCGCTTCGTCGGCGCGGTGTGGATGAGCGCGGCACGGGTGATCCCCGCATCGTCGGCGACGGCTTGCATCGAGGTCTCGTAGTAGCCGTGCGCGGCGTACTGTCGCGCGGCCGCGGCGATGACCTCGCCGTCGTCCGCGGCCCGCGGGGAGGCCTCGGCGGGGACGACGGGTTCCGCGGCGGCGGTGGCGGGGAGATCGCTCTCGTGCCGTGCGAGCTGACCCACGAGATCGATCTCGCCCGGGAAGTAGAGCCACAGGATCTGCAGCCCCTCCCACCCCGCGACGAGCAATCGCAGCTCCCGCTCGCGCTGCGCCGCGGTCGATCCCAGAGCCGTGTAGGAATCCACCGCGAGAGCGATGCCGGCACGACGGCGCTCCAGCATGAGCGCGTGCCCCGGGTGCGTCGGGCTCGTGCCCTCTCCGAGCAGCGCGGTGAACAGCTCGATCCAGCCGGGCACGGCCTGCCCCGCCCGCGCGATCGCCGACGCCGACATGACCTCCTCGCCCTCTGCCCCGCGACGCTCCCAGCGCGCCGCGCTCTCGGCGTCCAGACGGGCGATCAGGGCCGTGAGGATCTCACCGCGGGACGAGAAGTAGCGCAGCACGGCGGGGTGCGAGACGCCGGCCGCGCGCGCGATGTCCCGCAGCGAGGTCGCCCGGTAGCCCTGCGCGATGAACAGCTCGTGCGCCGCGTCCAGGATCCGTTCGACCCGTTCGCGTCCCGTGCGGTAGCTGCCGCGCGCCTTCGTCTCGTTCTCCATGATCGATCGAGTCTTGCAGATCCGAATACTTACCACTACGGTGGTGACACTGTCCGAGAGTGACGATGCTCCCGGAATCAGGATCCCCGAGTCCTTTCGCCCTGGAGACATCGATGTCCACCAACGCTGACGCCCCCTCGCCCACGATCGAGCGCGACCCCCGCCTGTCAACGGACAAGCTGCCCGTCGACCTGCGCCGCCTGTTCCGCCTCGCGCCGTTCGCCGCCGCGGCCGCCCCGATCGCCTACGGCGTCGCGGGCTTCTTCATGGCGATCCAGGTGCAGGGGTTCGACCCCGCCGCCAAGGTCCAGCACCTCGCGCTGATCAACTCCCTGTCCGCGATCGCGGCGATGCTCGCGCAGCCGGTCTTCGGCGTGCTGTCCGATCGCACCCGTTCGCGATGGGGATCCCGGCACCCCTGGATGCTGACCGGCGCCGCGATCGGCACGGTCGGCCTGCTCACCGCCGGCCTCGCGCCGAACCTGGCGGCCCTCACGGTCTGCATGCTCGTGGTGCAGTTCGGGTTCAACGCGTGGCAGGGCCCGTTCTCGGCCCTGCTGCCGGACCGGGTGCCGGAGCGCTTCCGCGGCCGCTACTCGACGTTCGTCGGGCTCGGGGTGCTGCTCGGCGCCGTGATCGGGCCGATCCTCGGCTCCTTCTTCGTCCGCCGGATCCCGCTCGGATATGCCGCCGTCACGGGACTCGTCGTGGTGCTCATCCTGCTCTTCACGCTCCTGGTGCGCGGCCGCGACAACCGCGGCGAGCCGCGCCGACCGTTCTCGATCGGCGCGTTCCTCTCGGCGTTCTGGGTGAACCCGGTCCGCCACCCGGACTTCTTCTGGGGGTTCACGGGCCGGATCCTGCTCTTCGGCGGGTACTACATGACCTCGACGTACTCGCTCTACATCGCGCAGGACTACATCGGTCTCACCCTGTCCGAGGCGACCGCCCTCGTCCCGCTGCTGAGTCTGATCGCCCTCCCCGGACTGCTCATCGCGACCGCCGTCTCCGGACCCCTCTCGGACCGCATCGGCCGCCGCAAGCCCATCGTCCTCGTCGCGGGCCTGCTCATCGCCCTCGGCGCCGCGATCCCGTTCCTCGTCCCGACCGTCACGGGCCTCATCCTGCAATCCGTCATCGTGACGATCGGCTTCGGCGCCTTCGTCGCCGTCGACCAGGCCCTCATGGCCACGGTGCTCCCCGACCCCGAGGCCTACGGCAAGGATCTGGGCGTGCTGAACCTCGCGGCGACGCTCCCCGGCACGATCGCCCCCGCCGCGGCCGGCTTCCTCGTGATGTCGCTCGGCTACGGGCCGCTGTTCCTGGTCGTCGGAGCGATCGGCATCGCCGGCGCTCTCGCGGTCCTCCCCATCCGCACCGTGCGCTGAACCCGCCTGACCAGAGGACATCTCGATGAACCATCCCGCAGCCCTGCTCCTGCCCGCACCGCGCCTCGCCGAGGAGCGCGACGGGATCCTCTCGCTGTCCGACGGCGCCCCCGTGACCGTGGCCTCCCCCGACCTCCTCCCGCTCGCGGATCTCCTCGTCGAGAGCCTGCACACGGCGACCGGCGTGCGGCCGAGCGCACCGCGCACGGGAGCGTCGGCGCCCGGAGGGATCCATCTCCTCGTGGACCCCTCCGACGAGGGGGTCGCCGCGATCCCGCCTGCTCGCGGCGTGAGCCCGGACGGGTCGCCCCTCGACACCGAACGGTTCTCGGTCCTCGTCGACCCGGACGGCGCGCGCCTCGTCGGCAGCGGGGCGGCCGGCCTGCACCACGCGACGACGGCGTTCCGCGCCCTCGCGGAGCAGTCGCCGCGTCAGGGATCCACTCTCTCGATCCCGGCCGTGCGGATCCTCGACGGCCCGGCGCTGGCCTGGCGGGGACTCTCCTTCGACGTCGTCCGCAACGCCTTCTCCCGCGCGGAGGTGCTGCGGGTGATCGACCTGCTCGAGCGGTACCGGATGAACGTGCTGCACCTGCACCTGACCGACGAGCAGGGCTGGCGCCTCGAGATCCCGTCGCGGCCCGCCCTCACCCCGCCCGGTACCCCGTACTTCTCGGAGGAGGACTTCACCGCGATCGTCGCGCATGCGTCCGCCCGGCACATCACCGTCGTCCCCGAGATCGACATGCCCGGTCACAGCGGAGCCGCGATCGCCGCCTACCCCGAGCTGTCGCCCACCGGCATCGCCCAGCCCGTGATCGCGGACCCGATGGAGGCGATCGCGCGGATGGCCGCCGAGGACTTCGCCCCGCAGTTCCTCGACCCGCGCAAGGACGAGGTCTGGGCGTTCGTGGACGAGGTGATCGGCGCCGTCGCCGCCCGCACACCGGGCCCGTACCTGCACATCGGCGGCGACGAGGCCTTCGGCATGCCGCAGGAGCTGCACGACGCGTTCGTCACCCGTACCAGGGAGATCGTCCGCGCGCACGGGAAGGAGCCCGTCGGCTGGCAGGAGACGGTCCGCTCCGCCGCCGAACCCGGCGAACTCGTCCAGCTCTGGATCGGCGAGGACCCCCTCCCCGACGCCGGAGAGAACCCCTTCTTCCGCATGCTTCCGCCCCGGCTCATCGACATGCTCGCGACGACGTTCGGCGAGGCCGGGGGCGACCCTCGGCGGATGATCGCGCAGCGCGCCAGGGTCATCATGTCCCGCACGGACGTCGCGTACCTCGATGCCCCCTATGCCGAACCGTCCGCGGAGCCGGAGGAAGAGGCCCTGCGTTCCCGGCTTGGCCTCCCGACCTATCCGGCGGTCACGATCGAGAGCGTCGCGACCGTTCGGATCCCCGGCTTCGACGAGGACTCGGATCTCGACATCATCGGCTTCGAAGCGGCCATCTGGTGCGAGACGGTGCAGAGCTTCGACGACCTGACCTTCCTGCTCCTCCCCCGCCTGCCCGCGCTCGCCCAGCGCGCCTGGGACGCGGGCCCCGCTCGCCCGTGGGAGGACCTCCGCCCCCGTCTCGCCGCGCAGGAGCCGCTCTGGCGCCGCGACGGCCTCGCCTTCTTCGCCGCGCCCTCCGTCCGCGGACGCTGACACCCCGACCGCCCCTACCCGAAAAGGATGACCGCATGACCCCCGTTCTGCCCGCACTCGTATCCCGGCTCTCCCTCGCGCAGAAGGTGACCCTTCTGACCGGTGCCTCGACGTGGACCCTCGCCTCCGAACCGGCCGTCGGCCTGGCGTCGATCATGGTCTCCGACGGCCCCACCGGCGTCCGCGGACCCGCGATGGACGACCGGGATCCGTCCGCGAGCCTCCCCTCCGCCACCTCGATCGCCGCCGCCTGGGATCTCGATCGCGTGCGCCGGCTCGGGAAGCTCATCGCCGCCGAGGCGCGTGCGAAGGGCGTGGGGGTCGTGCTGGGCCCGACGATCAACCTGCACCGCTCCCCGCGCGGCGGCCGGCATTTCGAGGCGTACAGCGAGGACCCGTGGCTGACCGGCGAGATCGCCGCCGCGTACATCGAGTCGCTGCAGGCCGAAGGCGTCGCGGCCACGCCCAAGCACTACATCGCGAACGACAGCGAGACCGAGCGGGAGAGCGTCGACGTCATCGTCGACGAGCGCACGCTGCGCGAGCTCTACCTCGCCCCGTTCGAGCGGGCCGTGCAGGCGGGCGCCTGGATGGTCATGTCCTCGTACAACAAGGTCAACGGCGCGCACGCCGCATCGAACGATCTGCTGCGCACCCCGCTGAAGGACGAGTGGGGCTTCGACGGCGTCGTGGTCTCCGACTGGAACGGCGTGAAGGACACCGTGCAGAGCGCCAACGCCGCGCAGGACCTCGTCATGCCGGGTCCGGACGGCCCGTGGGGCGCCGCGCTCATCGCAGCCGTGCAGGCCGGCGAGGTCCCCGAATCCGCCCTGGACGAGAAGGTCGAGCGCCTGCTGCGTCTTGCGGCCAGGATCGGCGCACTGGAGGGGGCGCCCGCGGCGAAGGACGTCCCGGCATGGACGGCGCCCGCGATCGCCGAGCTGCTGCGCGAGGCCGCCGCGGACGGCATGGTGCTCATCCGCAACGACGGGGTGCTGCCCCTAGAAGGCGCGCCGAAGGTGGCGGTGATCGGCCAGCACGCCCAGCACGGCCGCGGTCAGGGCGGCGGTTCCGCGATGGTGTTCCCGGCGGTCGAGCACTCGCCGTGGGACGGCATCGCCGAGGCGTTCCCCGGCGCCGTCGCGGCACCGGGTCTGCCGCCCGTCGCCGAACTGCGCCCCTTCTCCCGGGGAGCCCTCACCACGCCCGACGGCGAGGCGGGGACGCAGGTGCACTACATCGGCGAGTCCGGCGAGGAGTTCGGCGCCGAGACGTTCCCCTCCGGACGCTTCGGCTGGCTCTTCGCCCCCGAACTGGCCCGGTCCCAGCGGCTCGAGTTCCGCACCGTCTACACCGCGGAGCAGTCCGGCCCGCAGCGGATCGGGTTCGCGGGCCTGGGCCGCGCGACGCTCCGCATCGACGGCGAGACCGTGGTGGACGAGGAGATCGCGCCCCTGGCCGACGACCTGGTCTCCGGGGTGCTGCATCCGCCCGTCCGCTCCGCCGAGGTCGACCTCGAGGCAGGGCAGCAGGTGCGGATCGAGCTCGATCTCGTGCCGTTCCTGCCCGGGGGCTTCCCGTTCGCGATGATCCTCCTCGGCACCGAGAGCGTCTTCGGCGATCCGGCCGCCGAGCTTCAGCGCGCGGTCGACGCCGCCAGGGACGCGGACGTCGCGATCGTCGTGGTCGGCACGAGCGACAGCATCGAGTCCGAGGGCTTCGATCGCCCGACCCTCGCCCTTCCCGAGGGTCAGGACGACCTCGTGCGCCGGATCGCCGCCGTCAACGACCGCACGATCGTGGTCGTGAACTCCGGCGCCCCCGTGCTCATGCCGTGGATCGACGAGGTGGCGGCGGTGCTGCTGAGCTGGTTCCCCGGGCAGGAGTTCGGCACCGCCCTCGCCGATGTGCTCCGCGGCGCCGTGGAACCGGGCGGCAGGATGACCACGACCTGGGCCCGCGCGCAGGAGGACGTGCCGGTGTGGAACACGACCCCGCAGGACGGCAGGCTGGCCTACGACGAGGGTCTGCACATCGGCTACCGCGCCTGGGCGGCACGCCCCGACGGCCCCGTGCCCGTCGCACCCTTCGGGTCGGGACTCGGATACACGCGATGGCGCATCGCCGACGAGAAGGCCATCCTCTCGGACGAGGGCGCGCGGATCTCCGCGACCGTGACCAACGTCGGCGGCCGCAGCGGCAAGCAGGTCGTCCAGGCCTTCGTGTCTCGCGTGGACGACTCCGCGATCGACCGCCCCGCGCTCTGGCTCGCGGGCTTCGCGACGGTCCGTGCCGCGGCGGGGGTCGCCACCCCGATCGCCATCGAGATCCCGCAGCGGGCATTCCAGCACTGGTCGGTCGAGGAGCATGCCTGGATCGCCGAACCAGGGCGCTACGCCGTGCGGATCGGCGCCGGCGTCGACGCCCTCGGCGACGAGCACATCATCACGATCGACTGACGAGAAGAGGAGACGGATCATGTCACGAGTACCGGAAGGGTTCCTCTGGGGAGCCTCCACCGCCGCCCACCAGGTCGAGGGGAACAACACCTCGAGCGACATCTGGCGCTGGGAGGGCGACGGCTTCCTCGCCGAATACTCCGGCGACGCCGACGACAGCTATCACCGCTACCCCGAGGACATGCGTCTGCTGGCCGAAGCCGGGTTGACCGCCTATCGGTTCAGCATCGAGTGGGCGCGGATCGAGCCGGAGCGCGACCGCTGGTCGCTCGCCGAGCTCGCCCACTACCGCCGCATGATCGACACCGCCCGCGAACTCGGACTCGAGCCGGTCGTGACGCTCCACCACTTCACCTCGCCGTACTGGTTCGCCGAAGCCGGCGGCTGGATGGGGGACGAAGCGCTCGATCGCTGGCGCCGCTACGTCGAGAAGGCGTCGACGATCCTCGACGGCGTCGAATGGGTGTGCACCATCAACGAGCCCAACATGGTCGCCCTCATGCAGAAGTTCCTCGCCGGGACCGTGTCCGGAGACGGCGAGGGCCTCACGCTCGCGCACGACGGGCCGTTGACCCCGGACCCCGCGCTCGGCGAACGGATGGTCGAGGCGCATCGGGTCGCGACCGCGGTGCTGCGCGAGCGCACCACCGCGAAGGTCGGCTGGACCATCGCCCAGCAGGCGTTCACCCCGACCCCGGGGAACGAGGAGGTGTTCCGCGAGACCACGTGGGCGTGGGAGGACCTCTATCTGGAGGCCTCGCGCGGCGACGACTTCGTCGGCGTGCAGTCGTACACGACCCAGCCGGTGAACGAGCACGGGCCCGTGCCTCATCCGGCGCACCCGGACAACACGCTCACCGGATGGGCGTATCGTCCGGATGCTCTCGGCCTGGCCCTCCGGCATGCACACGAGGTGACGGGTCTTCCCCTGCTCGTGACGGAGAACGGCATCGCGACCGGGGATGACGAGCGCCGCATAGCCTACACGACCGAGGCCCTCCGGCATCTCGCCGCCGCGGTCGAGGACGGGATCGACGTCCGCGGCTATCTGCACTGGTCGGCGCTCGACAACTACGAGTGGGGCCACTGGGCTCCGACGTTCGGGCTGATCGCGGTCGATCGGGAGACCTTCGCGCGCACGCCGAAGCCGAGCCTCGCCTGGCTGGGCGAGGTCGCCCGCTCCGGAGCATCCGGGATCCCCGCCGGGACCGCCTCCTTCGCCGCGGATCCGCCGGCCGCATCCGGGGCGCCGGCGCTGTTCTCCCGGGATTCCCCCTTGGGCGAGCTCCTGGACGATCAGCGCAGCAGGGCCCTGCTCGAGGCCGCGGCTCCCGGAATCGGCGCGCACCCGATGATCGGCATGGCTCGGGCCTTCCCGCTCGCCGCGATCGCCGGCATGGCGAAGGATGTGCTCTCGGCGGAGGCGCTCGATGCCCTCGACGAACGCCTCCGCGCGATCGTCTGATCCGCCCCGCGCACCAGTGCCCCGGGTCGCCCTCTCCGGAGGGCGGCACGGGGCGCTTCGTCGTCCCCGTCAGCGTCCGACGAAAGCGTTCATCCGCGGCCGAGCACGAACAGCAGGCAGAGCACGCCGACGAGCAGCGTCGCGCCGGTCAGCGCGGCGACCGGCCAGCCCGAGCGCAGCACCACCGGCTCGGTCGAGGTGAGCGCCCGGTGCTGGCGCCGGTAGCGCCGGTGCGAACCGACCAGCACGATCAGCGCCAGAGCGAGACCCGCGAATCCGAGCACGAGTGCGGCGCCGCCGATCACCGACGGCAGGATCCGCATGATCACGACGGATCCCCCGGCGAGCGCGAGCGCCGTGCGCCGCCAGGCCAGAGCGGTGCGCTCGGGCTGCAGGCCGGGGTCGAAGACCCGCTCGGGTTCGCGGGTCACGCCAGCAGCACCCCGAGCAGCACGAGCACTCCGGTCGCCACGACCACGACGGCGAGAGGGATCGCGATCCACGGCGGTCCCAGCGGAGTCGACTCCCGCAGCGAGCGCTCGGTGCGCATCCAGCCCAGCCACGCCTGGACGGGGGTCAGCAGCCCGGCCACGATGAGGAGGATCGAGGCGGCGTGCCGGAAGCCCGGGTGCATGCCCAGCCCCAGGGCCTCGAGTGCGACGCCGCCCGCGAGCAGTGCGAGGGAGGTGCGGATCCAGGCGAGGAACGTGCGCTCATTCGCGAGGGTGAAGCGGGCGTCCGGCTCCTCACCGCGGTCGTAGACGCGCCGGGGGAAGCGGCTGGTGCTCATGCGTTCTCCGTTCGGAGCGAGACGGTGCGGAATCCGGCGTTGCCCATCGACGAGTCGGGCGTGTTCGAGCTGCGCGCGGAGTTGCGGTAGCGGTTGCAGTAGGAGATGTGGCACAGATAGCTGCCGCCGCGCAGCACGCGCGCCATGCCCAGCGACGGCCCGCGCGGGTCCGCCTCGGCCGAGCGCTCGTATGCGCGCGGATCGAACCAGTCCGCGCACCACGCCCACACGTTGCCGACCGGCTGGAACAGCCCGTACCCGTTGGCGGCGAAGGCGCGCACGGGAGCGGTGGTCAGCCAGCCGTCCTCGAGGGTGTTCTCGCGCGGGAACGAGCCCTGCCAGATGTTCGTGCGCCAGCCGCCGTCGTCCGGCTCCTGGTCGCCCCAGGGGTACTTCGCGCCGTCGAGTCCGCCCCGGGCGGCATACTCCCACTCCGCCTCGGTGGGCAGGCGCCGGCCGGCCCAGGCGCAGTACGCCAGGGCGTCGTTCCAGCTCAGGTGCACGACGGGGTGGTCGGCGAGCGCGTCCAGATCCGAGCGGGATCCGCCGGGGTGCGCCCAGTCCGCGCCGCGCACGCCGTACCACCAGGGCGTGCCGGCGGCCGGGCCCATGATGTCGGCGTCGGGGGCGCTCACGGCCAGGTGGAACACGGCGGAGAAGCCGAAGGTCTCGGCCTCTGTGCGGTAGCCGGTGTCCTCGACGAAACGGGCGAAGTCGGCGTTCGTGACCGTGGTCGCATCGATCTCGAAGGCTTCGAGCGCGACCCGGTGCCGGGGCGTCTCGCCGTCGCCCCGGTTCTCATCGCCGGAGGAATCGCCCATGACGAAGGATCCGGCGGGGATGCGCGCCTGCGCGATCGCGTGCCGGCCGGCCGTGTCTCCCCCGCCCGCCTCCCGCGCGCCGAGCAGCGGAAGCGTCGCGCGACCGCCGGAGAGCACGTCGCGCGGCGGAGCGCCGCAGGCGCAGTCGGGACCGCAGGAGGTCGATTCACCCATGGGATCCATCTTCCTCGCTGTCACGCCCGCGGGCGAAACCGGCGCGTGCTCTCCGCACCGCGCGGCGGGCCAAGGCTGTCAGCGCAGCGCGATAGGCACGTCGGATCCGCCCTCATGGGTGAGCCGGGATCCCATCTGCACGAGCTGCGGCTCGGCGGCGAAGCCGCCTGCGAAGAGCGCCTGCCCCTGCGCGAACCGCGGCGAGCGCTCCAGGATCTCGCGTGGAGCGAAGCCGAACACCTCGCCGAGCTCGGCGAGATCGCGCTCGGAGCTCATCTTCATGAGGGCGAGGTTGTCGCACTGGGAGATGACGTTCGGGTGCACCTTCGAGGGGCGCTGCGTCGACAGCAGCAGCCAGAGTCCGTACTTGCGCCCCTCCGCCGCGATCTGGACGATGCGGTCGGTGAGCAGCCGCTGCAGCGGCGTCGCCGCCTCGGGACCGCAGAGGTTGTGCGCCTCGTCGATCACGATGAGCCGGCCGACGCGCTCCTGACGCCGCGCCCAGAGCTCGTCGAGCACGGCGAGGGCCGCGGTCTGCATCTGCGCGGGCGTCGCGAAGTGGCCGAGATCGACCACGGTGGCGTCGGCGCGGTCCCCCACGATGTCCGTGACGTCCCTGCGGTCCCAGGCCCACATGTCCCAGTCCGGGAGGCCGAGGTTCTCGATCCGCGTCGCGATGCGGGCGTAGCCGGGGTCCCCGGTCGAGCGCAGCCACTCGACGACGGGCGCCTCCTCGTCGACGAGGTACTGGGTGTCGATCCGCAGCATGAGGTTGTAGTCCTCGGCGTCGCGGATCGGATCCAGCTGCAGCATCGCCGCCCGCGCGCGGATGTCCAGGTCGACGAAGCGCACGAGCAGCCGCTGCGTGTGGCCCGGCGCGGAGTGCAGGACGCGCACATCGCGCTCCCGGAGCAGATCCGCCTCCGCGGCGGGTGCGTCGTCGCGCACCTTCCCGAGCGACACGAAATCCGAGTTCGGATCGAACACGACCAGCGGAAGCCGGGTGTGCAGCAGCAGCTGCTCGAGCAGCACGCCGAGCGCGTAGGTCTTGCCGGATCCGCTCTGCCCGCACCAGAACGTGTGACGGTTGAGTCGCGACGCATGCAGGAAGGCGGGGGCGTCGGAGTCCAGGAGCGTGCCGATGGGCAGTTCAGCGGGCATGCTCGACATCCTAGGGAAAAGCCGTCGGGCGACGACGGCGTCGAACTCCTCCCGTCTAGCCGGACGCGCCGCTGTCCGGTGCGTAGAGGGCGCGCGCGAGACCGTCCATGATGTCGGGGAGCAGCGTTCCGGCCGCGAAGATCCGGGTGTCCTCGGCATCGATGATCCTCCGGTGCTCGCCCGCCGTGGTCAGGGCGATGCTGGGCTGCGCGGCGAGCAGGCCGTCGATGCCGCCCGCGCTCTCCAGTCCCTTCGTCATGACGAGGATCACATCGGGGTCGATCTTGACGAGGGCTTCCGGCGTCAGCGGCCGCTCGCCGACCCACCCGGCATCGGATGCGGCGTCGACCGCGCCGACCGAGGAGATCAGGCTGTCCGCTCCGCTCCCCTTGCCGAACAGGTAGTACACGCCCGCGGTGCCGCGCACGTAGAGGAACACGACCCGCGGTCGCCGGGACGGATCGTCCGGCAGCAGCCGAGCGATCTCCGCGGTCTTGCTCCCGATCGCGGCGCGCAGGGCGCCGTTCACCGTCTCGGCGGCCGGGGCGATGCCGAGAGCCGCCGCCACCTGGCCGATCGCGCGGTAGGTGCTCTCGGCATCCGTCGCCCGATCGATCGTGACGACCGGGATCCCGGCGTCGCCGAGCTGGAGCACGACGTCGGTGGGGCCGATCGAGCCGTCGGTGAGGATCAGGGTGGGCTTCAGCGCGAGAACGGCCTCCGCATCGATCGTGTGGCCCTTCTTGGTGACCACGGGAAGCGCCGCCGTCTCCGGCAGGTCCGTGGAGACGTCGCGTCCGACCAGATGATCGCCGAGCCCGAGCGCGTGCACGAGCTCGGCGACCGTGCCGCTGAGCGAGAGCGCCACGATGCGGGACGTGTCGCGCACGGTCACCTCGCGTCCGCCGCCGTCCGCGGACTGCACGGTGGCGGGAAGCCGCGGCGCCGGTGCGGTGATCGGCGGCATCGTCGGCCCGCCGATCACGACGGTCGAGGGCCCCTCGACCGCGCGCGGGTTCTCGACGGGGGTCAATGAGGCGAGGGCCGGAAGTGCGGGCCGGGACGACGCCGGCGCCGCGAGCTGCGTGGCTCCGGTGTCGCAGGCGGCGAGCGCCAGCGCGAGGAAGGCCGTTCCGATCGCCGCCGCGATCCGCCTGGTCGTTCGCCTCACACCCGCACCCTTCGACAATGGTTAAGTAAGCCTAACCTAAGATGATTCCATGCCCTCTTCTCCCCTGGCGCCCCCGGCGGCGGCCCTCCCGCCGCGCGCACCGAGGCCGCGCGCCCGCCGTGCACGGGTTCTGGTGCCCGCCGCACTCGGCGCCGCGCTCCTCGTGGCGGTGATCCTCTCCGCCGGCGTCGGCCAGCTCGCCGTGGCTCCGGCCGAGGTGCTCGGCGCACTGCTCCGCCCCCTCGGTGCGACCGCCCTGCCGCAGCCGGAGGAGATCGCGACGGCGACCCTGTGGTCGATCCGCTTCCCGCGCGTCGTGATGGCGATGCTGGTCGGTGCGGCGCTGGCCGTGGCGGGCCTGCTGATGCAGGCGGTCTTCGGGAACCCTCTTGCCGAGCCGGGCGTGGTCGGCGTGTCCTCGGGCGCCGCCGTCGGCGCGGGCGTGTGCATCGTCTTCGGCCTGAGCGCGCTGGGCCCGTGGACCGTGCCGGCCTTCGCCTTCATCGCCGGGCTCGGCGTCAGCCTCGCCGTCTATGCGCTCAGCCGCGCGGGCGGGCGCACCGAGGTCATCACGCTGATCCTCACCGGCATCGCCGTGAACGCGGTCGCCGGCGCGGCGATCGCCCTGCTCACCTTCCTCGGCGACACCCAGTCGCGGGAGCAGATCGTGTTCTGGCAGCTCGGCAGCCTCGCGGGGAGCCGTTGGCCGCAGGCGGCCGTGATCCTGCCGCTCCTGCTCATCGGGATCCTGATCGCCCTGCTCATCGCGCACCGGCTCGATCTGCTCTCGCTCGGCGAGCGCACCGCAGGGCATCTCGGCGTGCACGTCGAACGGCTCCGCCTCGGGACGATCGTGCTCGTCGCGCTGCTGGTGGGGGCGGCGGTCGCCTTCGCCGGGATCATCTCGTTCGTGGGGCTGGTGGTCCCGCACCTCATGAGGATGCTCCTCGGCCCCGCGCATCGTCCGCTGATCGTGGCGAGCGCCCTGGGCGGCGCCCTCCTGCTCACCCTCGCGGACCTCGGCGCGCGGACGATCGTGCCGATGGCCGATCTGCCCCTGGGAATCCTGACCTCGCTGATCGGCGGCCCGTTCTTCTTCTGGCTCCTGCGCCGCACCCGGCGATCCGCGGGGGGCTGGGCATGAGCGCGACCGTGGCCGAGCTGCGAGCGGTGCAGGTCGCGCGCGGCGGGAGGGCGCTGCTCGACGGCGTCGATCTGACCCTGCACGCGGGCGAGGTGCTGGCGGTGCTCGGCCCCAACGGCGCCGGGAAGTCGACCCTGCTGGGCGTGCTCGCGGGAGACCTGCACCCCGATTCGGGGGAAGTCCTCATCGACGATCGCCCGCTGTCGGACTGGCGCGTCGGGGATCTGTCCCGGCGACGCGGAGTGCTGCTGCAGGAGAACAGCACGGCGTTCCCCTTCGTGGTGCACGAGGTGGTGCGGATGGGGCGCGCACCCTGGCGTCGCACGCCGAGATCCGAGGAGGACGACGAAGCCGTCTCAGAAGCGATCTCCGCCGCCGACATCGGCCCGCTGGCCGAGCGCGCCGTGCCGACGCTGTCCGGCGGCGAGCGGGCGCGCACCGCGTTCGCGCGCGTGATCGCCGGCCGCACGGGGATGCTCCTGCTGGACGAGCCGACCGCCGCCCTCGACCTCGGGCATCAGGAGGCGCTGCTGTCTCTCGCCCGAGCGCACGCGCGGTCCGGAGACGCGGTGCTGGTCATCCTCCACGATCTGAATCTCGCCGCCGCCTTCGCGGACCGCGTCCTGCTGCTGCAGGAGGGGCGTGTGGCCGCGTGCGGGACGCCCGCCGAGGTGCTGACCGAGACCACCGTGTCGACCGTCTACCGGACGCCGGTCGAGGTGATCCCGCACCCGGTCACCGGCCGTGGCATCATCCTGCCGCGGCGCCCGATGTGAAGGGCGCCGCGGCAGGATGCCGTGCCGCGGCGAACGCTCAGCGACGCCGGCGGATCGCGATCGCGGTGGCGACCGCCCCTCCCCCGACGACGACGGCGCCGAGCGTGATCGGGATCCACGGCACGGTCCCGGGCTCGCCGGCAGCATCCGCCGCCGGCACCGCCGTCTGCGACGGCGACGGGGCGAGGGTCGACACCGGGACGGGCTCCGCAGCGGGGCAGGAGAGCTGCACGGTCGCGGTGACCGGATCCAGCTCCTCTCCTTCGGCGTAGAAGCCACCGAACGCGGGTGCTCCCGCGGCGCTCAGCGCCAGCGGCACTGCGCTGAGGGTCAGCGCTCCCGCCGCGGCATCGACCGCCGGTGCCGCCGCCAGGGTCCCGATCTCCGTCTGTTTCGCGTCGATCGCGGGAGCGCCCGAGGTGTCGGTGCCGCGCACGTCGAGGAGCAGCGTCGCTCGGCCGTCGCCGTCGATCCGCAGCGTCGGCGACGCGATGGTGAGGTCGAGGATCCCGCCGTGGCCCGTGAAGTGCACGGAACCGGGGAAGGCGACGCGTCCGGCCCCGCTGACGGGGTCGATCTCTCCGGTCGCCCCGGTGAAGGCGAAGGCGGGTGTGGCGTAGGTCGCGCCGTCGCCGGCCTCCCAGCCCCCCTTGGCGATGGTGCCCGAGATGTAGGAGCGGAAGGACTCCTTGACGCCCCAGGTGAGCGTTCCACCCTGCACCGTGCAGGAGGCCGAGGCCGAGGCGGGTGCGGGCGTCGCTGCGCCGGCCGCGGGAGCGACGACGAGGACTCCGCCGAGGAGCAGAGCGGCAGCGGCGGACAGGCGTGCGATGTTCATGAAGCCTCCATGCGCGGGGATGCCCGCCCGTCATCCGCCGGGCGGGCATCCTTCGGCGTGTCGATCAGGCCGCGCGACGGCGGCGGACGGCGACCAGGGTCAGACCGGCGAGGAGCATCAGGACGCTCATCGCGATCGGGAAGGCCGGCGAGTCGCCGCCGGTCATCGCGAGGGATCCGCTCGTGGCGTCGGTCGTCTCATCGCAGGGCGTCTGCGCGCCGAGCGCGACGCGGAACGAGATCGGATCGAGCGCCGTGCCGGCCTCGTAGAACCCGGCGAACGCGGTCGCGCCCGCGCTGGTGAGGCTGGCACGAGCCCCCTGCACCGACACGCTCGATCCGGAGATCTCCGCAGAGCCGAAGGACAGATCGGCGAAGTGCACGGTTCCGCTCGTCGCCGGCTTGCCGGTGGTGTCGGTCGAGGTCACCTGCGCGTAGAGCGCGGCGGATCCGGATCCGTTGAGCACGATTGTCGGCGAGGCGAGCCGGACGTCGAGCAGTCCGTTGTGCCCGGTCGCAGTGATCGCGCCCGAGAAGACGATCCGGCCGCGCGCGCCGGAGTCCGTGTTCAGCGCTCCGCTGCTCGCGGAGAAGGATCCTCCGGAGAAGGCGCCCTTCGCGATCGGGCCCTCGACGTAGGAGCGGAAGCTCTGCTTGAGCCCCCAGTCGAGGCCACCGCCGTCGACCACCCGCGCGACGCAGGCCGGGATCGCCGGGCCGCTCTCCGCGGGGGTCGAGGGCGAGACCACCGGGGCCTCCGGGTTCGGCGCCGCACCGACGGTGAAGGCGCGGGTCAGGAATGCCGTTCCGGGTGCGGGCTGGACATCGCGGAAGACCCGCAGTTCGTGCGCACCGGCCGGGAAGCCGGCCGGGACCGTCCACGCCGCGCTCGCGACGCCGGAGGCGTCCGCGACGGCTCGGCCCGCATCGATCGGGTCGGAGTGCACCTCGAAGCGCACGGCGTCGCCCTGCTTCAGCTCGGAGACCCGGAACGTGACGGTGTCGCCCGGGCGCGCCTGGACGCCGACGGGGAGGATGACCTCGGCCGTGGGCTGGGGCTCGGGCTGCACGGGACGGTCGCCGCGGAAGTCGAGCGGCACGCCGATCTCCTGAGCGGCGTTCTTCTGCCCGCCCGCGGCGTAGGTGTAGACGCCGTAGGAGCCGGTCGCGCCGTCGACGGGCTTGAGCGTCGTGCGCCAGGTGAAGGATCCATCGGAGGCGAGCTCCGCCCACTGCGCCCGCACCGTCTCGCGGTACTGCGCCGGGATCGCCTCGAGCGTCGCGACCGTCAGCGCCCATCCCTGGGTCGCGACCTTGCGCGTGGTCGAGGCGGCGCCCTGCGAAGGCCGCCAGTCCGCGCCGAAGCTGCCGAACACGACGTAGTCGCCCTGAGGAAGGTTCGCGGGGACGGGCACGCCGCGGCCCCCGACGTTCGCGGCAGGATCGAATCCGGTGCCCTTCACCACGATCTCATCGCCGGTGTAGAGCGGCGTCCGGCCGGCGGGAGTGACGCCGTCGGCGAGGAAGACCTGGACGGCCGGGGTGAACGTGCCCGGCTCTGGCTCGGTCGTGCGCCCGGTCACCGTCACGGTGACGATGTCGGACGCCGAGGACTGGAACGCGGCAGGGTCGGCCGGAGCGAAGCTCGCATGGATGGAGTGCGCTCCTGCGGTCAGGCCCGAAGCGGTCGTCGACGCGGCTCCGCCCGCCGCCGTTGCGGTCCCGATCACCTTGTCGCCGTCGCGGAAGGTCACCGTCCCCTCCGCGGCGGGCGAGACGGTGGCGGTCAGGACGGTGCTGCCGCCCTCGTCGAAGCGATCGGGCGCCGCGGCGAGCACCGTGGCGGTGGGGGCGGCAGGCGCCTGCACCGTCGCGGTCAGCGTGAGCGGATCCAGCGCCGTCCCGGCCGCGTAGAAGCCGCCGAAGGCCGCCGCGCCCTCCGCCGTGAGCGTGACGGCCGCGTTCGCCCAGGTGTAGGTCGTGCCGGAGACCTGCGGGGAGCCGAGGGCGACCGTCGCGAACTCCACGGCGTCGTGCGTGAAGAGCTCGCCGGGCTCGGTCGTGCTCTTGAACTCGCGTCCTGTGACGTCGAGCAGCAGCGTCGCCGCGCCGCCCGAGATCACGACCTGCGGGTGCGTGAACGTCAGATCCAGCGCGTTCACCCCGTTCATGGCATGACCGGTGAAGTGCACGCCGTCCCCCGCCCCGAACTCGACGGAGGCGGTGCCGAGGTCGGCGGAGGCGGTGCCGCCGCCCCCCGGCCAGTGGAAGCCCGCGCCGGTGGACCCGATGGTCTGCACCTGGCCGTGAGCGATCGGGCTCTTCACGTAGCCGACGAACGAGGACTTCACGCCCCAGTCCAGGGATGCCTCGGACAGCGTGCTGTCCGAGGGCGCTGCGGCGGCGGCCGCAGGCGCCAGAAGGGCGCCGACGGCGAGCGCCGCGGTGGTGACGAGGGTGAGCAGGGCTCTCGGCCTGCGCACGGGACTGATGGTGTTCACGACGGACTGTTCTCCTCACAGGAGGTCGATCTCGGGCCGATGGGGAATGGTTCAGCAGATTCTCAACCTTTACTTAGGTTAGCCTCACCTAATCTGTCCGTGCAAACACGAAGCCCCCGGCGGTCAGGCCGGGGGCTTGGTGAAGAGCGCGAGTCGGGTTCGCGTCAGGCGGGAAGTCGTGCCGCCCCGAGATCGAGGAACACCTGCGTGTTGAACCGGTACGCCGCCCGCACCTCGTCGAGCATCCGCCCCTGCTCGTCGGCGCTCAACCGCTCTCCGAGCGCGTCCAGCACCCGGCGATACGAGTCCTTGAACACGGCGGGGTCGCCCACGGCAGTGAAGTCGTAGAACGACACACCGGCACCATCGAGGTCGAATCGCCCCGCGACGCGTCGCGCGATCGCCTGACCACCGGACAGGTCTCCGAGATAGCGCGTGTAGTGGTGGGCGACGACGCCCGCGAGCCACCCCTCGGCGGCGAGTTCGCGGATCCGCGCGGCGTAGGCCTCGGTCGCCGGCACCGGCCTGATCTCGGCGCGCCAGTCCGCTCCGAGCAGACGGACGAGATCGCGCTCGAGCGCGACCACCCGCCCCAGCCCTTCGGGGTGCAGCGCCGCGAGGAGCGGATCGGCGGCGAGGAGCCGGGCCGCGTCGTCGAGCGCCTCGTAGAGGAACCAGTGCTGAGCCGCCAGCTCGGCGTACTCCCGCACACCGCTGCGGCCGCGCATGATGTCCGTCATGAACGTGGCGCCCTCGCTGTCTCCGTGGTCGGTCCACGTCGCCTCGCGAAGTCGGCGGGCGAACCCGTCGGGAGCCCCCTCCCCTGCGGCGTGCCCGTGCGGCGGCGCCGCATGCTCCTCGCGCGCCGGCACGCCGAGGCGCTCGCACGCCGCACGGTAGAGCATCACCACGGCGCGGCGGATCTGCGGACGCTCGGAGAGCGGAGCACCCGGCCAGGGCACGATGAGCTCGTGGTCACCGTCCGCATCCGAGACCCGCCAGCGGCCCGCCGCCGCATCGAGCCCGATCATCGTCGCCGACGCCGCTCCGGGATATCCCCAGGCACGCGCGATCAGAACGTTGTCGCCGGCGTGGTCGCCGTTCATGTGGGCGGTCACCGCCGCGACGACGGCATCATCGAAAGACATGGCGTTCTCCTTGGTTAGGTAAGGCTAACCAATTCAACCACGGATGCTCTGCGATCACAGCGCCACCTCGTCGGGCCTCCCCGGCTCAGCGCCGTCAGGTCGGCACGCGCAAGGCGCGGACGACGTGCGTCAGCGTGAGCGTCGGCACATAGGTGCGCAGCAGTGCGGGGCCGATCCGGGGAAGCTGGAGCGGCTGCGGGTAGCTCATCCAGAGCGGTTCATGCCGTGCCCCGAACTTGGCTTTGAAGCGCTCGAGGGACGCGAATCCGTAGCTGGGCTCCAGCAGCAGCGACATCCGGCGGGACATCCAGCCGATCTGCTGCCCTTCGTGCGGTGCCAGCGGGGTTCCGGAGAGACCGATTCTCCGAAGTCCGTCCTCCGCCGCCTGGCGGACCGTCGAGACGATCGCGAACTCCATCGCGCCGGGCATCGCTCCGCGATCGCGACGCATGACATCGAGCGTCCACCCGATGAGTTCGCCGTCTCGATGAAGGGGAAGCCAGCTCGTCACGACCTGCACGCGACCGTCCGCTCCGATCGCGAGCATCAGGCGCACCGCGGGATCGGTCAGCTCTGCGAGCCCGCCGAGGGTGAAGCCCATCTCGGGCAGGCGCTTGCCGTCGACCCAGGCCGTGCAGAGCGCATCGACCTGCGCACGGATCGCGGGCGCGCTGTCCGCGTAGGAGGTCCACGCCGCCGTGAGGCCCTCGCGATCGGCTCTGTTGACCGCCGTGCGGAGATCCTGCCTGCGCTTGCCGCTGAGCGTGAACCCGTCCACGTCGAGGACCGCGTCCGTGCCGACGGCGATGCGCGCCCAGCCCTGCCCCTGCAGCGTCGTCGCCGCCTCGTCATGGATGCTGTAGAACACCGGCGTCCAGCCCCGCGATTCGCAGAACTCGGCGAACGAACGCAGCGCACGGGGCGGGTCGTCGGAGATCGGATCCCCGACGGTGAAGGCGATTCCGTCGCGGACGCGGTAGGCGACCGCCGCCCCGTCCTCCCCGAACCACAGCGAGTTGCCCGCCCAGGTGGCCATGTGCGCGAACGTCGAGTCCCCCGACCGCCTCAATGCCGCGTGCAGCCGCCGGCGGTCAAGGTCCGTCACGGGAGGGGCCGGCCGACGGATGACCTTGCGCGCCCCCAGCGCCAGGAGCAGGACGGCCAGAGCGGGAAGGCCCCCCGACAGCAGCAGCACGACCTGCCATTCGGTCTCCGCCGCCGTGACGCCCTGCCAGACGAACCCGCCGTCGAGGATCGGACGCACGATCAACTCGATCGCGGTGACCACGGCGACCGCGGCGAGAGCGGCGCCGCCCAGGACGACGCCGAGCATCCGGCCCCGCATGATGAGCGCCGCGCTCACGGCGAGCAGCAGGGCCGCCACCGGCGCCGCGCTCGCGTCGACGACGGCGCCGGTCCAGGCCAGCACCCCCGTGGCGTTGGGAACGACCGACCCCAGCGCCAGCGCGCTCGCCACGACCACCAGCACCGCCGCCAGGGCGCTGCGCCAGCGCGTCTGCACGCTAGGCCGCCAGCCCGTGCCGGGAACCGCCGGACGGCCGATCATCGCCACCAGTCCTGCGGCGAGCACGGCGAAGACCCGCGCCACATCGGATGCATGACCCGACAGCAGCAGCAATGTGACGACGCCCGTTCCGACGATCCAGCGCAGAGTGCGTCGAGTCGCCGGCCTGAGCCGGCTGGACACCGCGAACAGCAGAGCCGCGCTGGTCACCGACGGCGTCCACGCCTGATAGCTCAGCGCCTCCTGGGACATCGGCTCGCCGAGGACGGCGGCCGCCGCCAGCACGCCCCATGCGGCCACGACTCCCGCGGCGGTCGCTGCGGTCGCGACGCTGAGCGCCCATCGGGTGCTCACCCATCGCTCCGCCAACGCGACCGACACGAGAAGCAGGATCCAGGACAGAACGCTGAAGTGCGCGCCCTTGAGCTCCACTTCGCTCGCCCAGGTGGCTCTGGCGACGACCGCGCCCAGCGCCGCGGCGGAGAGGGCCAGCGACAGCGGGTAGCGCAGAGAACCCCTGGCGAGACGAGACAGAACATGGCGCATGAGACCAGTCCATCGAGTGCCCCGCCGGGAGTCGTCACCCGATCGGCGTATCCGCATCCGTCGATCGGCGGGGATCGGGTCCGTCTGGCGGCGGTGATCGGACATCGACGCGCCGCTGTGCCCTAGCGTTCTTGAGAGGAGAGAGGAATCCCATGATCCGTGTCGTGATCGTCGACGACGAGGCCCTCGTTCGCAGAGGGTTCTCGATGATCCTGAACGCCACCGACGACATCCGCGTCGTCGGCACCGCGTCCGGCATCGAAGCGCTCGATGTGATCAAGGCGGAGAGACCCGATGTGCTGCTGCTCGACATCAGAATGCCCCAGGTCGACGGGCTGACCCTGCTGAGCATCGTCTCGACCCTGCCGGAGCGCCCCGCCGTGGCGATGCTCACGACCTTCGACGCCGACGAGTACATCCTGACCGCCCTCGGCTCCGGCGCCTCCGGATTCCTCTTGAAGGACACCGAGCCCGAGCAGCTCGGCCAGTACGTGCGGGCGCTGGCGGCCGGAGGGGTCGTGCTGTCCTCGCGAGCCTCCCGCACCCTGCTGAACGCGCACCCCGGTCCGACGGCCGAGCTCGATGAGGAGGCCGAGCGCGTCTCGATGCTGACCGATCGTGAGAGACAGGTGCTGAGGCTCGTCGCCGAGGGCCTCTCCAACGCCGACATCGGCGCTCGCCTCTACCTCGGCGCCGGAACCGTCAAGGACCACGTCAGCGCGATCCTCGCCAAGCTGGGTGTCACGAGCCGGTGCAGGCGGCACTCGCCGCGCAGCGCGCCGGCCTGCTCGACGAACGGCCCTCGGATCGGTGAACCTCCTCCTGGCGGCGTGGCGCCGCATACCTCCCTGGGTGACGGACCTCCTCGCGGTCGCCATCGCCATCGCCGACTCCTTCCTCACCTATGCGGACGACGGGCCGCTCGCCGTGGGCACGATCGCGCTCGCCTGCGCCGCCCTGCTGATCCGCCGCCGGTGGCCGCTGATCGCGTTCGCGCTGACCCTGCCGGCCGCGCTCATCGCGAACATCCTCGCCGCGCCGATCATCGCCCTCCTCGCGCTCTCCAGCCGCACCCGCCGGCGGTGGCTGCTGTTCCTCTGCGGAGCGCTGTTCGCGGCTTCCGAGGCCATCGGCTGGCCCCTCACGAACCTGCTCACCGCCGACCAGAACTGGACGGCCGTGACGTTCATCTATCAGCTCGCCACCGCCGCCGCTCCGATCCTGCTCGGCCAGCTGACGCTCGCGGCATCCGATCTTCGGGCCAGGATCGCCGAGATCGAGGCGACCAGGCAGCATGAACGGGAGCTGTATGCGCAGAGCCTGCTGACGCAGGAGCGCAACCAGCTCGCCCGCGAGATGCACGACGTGGTCTCGCACCAGGTGAGCCTGATCTCGGTCCAGGCGGGCGCCCTGCAGGTGACGGCTGCGGATGCGGAGGTGCGAGGCGCCGCCAGCTCCATCCGGCGGATGGCCGCCACGACGCTCGACGAGCTGCGCTCGATGGTGACCCTGCTGCGCGCCGCCGGCACGCGCAGCCCCGGTCTGGCACCGCAACCCACCATCGCCGACCTGACCGACCTCATCGCAGCGAGCGGCCTGCCTGTCACGACCACGGGAGAGCTCCCGCCGGATCTCCCCTCCGCCGCACAGCGCGCTGTGTACCGAACGGTCCAGGAGGCGCTGACGAACATCCGCAAACACGCGCCCGGATCCGCGATCCTCGTGCAGCTCTGGTCGGACGACCGATCCTGCGGAGTCGTCATCGGCAATTCCCGCCCCTCGGAGCCGCCGTTGGATCTTCCCAGCGCCCGGCTCGGGCTCCTGGGACTCCGGGAGCGCGCGGAACTGCTCGACGGAACCCTCATCGCCGGGACCGCCGGGGACGGGTTCGAGGTGCGTCTCACTCTTCCCCGCTCCCCCGCCTGACCCGCCGACCGGGCAGGCGCTTCCCACCACCTGGCGGATCCGTTCTCCCTTCCCCGCGCAGAGCATGGGCATGTCCACACGATCGACGTCGATGAACGATCCATCGCCGTGAGAAGGGAACCCTCATGCAGACCTCCGATGCGCGCCTGATCATCGACCTTGCGGACGCCGTCCGCAATGCCGCCCCGATCCAGAAGGATCCCGAGGCCGCGCAGCTGATCTCGCAATTGGTCGGCTCTCAGCCCGATGCGCTCTACTTCCTCGTGCAGACGGTCCTGCTCCAGAAGGAGGCGCTCGCCGCACAGCAGGCTCAGCCCGCCCCCGCGACCGGCGCCTCCTCTGCCGCGCCCGCGGCACCTCCCGCGCCGCCCCGGTCCGAGGAGCAGCGCGGACGGTGGGGCGGGCTGTTCGGCTCGCGTCGGCAGTCCGCCCCGGATGGCGGGGCCGCAGGAGGCAGCTTCCTCAAGACGGCAGCGGCGGGAGCGGCCGGCGTCGCGGGCGGGGTGCTGCTCGCCCAGGGGATCTCCGGCCTCCTCTCCGCCCCGCAGGACCAGCACCGCGCGGAAGACGACGAGGACGACTTTGACGGGGACGACGACGGCTGGGATTCGTTCTGATCCGATGGGTGCGCCCCCCGATCGGGGGTGCACCCACCCCCCGATCGGGGGGTCGCGCACCGAGGATCCCCGGGTGCGTTCGGGGTCGCGGCTCGCGAGGATCGGACGGTGGCCGACTTCTTCTCCGCGCTCTGGCTCGGGTTCCTGCACGTCCAGATCCTGGACGGCGCGGTTCCTGTGCTCGTCTACCTGATCGCGGCCGGCAGCATCCTGGCGACCCTGCTCTGGGGACCGACGAAGCGCTGGATCCTGACCGCGGCGCTGGCGGCGGTCGCCGGCGGCGCCGTGGCCGTCGCCCTCTGGCTGGTCTGCGTCCGCTGGCTCGACCTCTTCGGAGGAGGACTCGGAGCGCCCACCTACATCTGGCTGGTCGCGACGCTCGCCGCCGTCGCGATCGGAATCGCCTCCCTGTTCCGGAGAGGAGCGCTCCGACGCCTCGTCGCCGTCGTCGCCATCGTCTCCGCCGCCGTCGCCGGCACTCTCGGCATCAATGCGGCGTTCGGCCTGAACAGCACGGTCGCGAACCTGCTGAACGTCGTCGCGGACAAGCCCGTCCGGCTCCCTGCCCCCGCGGCGACCCTCAAGGCCACGGACGCACGTGCCGCACCCCTCTGGGAGTCCTGGGCGCCGCCCGCCGGCATGCCTGCCAAGGGCAGCACGGGCACTGTCGCGATTCCGAGCACTCGCAGCGGCTTCAACGCCCGAAGCGCCGGACTGTACCTTCCTCCCGCCGCACTCACGTCGGCGCCTCCACGCCTTCCGGTCGTCCTCATGCTCATGGGCCACCCCGGCAACCCCGACCCCCTGCCCATCTCGCGGGTCCTGGACGAGTACGCCGCCGGCAACCACGGCCTCGCGCCGATCGTCGTCGTCGCCGACCAGCTCGGAGCGGACGTGAAAGACACCGGGTGCGTGGATTCGCCCGTCGGCAAGGCCCGCAGCTACCTCCTCCAGGACGTGATCCCCTGGATGCGCGCGAATCTCAACGTCTCCCCCGATCCCCGCCTCTGGAGCATCGCCGGCTACTCGAACGGCGGACAGTGCGCGATCTCGCTCGGCGCAGAGCACCCCGAGATGTTCGGAACGGTGATCAGCATCTCCGGGGAGGAGTTCCCCGGCGCCACCAATCCCGCGCAGGCCGTCAAGCGCCTGTTCGACGGAGACGCCGGGAAGTACGAGCAGGCGAAGCCCCTCACGCTCCTGGCACAGCACCGCTACTCCGGAACGACGGCCGTCTTCACCGCCGCGAAGGACGATCCGAAGTACCTCGCGGTCGCCCAGAAGTTCGCCGCAGCAGCGGAGGCCGCGGGAATGACCGCGCATCTTCGCGAGCTGCCCGGTGGCGGCCACGGCGCCGCAGCGCTCGCGAGCGGCCTCCAGGCCGCGTTCGCCCTCGCCTACCCGGCGCTGGAGCTCTCGGCGCCGGGCAAGGAGGCGACGTCGTCCACGACATCGAGAAGTCCCTGATCACGAAGGCCCCGAGCGGCTGCTCGGGGCCTTCTGTTCCGGTGGGCCTGCCGCCTGCCGGATTCAGGCGACCTTCGAAGCGAAGTCGATATGGTGCCCCTGGAGCCACATCATCGACTCGCCGCCGTCACGGGCGGCGCGGCGGAACCCGATGGGCAGGATCGCGTCGCGGATGACGCGGGCGACAGGACCGGCGGCCTTCCGCGCGGAGCCTCGGTGACCGTAGGCGACGATCTTCTCGACGCGCTCGCGACGCAGCGAGACGAAGGTCTCGAACGCGCGGGCGGTGCTCGAGCAGTCGCGGAGGCACTGGGCCAGGATCACCGCATCCTCGAGAGACATCGCGGCCCCTTGCCCGGCCGACGGCGACGTGGCATGCGCGGCATCTCCGATCAGGACCATGCGGCCCCGCCCGTCATGCCAGTTCTCGACGACGGGCATGTCGTAGGTGGTCCAGCCGGTGAGCGGGCCGGGAGCGGCGTCGAGGATGTCGAGCGCAGGCCCGGCGTCTCCCGCCATGAGCTCTCGCAGCCAGTTGCGCCAGTCCGCATCGGACATCCCGGACAGCACGCCCTTCGCGGGCTCCTTCGGCATCGGCGGGTTGGCGAACCACACGGCGCCGCCGTCCGGGGTCTTCATCCAGGCGAAGAAGCACCTCGTGCCGAACTGCATCACGAACTCGCGATCCGGCGCGTCGAGGGAGAAGTTCGGGATGTACCCACCGGTGTTCAGCACCGGCACGTACCGAGGCGCCGCGGCGCCAGGATCGATCACCTGACGCACGCGTGAGTGGATGCCGTCCGCCCCGACGAGGAAGTCGCCGTCGGCCGTGCTCCCGTCCGCGAAACGGGCGCGGACGCCGGTCGCCGTCTCTTCGGCGCCGACGAACTCCTTCCCGTATTCGATGCGGATACCGCGGTCGGCGGCCTGTCCGGCCAGCAATGCGTAGAGGTCAGCACGCGGCATGAGAATCGACGTCTGCCCGTCGGGGCGCCGTGCGGCCATGGGCATCCGGCCGAGCGGCTTGCCCTTGCCGTTGACGAAGCTGATGTCGTCGGTCTCGTAACCGATCCCCTCGACCGGACCCGCCAGGCCGATCGCGCGCAGAGCGTCCATCCCGTTGGCCTGGAAGGAGATCCACGCACCCCGACGGTCGTCGTCCGCGCTCCCCCGCTCGTAGATGACGGAGTCGATGCCGACGGACTGCAGCGCGACAGCGAGTACCGGGCCGGCGATGCCACCGCCGATGATGAGTGCACGAGTCATTTCTCGTTCCTTCCGTGTCCGGCCGGCTGCCCAGCCCGATCGTGTAGCTTGATTATCAAACAATCATGAGAGGAGATAGCTTGAATGTCAAGTGATCTTGAGGAGGCGCTCGCCGCCCTGGGCCCGGTCATCCAGAGCTATCAGTCGACCGTCGACGATTTCGACCGCGAAGCAGCGCGCATCCTGCGTGTGAACGACACCGACCTGCGCTGCCTGGAGACCCTCGTGGATGCCGGCGATGACGGGATCACCCCGCGGGAGATCGCCGACCGGCTCGCCCTCACCACCGGCAGCGTCACGACCATGCTCGATCGCCTGGAGAGGGTCGGATACCTCGCGCGCACACCGCATCCGAGCGACCGCCGTCGGCTGATCGTGCGCCCGACCCCACGCGCCCTGGAGCTCATCTGGGGAATCATCGGGCCGCACATCGCCGAATCCAGCGCGGCCGTCGCCGAAGCGTTCAGCACCGCCGAGCTGAAGATCGCGCGCCGCTTCCTGGAGACCGTCACCGAGGTTCAGCGCAGCCACGTCTCCCTGCTGCGGGCTCGCGACGCGCTCGGGTGAAAGCGCACGGGCGGCACCGGGCCGCTGACGCCCTTCCGCCGGTCGAGAGCACTCATCGCACCGGCGGAGCGTCGCTCCGGCGGGACGAGTATCGCTCCGGCCGGAGGAACAGAAGAAGCCCCCGATCTCTCGGGGGCTTCTTCTGTTCCGGTGGACCCAGGGGGATTCGAACCCCCGACCTCTTCATTGCGAACGAAGCGCGCTACCAACTGCGCCATGGGCCCGTGAACCAGATCAGCCTAGCACGGGCATGCGGGCGCACTCGTCATCGGCGGCCCTCACGACGCCCGCCGGGCGTGTCGGATCCGCTCAGCCCGCGGCGCGCTGGGCGAGCAGCTGGCGCACGTGCGCCTCGATCTCGGCGTCGTCGACGTAGCCCATCCGGGCGTAGGGCGACTCCTGCGCGGCGGCGGGAGCGGGCAGCTCCGTCGGCGCCGGCGGGGCGAGCTCATCGGCCTTGCGCTGCAGCTCGGCGGCGCGCGCCGCCTCGCGGGCGAGGGTCTGCGCGTCGATCGTGGCGCGGGCCGCGTGCGCCCGGGATCCGGTGACGGAGACGAGGGGCTCGGGCAGCGTGCGCGGCGTCCAGGTCCGCGGACCCTGGTCGTGCAGCTCGGTCTCCCGTGCCGGTGCGTCCTCGGCCACGGGCGGCGCCATCACGCGCGCGGCGCGGCGGACCGCACGACGGGCGACCGTCGCCATCCGCTGCAGCATCAGCAGGGCGAGCAGCGCGACGGCTCCGCCCGCCCAGAGCAGGATCGAGGATCCGGCGGTCATGAGCTGCCACACGCCGACGCCCACCGCCGCCAGCGCGAGGAGGAAGAGCACCGTGGCCGTGAGCCGGGTGCGTCGACGGGCGCGCGCGCGACGGAAGGCGGGATCGGCGTGCGTGGCGGCGAGCTGCTCGCGCAGACGCTGCAGGTCGGCCTGCTCGCGGTCCGTCTGCAGCCGCTTGGCCAGCTTCTGCTGCGCGAGTGCGGTGCGGGCGTTCAGTTCGAGCTGCACCTCGCGGGGCGCCTCGCTGGTCTCGGCGAGCACGCGCAGGGCGCGGTTCAGGCGCAGCGCATTGCGCTCGGCGGCGTCGTACTGGTGCTGCCCCCGCCACGAAGGCAGGAAATAGAGCAGCCACAGCAGCGCCGCGACCAGGACGATCACGCCCCCGCTCAGCACCGGCCCGTTCATGCCCTCCACGGTATGCGACGGGCCGCCCGCGACGGCGCCGACACGCGCACGCCGACGTCACGCAGGCCCCCGCGGATCCCCGTATCCGCCCCGATGTCCGCTCCGGCGAGTAGGGTCGGGCTCGTGGCCTCGTTCACCCCTCTGCAGCGGCTCGTCATCGCGGTCGCGGTGCTCGCCTCGTTCGTCACCTTCCTCGACGGCACCGTCGTCACGGTCGCCCTGCCCGCGATCAGCCGCGAGCTGGGCGGCGGCATCACCACCCAGCAGTGGGCGGTGGACGCCTACCTGATCACGCTCAGCGCCCTGATCCTGCTCGCCGGATCCGTCTCCGACGCCTACGGGCGCGTCCTGGTCATGCGGATCGGGCTCATCGCCTTCGGGATCGCCTCGGTCGCGGTCGCCGTCGCCCCCACTCCCCTGGTGCTGATCATCGCGCGCGCCGCACAGGGTGCGGCCGGCGCGCTGCTGGTGCCAAGCTCGCTCGCGCTCATCACCGCCGTGATGCGCGGCGAGGTGCAGTCCAGGGCGATCGGGGTGTGGACGGCCTTCACCACGGCGGCGCAGCTGGTCGGACCGCTGCTCGGCGGTCTCTTCGTGGATCTGCTGTCGTGGCGCTTCGTCTTCCTGATCAACGTGCTCCCGATCGGCGTCACGCTCGTGCTCCTCGGCCGGCTCCGCCTGCCCGAGCATGAGCGCACCACGCAGGTGGACTGGCTCAGCGGCGCGCTCTGCGCGCTCGGTCTCGGCGGCGTGGTCTACGCGCTCATCGAGCAGCCCCACCAGGGCTGGGCCTCCCCGGTGATCCTCCTCACCGCGATCGGCGGCGCCGCACTGCTGATCGTCTTCCTGCTGCGCCAGCGACGGGCGTACCCGCTCATGCCGCTGTCCCTCTTCCGCGTGCGCAACTTCGCCTGGGGCAACCTGTCGACGCTGTTCGTGTACGCGGCGCTCTCGCTGAACGGCTTCGTGATCGGCGTCTACCTGCAGCAGGGCGCCGGGCTCAAGGCCACGGAGGCGGGCCTCGCGAGCCTGCCGATCACGATCCTGATGATCCTGCTCAGCTCGCGCGTCGGCCGGCTGGCCGGCCGGCTCGGACCCCGGCTGTTCATGGCGGCCGGCCCGCTGGTCATGGCCGTCGGCGCGCTCCTGCTGCTCCTCGTGTCCGAGAGCTTCAACTACTGGTGGCAGGTGCTTCCGGCGATGATCGTCCTCGGCATCGGCCTGTCGCTGACCGTCGCCCCGCTCACCTCGGCGATCCTCGGATCCATCGAGGAGAGCCGCTCCGGAATCGCCTCCGCGGTCAACAACGCGGTCTCCCGCGTGGCCGGACTGCTCGTGGTCGCGATGCTCTCCACGATCGTCGGCGGAACCCTGAACCTCGCGGGCTTCCACAGCGCCACCTGGGTCACCGCCGGCCTGTTCGCGGTCGGCGGGATCGTCTCCTGGATCGGGATCCGCCGTCCCGTCCCCGAGGCCGTCCCCGAGCCCGCCGAGAGCTGAGCCAGCCGCGCGCTGCGCGCGTCGCGCCTCCTCGTCGACGCCCCCACGCAGGTTCCACGCCCCCTCACAGTGCCGTCCGTGCGGAGGGGCGTCGACGCTGCGAGGGGGCGTCGACGCATCCCGGGCTCGCGCGCGCCGAGGTCAGCCCTGGATCCCGGTCTCGCCCGGCGCGGCGGTGGAGGGCAGATCCGCGGCCGGCACGGCCGCCCAGTCCGCGGGGACGCGGCCCGAGGCCCAGCGATTCAGCACGCCCTCCGGCACGTCCTCCCGCACGAGCGAGAACGCGAGGTGGTCGCGCCAGTCGCCGTCGATGTGGATGAACCGGCGACGCATCCCCTCGTAGCGGAAGCCCAGCTTCTGCACGACCCGCAGGCTCGGCCGGTTCTCCGGCCGCAGGCAGATCTCGATCCGGTGCAGCCCCAGGTCCGAGAACGCGAGATCGGTCGCCATCGCGACGGCGGCCGGGGTGATCCCGTGCCCTGCGAAGCGCTCGCTCACCCAGTAGCCGATCGTCGCGGAGCACAGGGATCCGCGCATGACGCCCCAGATGTTGAGCTGGCCGGCGATCTTTCCGTCGTACTCCATCACGAACGGATAGCCGGTGCCGTCGCGGTACTGCTGCAGCAGCCGCCTGATGCTCACCCGCATGTCGATCCCGGTCTGCAGGCCGGGCAGCGTGGCCTCCCACGGCTGCAGCCAGCGCCGGTTGGTGATCAGCTCGTGCTGCAGCGGGCGCGCGTCCTTGGCCCGGATGAGCCGCAGCTCGACCGGTCCGTGCCGCATCGGTGCCGAGACGTCCACGATCCGCTCAGATCCTCTCCGCGTACTCCTTGAGCCAGACCCGCAGATCCGGCCCGAGGTCGTCGCGGTCCGCGGCGAGCTGCACGATCGCCTTGATGTATTCCAGCCTGTCGCCGGTGTCGTAGCGCCGTCCGCGGAAGATCACGCCGTGGACGCCGGGACCCTCGGGATCCGCGGCGAACTCCTGCAGCGCGTCGGTGAGCTGGATCTCCCCGCCCTTGCCGGGCGGCGTGCGCTCGAGGATCTCGAAGATCGACGGCGGCAGCACGTAGCGGCCGATGACGGCGAGGTTCGACGGCGCCTCCTCGCGAGTGGGCTTCTCGACCAGCCCCATCACGCGGCGGACGTCGTCCGAGGCGCCCTCCGGGACGCCGTCGGGGTCAGCCGTGCCGTACAGGTGGATCTGATCGGGATCCACCTCCATGAGCGCGATCACCGCCGCGCCGCTGCGCTCGTGCTCGGCGATCATCGCGGTCAGCAGCGGGTCGCGCTCGTCCATGAGGTCGTCGCCGAGCAGCACCGCGAACGAGCTGTCCCCGACGTGCGTGCGAGCCCGGAGCACGGCGTGCCCGAGGCCCTTGGGCTCGCCCTGGCGCAGGTAGTGGATGTCCGCCATGTCGCTGGAGGCGACGACGCGGGCGAGCCGGCGGTGATCGCCCTTCTGGGTGAGCTTCCCCTCGAGCTCCGGCATCTGGTCGAAGTGATCGGAGATCGCGTTCTTGTTGCGTCCGATGATGACGAGGATGTCGTCGATGCCCGCCGCGACGGCCTCCTCGACCACGTACTGGATCGCGGGCTTGTCGACGACGGGGAGCATCTCCTTGGGCATCGCCTTCGTCGCGGGCAGGAAGCGCGTGCCCAGGCCGGCCGCGGGGATGACCGCCTTGATGCGTGCCTTCGTCATCTGCTCAGCTTAGGGGCGCGAACCGGCTTCGGGCCGGAGCGGGCTCAGCGGCTCCCCGGTAGAATCGAGGCCATGCCGGGCGACATCGACCATGCGAAGCGCGCGCTGCGCGCCGATCTGCGCGAGCGCCGCAGCCTGCTGTCCGACCCGCAGCGCGCCGCGGCCGAGACCGCCCTCACCGCTCGTCTCGACGAGCTGGTCGCCGCGACCGGCGCACGGTCGATCTCCTGCTTCCTGTCCACCACGACCGAGCCCGGCACGCGCGCGTTCATCCGCGCCGCGGTCGCCCGCGGCATCAGGGTGCTGCTGCCGATCACCCGCGAGGACGGCCTGCTCGACTGGGCGGTGGCCGGATCCGACGAGGAGATCACGACGGGCCTGCACGGCCTGCCCGAGCCCACGGGAGAGATCCTCAACCCGATGGCACTCGACGAGGTGGATCTGCTGCTCGTCCCGGCGGCCGCCGTCGACCGCACCGGGATGCGGATGGGCTGGGGACGCGGCTACTTCGACCGCACGCTCGGCTCGATGCAGAAGTGCCCTCCCGCGTACGCCGTCGTCTACGACTCCGAGATCCTCGACGAGGTGCCCCACGACGTGCACGACCAGCCGGTTACCGGCGCCGTCACGCCGCTGCGCACCGTCGTCTTCCCCCTGACCTGACCCTCCGATCCGAGACCTGCGAGGCCCCATGCCCACCTACTCCTACGCCTGCACCGCCTGCGGGCACCGTTTCGACGCCGTGCAGTCGTTCTCCGACAGCGCCCTCACCGAATGCCCCGAATGCCAGGGCCGCCTGCGCAAGGAGTACGGATCGATCGGCGTGACCTTCAACGGATCGGGCTTCTATCGCACCGACTCCCGCGCGGGATCTGGGGTTTCCTCCTCTGTGGGGGCATCATCGAAGTCGGAATCGACGGCGAGCGCCACACCTGCGCCCGCCTCCGCACCGGCCTCTGGATCCTGAGGCCGACCACTTCAGGGGAGAGAAAAAGCATGATCAAGGGCTTCAAGGAGTTCATCCTCCGCGGCAACGTCATCGACCTGGCCGTCGCGGTCGTCATCGGCGCCGCGTTCTCGGCGATCGTCAACGTGGTCGTCGAGCAGCTGATCAATCCACTCATCAATCTGTTCTTCAAGGCCGAGAGCCTGGACAAGGCAATGATCCTGACCGTCGGGTCGTCTCATTTCGGCTTCGGCGCAGTCATCGGCGCGATCATCAACTTCCTGGCCGTCGCGCTCGTCGTCTACTTCGCGTTCGTGATGCCCATGAACCACTTCAACCAGCGCCGCGCCGCCAAGGCGGGCGTCACCGAGGAGCCCGAGGCCCTGCCCTCCGAGCAGGAGCTCCTCATCCAGATCCGCGACCTGCTCGAGAAGCAGAAGTCGGCCTGATCCGACCGGTTGCGACGCCCCGGCGCCCTCGTGGCGACCGGGGCGTCGTCGTCTGCACGGGTACGACGCCTCAGTAGTGCGGCGGGACCTCGCGGCGCAGCGCCGCGTCGTTCGGGCCCGAGGCGCCCTTGGTCTCTGCGCCGGACTCGCGATCGCGCTCGTCGGGTTCGGCATGCGTGCCGGGCGCGGGCGTCAGGCGCGCCCGGCGGGATCCTCGCACGCGCACGATGCGCTGCCGGGATCCGGAGTCGTCGAAACCCGCCTCCGCCGGATCGGACGTCGCGGAAGGATCGCGGTCAGGCATCGTCCACGTCGAGCGGCTGGGTGTCGCCGTCCACGCGCGGTGCGTCGAGGGGCACCCCGAGCACCTCGCCGATCCGGCGCGCGACTCCGGCGGGATCGCTGTACAGGTCGAAGGCGTGCACCCGGATGTAGTGCCAGCCCAGACGCCGCAGCACCTGGGGGCGCAGCCGCAGGGTCTCCCGGAGCGATTCGGCCCGCGATTCCGGATCCGGCTCGATGACGACGGCCTTGCCCGCGTGCTGAGCGACGAGCGGCAGCAGTCCGCGGTAGTCCACGTCGACCGAGACGCCGATGCGGCGCAGCTCGCGGGCCAGGGCGAGGGTCAGCGGATCCGCCTGATCCTCCGCGCGCTCCTCGCGCGCATGCCCGGCGAGATCTCCGAGGATCGACATGAGCGTGGCCGCACCGTGATCCAGGCGTCCCTCGTCGAACGAGGACGGGCGGATCGACGAGACGATCACCATCGAGCGACGCGCCCTGGTCATGCCGATCGTGAGCAGCCGGTCGCCGTCCGGCGAGGACAGATCGCCGAAATCGCTGAGTACGCGACCGTGCTTGGTCACGCCGTAGCCGAGCGAGAAGATCACGCGGTCGCGGCTCTCGGCCGCCGCCTCCTCGAGCGTCAGCACGATGAAGGGTTCCTGCGTGTCGCGGCCGACGAACTCGGCCACGTCGCTCCGGCCCGCGAAGGCGATCGACACCGCGGCGAAGACCCGCTCGGCGTGCGTGCGGCTGGCCGTGACGACCATGAGCGACTCGGTCGGGCGGTGCACGGCGTGCTCCACCACGAGAGTCACGATGCGCGCGACCTCGGCCTCCGGGCTCTCCATCGCCCCCGTCTCGGGGTGCGGGATCCCCACGCCGCCCTCGACGTAATCCACCGTGAGCGATCCGCGACCGAGGTAGGAGCCCGCCCAGGGCAGCGACACGATCTCGCCGCCGTAGAAGGCGTCGTTGATGAGCGAGGCCAGATCCTCACCACCGGCGCGGTAGCTGCGGGTCAGCGTGACCACGGGAAGCAGCTCGGAGAGGCGCTCGAACACCGACACCTCGTCGAACGGCACCTCCTCCTCGCGGTCCTCCGCCGGCATCGTCGCGACCTGGAACGCGGTCGGCTTCTGCAGCACGGGGTCGCCGAAGGCGATGATCTGCCGCGCGCGGCGGATCGCGGGCGTGGCCTCGGCGAGGTTGATCGCGGCGGCGTCGACGAGGATCACGGCGTCGAACTCCACCGAGTCCGGCAGATCGGGCACCTGATAGGGGGAGGCGATCCAGACCGGCGCGAGCACGCGCATGAGCGTCGGGGCCGCGGCCACGAGTTCCGCGACCGTGGTGCGGTGCTGGGTGAGTCCGTGCCGGAGGTTCTGCGCCTCCGCGGCCTCGTCCACGATCGAGATCCGCCATTGCCCGCTCAGCTGCCACGCGAGGAGCGGCCCTGCGGCCCCGGCGTGCGCCTCGTCCACGAGGCGGAAGTCGCGCTCGAGCTGGTCGACGACCGAGGTGTTCGCGCCCAGCAGGGAGCGGTTCTGCCGCAGCGCCTGCTCGAGCAGGGACTGCCACCACGCGTACTCCAGTTCGGCGCCCACCCGATCCTCGGAGAGGTGCCGGGTGGACAGGTCGATGAGGAGCGGCTCGAGACCGAGGCCCGCCAGCTCGTCGCGGATGCGGGCGCGCTCGATGAGGTTGTCGAAGACGTCCGACTTCGCCGCGAGTCCTGCGAGCGTGCGCAGCAGGCGCGCGACCGGAAGCGTCGCGAGCGGTTCCTTGCGCCCCAGAGCCGTGTCGAGCTCGGCGAGCTGCGCCTCGACATCGCGCCAGGCGACGGAGACGTCGGCGAGGCCGAGCGGCACCTCTGGCGCGACTCCGGCATCGACGTAGCGCTGCCATTCGGTGCGCTGGGCCTGGATGCGCGTGAGCGCGTCGTGCATGTCCCCCACGTGGGCGCCGGGCCGCACGTACTCCTTGGCGAGCTGGCGCAGCCGGCGACGGTTCGCGCCGGTCATCGCCGCGCTGTCCCGGCGGCTGCCGTGCGCCTTGATGAGCTCCCCGAGCGGCCGCTCGAACACGGCGGGGGTGAAGTGGTCGAGCGAATCGCGGATCCCCCGCAGCAGACGCAGGTACTCGCCGAGCTCCGAGATCGTCGCGAAGGGGCGCATGTGCGTCTGGGCGACGAGCTCGTAGCCCAGCTCAAGCAGCTCCGGCACCGTGCGCGCGTGCAGTTCCTCGGCGAGCGCGTGCACGCGGTGCGCCTCATCCGATGAGGAGAAGACGACCCCATACCAGGGCGAGTCGTCGGGGCCGAACCGGAACTCCCCCAGCCGCGCGGCCTGCGCCAGCGCCTCGGCGGCGTGCGTGCGGTCCTCCGCGAGATTCTGCAGCGCGGGGCGCCCGAGTCGTGCCGTCGTGGTCGGGGGTGTCGGGAGCAGCGCCAGCCGGGTGAGCATGCGGGTCGCGTCGAGCACGCTCGCGCCGAGCGCCGGATCCGTCTCCGTGAGCGCGCGGCGGTAGTCGCGCAGCACGGTCCGCAGCCGCAGCAGGGCGTCGTCGATCTCCGCGAGCTTGGGCGCCTTGGCCTTCTCGTTGCGCCCGATCGCGCGCACCAGATCCCGGCGCACCGAAGCCGGCGAGACGGCGAACCCGTCCAGACCGATCCCGCTCAGGCGGTGCCGCACGCCGTCGAGCGTCGAGCGACGGGGAGAGACCACGAGCACGCGCTTGCCGGCGCGCACGAGCTCGCCGATCGCGTTGATCACGGTCTGCGTCCCACCCGTTCCGGGGAGCGTCGAGACCGTGAGGGAGTGCCCCGCCGCGATGCGGGCGAGCACCTGCTCCTGCTCGTTGTCGGCGTCGAGGAGGAGATTGTCGGAGGCCGGGGCGCGGTCGTCCGGTCCGGCCGTGAACGGCTGCGGTCCCGGCGCCGAGACGCGCTCGCGGTCGGCGGCATGGCCGGCCAGCGCGTTCAGCATCGGATGGTCGAGGTCGTGCGCGTCGCGTGCCATCGCGGTGCCGACGTCGGCGAACGTGGACACCATCATGCGCGGTTGCACCGAGAACGTGTCGACGGATGAGGTGGCCGCGCGCAGCATGTCGATCGCCGGCTGCGGCGCGAACACGCCGTTCTGGTACGCGAGGGCGGCGAGCCGGGTGTCGTCGATCGTGATCCCGAAGTGATCGCGCGCGATGCGCACGAGTTCGGGGTTGAGGAAGAACTGCCCGTGCAGCTTCAGCTCGTAGTCGGCGTAGTGCCGGCGGATCGCGAGCGGACGCAGCAGCATCGGGGCGGCGTAGTCCACGCCGCCGATCCGCCAGGTGCACAGTCCCACCGCGAGGTGCACGGCGTCGAGCCCGCGCACGGTGCGCAGTTCGGTGTTCTTCGCCGTGATCCGGTCGGCGGCGAGGCGCGCGCCGCGGAGCCCCACCTCATCGCGGAACAGGTTGGACAGCAGGGTCGAGCGGCCCGTGATGAACTGCGGCAGGCTGCCCGGGTGGGCCCTCGAGATGTCGATCCCGCCGGCGGTGACATCGCGATAGGCGGTCAGCGGCGACGGGCCGCCGAGCTCCGCCGCTTCGGCCCTCAGACGGGCCCGCTCCGTGGTCGCGGCGTGCACCGCCTGCACTCCCGGCTCTGCCACGTCGACGTCGCCGGGCGTCACGGACTTCTCCTCCGCGTTCTTCCCGTCACGTCGCCACACACGACAAAGACTAGGCGTGGTGGATGGGCAGAACCGTCAGATCCACTGGGTTTCGCCGGATTCAGGTGGTTTCCCCCTCCACAGCGGGCCTTTTTCGGATTCTCCGCACCGATTGCGGATCCGGCCGTCCTGAGCGCGCGCGGTGATCGAGGATGGGTGCATGACCTACCGCTACGACTTCGCCGACACCCCGTTCGGGGATGCGCTCTGCGTGTTCTCCGATGAGGGGCTCGTGGCGTTCGACCTGCCCGAGGGCATGCATCGCGACTCGCCCTGGGCGCTCGAGGCGATCGCGCGGATGCTGCACGCCGTGCCGGAACCGGATCCGGGCGCGAGCGCGGAGATCGACGAGCTGCTGCACGCGTACTTCTCCGGGGAGCCGATCCGCTTCGATCGGGAGCTCACCCTGGACTGGCGGCTCGCGAACGGCTTCACCCGCTCCGCGCTGCAGTCCGTGTGCGAGATCCCGTGGGGCGAGAGCGCGAGCTACGGCGAGGTGGCGGCGATGTCGGGCAGCCCCGGTGCCGCACGCGCGGTGGGGACGGCGTGCAGGAACACCCCCTTCTCGATCGTCGTGCCCGTGCACCGCGTGGTGCGCGCTGACGGCTCGCCCGGTGAGTACGGCGCGCATCCCGAACGCAAGCGATACCTCCTGGATCTGGAGGCGGACGCGGCCGCCCGAGCCCGTCCCGTGCAGCACGTCCGCCCCGGCGTGTAGGCCGCCGGGGCGGACGTCGTCCCCTCCGTGCGACGCGGCGCTCCTGCGCCGGTTCCTCTGACCGTTGCGGGTGCTCCCCGACGAACCCCCGACCGCACCCGGGTGATAGCGTCGACGCTACGAAACGACGGGACGGGGCGGCTGCCCCGGGAGCTGGTAGTCGGATGAACTCGTTCGAGACAGTCGGATCCGACGCGGATCTGGTCGCGCAGGCGGTGCGCGAGCTGATCCGGCGCACCCGTTTCCCCGTCGCCTTCGGCGGCCTGCTCGACAGCGGCGAGGTGCCCGTCACCGCGATCGTCGGCTCCCGCACCCGCAGCCTCGAGGGGCTGCGGGTCCAGCCGCAGCGCGGCCTCGGCGGCCGCGCGATGATCGAACTGCGCCCGCGCATGACGCACGACTACGGTGCCTCGCAGCAGATCACGCACGACTACGACGGCTTCGTCCTGGGCGAAGGGCTGCGCACCCTGCTCGCGATCCCCGTGATCGTGTCGGGGAGACCGCGCGGTGTCCTCTATGCGGGCGCGTGGGAGGAGCCGCCCGCCGGCGGGATCACCACCGCCCCGGCGATGCAGATCGCCGACGCCCTCGCGAGTGAACTGCGCATCCGCGAGGAGGTGGAGCGCAGGCTGCGCACCGCGAGCGCGCCCACTCCCCCGCCGGCGCTGAGTCCCGCGCATCGGGAAGAGCTCCGGGAGAGCTTCGCCGAGCTGCGATCGATCGCCGCTCTCGTGCCCGATGAAGCCGTGCGCGAGCGCCTCGGCGAGCTCGAGCGCCGCCTGCTGGCCCTCTCCGCTCCCTCACCGCTTCCCCCTCCCTCCGAGGTGCGCCTCTCGCCCCGCGAGCTGGACGTGCTGAGCTGCGCCGCGCTCGGACAGACCAACGCGCAGGTCGCCGCCGAGCTGGGTCTGCGCGAGTCCACGGTCAAGGCGTATCTGGGCACGGCGATGGCGAAGCTCGACGCCCCGACCCGGCATGCCGCCGTCGCGCGGGCGCGGCGCGGCGGTCTGATCCCCTGACGAGGGCTGCCCTGCTCCTGCCCAGGCAGCCGCGATAGTCTCGACGCAGCGCACCGCGCACCCGGACGAGGCGGGCCAGTACCCGGACAGCGAAAAGACTGGCTCTCAGGAGGCCCGCCATGGCGTGGATCGTGCTCATCATCTCCGGAGTCTGCGAGGCGGTCTGGGCGACGGCCCTCGGCAAGTCCGAGGGGTTCACCCGACTCTGGCCCAGCATCATCTTCGTGGTCGGCCTCGTGGCATCGATGTTCGGGCTGGGCTGGGCGATGCGGGAGATCCCGACCGCGACGGCCTATGCGGTGTGGGTCGGCGTCGGCGCCTCGCTCACCGTCGTGTGGGCCATGATCACCGGTGATTCCGAAGTGTCCTGGATCCGGATCCTGTTGATCCTCGGTCTGGTCGGATGCATTGTCGGATTGAAGCTGATCGATCCGGGACATTCATGACATTCCGCATTCCAATCATTGCCTTGGATAATTCCTGCACGTAGATTCATCTCCATGGCACGCAAAATCGTTCATCAGCTCGTCGACGATATCGACGGTTCCGTTCTCGAGGTGGGCGAGGGCGAGACCGTGCATTTCTCACTCGACGGTTCCGCCTATGAGATCGATCTGACCAGTGCGCACGCCGCAGATCTGCGTGCGGCGCTCGCTCCGTTCGTCTCTTCGGG
>JAITLM010000030.1 GCA_031277885.1 Microbacterium sp.
TGCATCGCCGATGAGAAGCGGTTGCGGAAACTCTCCTCGGAGCTGGCGGCCGTCCTGAGGTGAGGCGTCGCTACCAACTGCACCGTTACGAACAAACCCGCGCTGGCGAGTGCAGGCCACCACGAGCCTGCTCCGAGCACCCACGCAGTCCACGAAGGGAAGTCGTCGGCGCGCGGTGCCGGTGCTGTGCCGAGTGCGAGAGCGCGGCGCATGGCATGAGCGATCCCGATGAGCGCGGAGGTTCCGCTCAGGATGAGCAATGCGGCGAATGTCAGAAGCAGTTGGTGGCGAAATGCGGTCCTCGGTGTCTCGTACGCGTGTCCGTCTATGTATCGGGGGTGGGTCTTCGTGCGCATGTCTTCTCCGATCGTCGTGTTATCGACTCCTTGCTATCCAGGGGGTCGGACATCCGTCGTGACTCATCGCCAGTCGCGCTGGTCTTCGTCACAGCTTGTTCACGCCGGGCGCGAGCGACGAAACGCACACGAAACACAGCGCGCGTCGAGGCGAAACGCACGAGTGACAGTCTGACCTCACCCGACGCTGCAGGAGCGTCCTGACAGAGAGGAGCGGCACCCTCATGGATCAGGGAAACACCGCCTTCGTTTTGATCTGCGCGGCTCTCGTGCTGTTGATGACACCCGGCCTGGCCTTCTTCTACGGCGGCCTCGTCAAGGCCAAGAGCGTGATCAGCATGATGATGATGAGCTTCGGCGCGATCGGCCTGATCGGCGTGCTGTGGGTCGTCTTCGGCTACGCAATCGCGTTCCCCACCGGCAAGGGCCTCATCGCCCCCTGGACGATCGACTGGTCGGCGATCGGGTTGAACAGCCTGCTCGAGGTCCCCAAGGGGGCCGCGTATCCGCCGCTCGCCTTCGTCGCGTTCCAGGCGACGTTCGCGATCATCACCGTCGCCCTCGTGTCCGGCGCGATCGCCGACCGGGCGAAGTTCGGATCCTGGATGATCTTCGCCGGGATCTGGGCGACCGTCGTCTACTTCCCGGTCGCGAGCTGGGTGTTCAACTTCGGAGTGAACAAGGACGGTAGCTACGCCTACGGAGGCTGGATCACCAAGGGCCTGCAGGACTGGCTCGGCGTCGGCGCGATCGACTTCGCGGGCGGCACCGCGGTGCACATCAACGCGGGAGCGGCCGGTCTCGCGCTCGCCCTGGTGCTCGGCCGCCGCATCGGCTTCCAGAAGGGCGCCGACGTGCCGCACAACCCGCCGTTCGTGCTCCTCGGCGCCGGACTGCTCTGGTTCGGCTGGTTCGGCTTCAACGCCGGATCCGAGCTCGGCGCCGACGGCACCGCCTCGGTCGCGTTCGTGAACACGCTCGCCGCCCCCGCGGCGGCGCTGCTCAGCTGGCTGGTCATGGAGAAGATCCGCAACGGCAAGCCCACCTCGGTCGGCGCCGCCTCCGGCGCCGTGGCCGGTCTCGTCGCGATCACCCCGGCGTGCGCCGCGCTCACGCCCATCTGGGCCGTCGTCCTGGGCATCGTCCCGGGTGTGGTCTGCCAGCTCGCGATCGACCTGAAGTACAAGCTCGGCTTCGACGACTCGCTCGACGTCGTCGGGATCCACCTCATCGGCGGCATCGTCGGCACGCTCTACCTGGGCATCTTCGCCAACTCGACGGGCCTGATCTACAGCGGAAGCCTCGCGCAGCTCGCGGCGCAGGCGGTCGCCGCGCTCTCGGTGCTCGTGTACTCGTTCGTGCTGGCCTTCGGGATCGGCTTCCTGGTCGAGAAGGTGATCGGGTTCCGCGTGAAGGACGAGGACGAGATCGCCGGGCTCGACACGGTGGTGCACGGCGAAGAGGGCTATGTCCTCATCGGCGCACGGGTCTGAGCCGATGAACCCCGCCTCCCTCGCGGCGAGCACCGCCCCGGCCGAGCTCCTGCAGCTGCGGAGTCTGCCGAGACGCGGTCTCGCCGCGGGAGGCGGGCACGTGCGCGAGATCTGCGGACGGCGCGGCGCGAACGGCGAACTGCACTGGGCCCTGCAGCTGGTCGAGTTGCGGGGCCCGGTGGGCATCCTGCACCTGGCGCACGAGGCGACTCATGTGCTCGCCGGGATCGGGGGTCCGCAGGTCGATGTCGGCCCCGGGTCGTCGGTGGGGCTGCGCAAGGAGCGGGTGCTGCGTCATGTCGACCCGCTCCTGGAGCTGCGCCGGCCCCGGCTCCGCGCCGCGGAGCTGAGCCGGATCCTCGTCCTGTCCACGGTGACCGCGCGGGCGCGCCCTGCGCTGGTCTTCGCGGATCTGGACGGGGCATCGGTCCTTCCCGAGGGCGTGCGCGCGGTCGTCGTGCGCTCCGGGCGCGTGAGCACGGGCGGCAGCACGGCAGCGGCGATGGAGGCGCTGGTGCTGCCGCCCGCGACGACGGGCGACAGCGTGGTCGCCTCAGGACCCGGGATCGTCGCCGAGGACGCCCGGGTCCTCATGGTCGTCGGCTGACCGGGGCGTGCGGGTCAGCCGCCCAGTGCGGCGACGACGGCGAGGTGGTCGCTCGCGCCGGCCGAGGTCGTCCGTCCGGAGGACGTCGCGTAGCCGCGCTGGAACACGTGGTCGATCCGCACCGCGGGGAAGGCCGCGGGCCAGGTGAACGAGGGCCCGACGCCGCCGAAGCGCACTTCGCCCAGCGCTCCCGCGATCGGGGCGAGAGCGGGATCCGTCGACACCGCGTTGAAGTCGCCGAGAGCGATCACGCGAGGACTGCGGTCTCCGCGGATCCGCTCGCCCAGCGCCGAGAGCATGCCGTCACGGGCGCTCTGCGCGCCGGGGCGCAGCGAGGCCGCGTGCACGACGTACACGCTGACGGCGCCGCCGGGGGCGTCGACCTCCACGCGCAGCGCGCGCTTCCAGCCGAGCCCGAGATCGAGCGCCTCCTCATCGAGGATCGGGTAGCGGCTCCACACCCCGACGGTGCCGACGCGGTAGGTGTGCGGGTAGGAGTCGGCGAGCTCGTCCGCGATCGCCGATCCGGAGTCGGCGTCGAGTTCCGTGAACGCGAGGATCCCCGCGCCGTCGGCGGCGAGGGTGCGCGCCGACGCGGCTCCGGTGCCGGAGCCCGCTTCGACGTTCTGCGTCGCGATCAGCAGCCCGTGATCCCCGGCGGACGGGTCGCCCTGCCACGGCACCGGGAGGAAGCCCCACAGCGCGATGGTCCAGGCGACGAGGGGCACCGCGGTGATCCATGCCGTGCGCGGCCGGATCAGCAGGGCGGCGACCACGAGCGGCACCAGGACGAACCCGAGCCAGGGGAGGACGACGGCGATCCCCGTCCCGATGAGGCCGGGGATCCCGCCGAGCAGGACGAGCACGGTGAGCGCGGCGGTGATCAGCAGGATCGCGATCACGGCGCCGCGACGGGGGGCCGCGCGTCGCGTGCGGACCGGTTCTCTCGTCGCCTGGCTCACGCCTCCATCCTTCCGGCCCCGGTCTGGGGAACCGCTGACGGTCGGGCCGGAGCTCTGTCGGTCCCGCCGGGCACAATGGTCGGAAGCCGATCGCCGAGGGGAGCGTCATGGATCCGTTCTGGGACCCGAACAGCCGTCGACGCCGGCAGCAGCCCGTGGTCGCGGTGCACCCCGCCGACGACGCCCCCGCCGCGGGACGCACCTGGCCGCTGAGCATCCCCGCGGTCGCGCAGGTGCTCCGGGAAGGACTCGATCTGGATCCCGGCGTGACGTTCCTCGTCGGGGAGAACGGCAGCGGCAAGTCGACGCTGGTCGAGGGCGTCGCGATCGCCTACGGGCTCTCGCCGGAGGGCGGATCCCGCCAGGCCAGGCACAGCACGCGTCCGACCGAGTCGCCGCTCTCGGAATGGCTGCGCATCCAGCGCGGCGTGGGCGCGAACCGGTGGGGCTTCTTCCTGCGCGCCGAGACGATGCACTCGTTCTACACGTACCTCGAGGAGAACCCCTCGCTCAGCCGGCCCGACATCTCCTTCCACGAGATGAGTCACGGCGAGTCCTTCCTCGCGCTGCTCGGCGACCGGTTCCAGGACCCCGGCTTCTACTGCCTCGACGAGCCGGAGGCGGCGCTCTCGTTCTCGTCGACGCTGAGTCTCATCGCCGTGCTGCGCCGGATCGCGGAGGACGGCGGGCAGGTGCTCTGCGCGACGCACTCGCCGGTTCTCGCCGCCCTTCCGGGGGCGAAGATCCTCGAGGTCGGGGAGTGGGGGCTCCGCCCGGCGGTCTGGGAGGATCTGGAGCTCGTACGGCACTGGCGGTCGTTCCTCGACGAGCCGGGCCGGTACACCCGGCACCTCCTGGACTGAGGGCGGGGCCGGACAGCGGTCAGGGCGCCGCGCGCACTCCGACGAGGAATCCGTCGAGGTTGCGCAGGTGCGCGCGGACGCTCCGCTCCGCCTCGGCGGCGATCGCGACGGGCTCGCCTCTGGTCGAGATGACGGCATCGCCCTCCAGCCGGTGACCGACCCAGCGCAAGCGCACCCGCTCGACCGCGGAGATCCCGTCGACGTGCTCCAACGCGTGCCGGGCCCGTTCCACGAGCTCGGGTTCGACGCCGTCGAGCAGCCGCCGGCCGATGCTGCGCACGGTGCCGATGAGGAGCACGAAGATGGCGACGGAGATGAGCGCACCCACGATCGGATCCGCCAGCGGGAATCCCGCCAGCACCCCGAGCCCGCCCAGGACGACGGCGAGCGAGGTGAAGCCGTCGGTGCGCGCGTGCACGCCGTCGGCGACGAGAGCCGCGGATCCGATGCGACGGCCGACGCGGATCCGGTAGATCGCGACGGCCTCGTTGCCGAGGAAGCCGATCACGCCCGCGACGATCACCCAGCCGACGTTGTGGAGGGGCTGCGGGTTCAGGATCCGCTCGATCGACTGCCAGGCGGCGACGATCGCGGACAGCAGCACGACGAACACGATGAACAGTCCGGCGAGATCCTCGGCGCGCCCGAACCCGTAGGTGTAGCGGCGGGTCGCGGCGCGGCGTCCGAGCAGGAAGGCGACCCAGAGCGGGACCGCGGTGAGCGCGTCGGAGAAGTTGTGCACGGTGTCGGCGAGCAGGGCGACGGATCCGCTGAGGAAGAACACGACCGCCTGCAGGACGGTGGTGACCAGCAGGATGACCAGGCTGATCCTGAGCGCTCGGATGCCGGCGCTCGATGCCTCCATGGCGTCGTCGATCGCATCCGCGGCATCATGCGTGTGCGGCACGAACAGGCCGTGGAGCACGCCTCGGAAGCCGGCGGGATGAGTGTGGTCCTGGTCGCCGTGGCCGTGGCCGTGGTCGTGGTGATGGCCTTGATGGTCGTGCGGGTGGTCGTGCATCACGCGTCCTGGTCGGCGTGGTGGTGGCGGGGGGTCCCGCCGAGCGAGTGCTCGGCCTGGAAGATCGCGTCGGCGACGAGCCGGGAGGCGTGCTCGTTCTCGAGCCGGTAGAACACGCGCTGACCGTCTTGTCTGGTCGAGACGATGCGGGCGAGGCGCAGTTTGGCGAGGTGCTGGGAGACGGCTGCGGGGGATTTGTCGACGATGTCGGCGAGATGGTTGACGGAGAGCTCCCCGGCCTCGCCGAGCGCGAGCACGATCCGCACGCGGGTCGCATCGGCGAGCATCGAGAACACTTCGACGGCCAGTTCGACGTAGGAGCTGTCCGGCGAGTATCCGCATGCCTGCTTATCTGCACTCATACGCAGATACTAACGGATACTCATCCGCGCAGGGCGTACACCGCTTCACGGACGGCGTAGACCACGATCACGAGGCCCGCGACGGGATCCGCCCACCACAGGCCGAGCAGGGCGTTCAGGAGGATGCCGGCCAGAACCGCTGCGGCCAGGATCCCGTCGACCAGGGTCACCCTGCCCTCCGTGAGCAGGACCGGATCCCGCAGAGCGCGCCCGACGCGATGCTTGCCGAAGGCCAGGAGGAACATGACGACGGTGGTGAGCGCGGTCCACCAGATGCCGCCCTGCAGGGGTGTCGCACGGTGGCCGGACGCGAGCGCGACGACCGCCTGCACGAGCAGGTAGACCGCGAGCAGTCCGAACGCGATGCCGATCAGGCGGAGGCCGAGGCGCTGACGCTGTTCATCCGCGCCGGTCAGCTCCCAGATGACCACCGTCGAGGCGCCGATCTCGATGAGGCTGTCCAGGCCGAACCCGAGCAGTGCGACGGATGACGATCGGTAGGCGAGGAGTCCCAGCAGGACGACCCCGACCACGTTCCAGGCCAGGGTGATGATCTCCAGCACGATGCCGGCGCGGCGGAGGCGGTCGCGGTCTGCGGGCACGAGCCAGACGGTAGGGGCGGATCCGATGAAGGCGCTGTGGATGGTGGCGCTGGGTCAGAGCACGTATGCGAGCTTGTCCGGGTTGCACACCTGACGGAGCCCGTGGATCAGCCCGTCGGCGCCGAACTCGAGGGCGAGCACATCGGTGCGGCCGGAGCGCAGGAACGCGATCGCCGGTTCTCCGTTGATGTCGAGCCGCCGCACGGAGAACGGCAGCGCGGGATCGGCGGTCGCCTTCTGCAGCACGCCCACGAGGAAGCGCCGCACACGGTCGGCGCCGAAGATCGGGTTGCGCGCGGCACTGACCTTGCCGCCCCCGTCGTTCCACAGGATCGCGTCGTCGGAGAGCAGGGCGAGCACTCCGGAGACGTCGCCGTGCTCGACGGCGGCGAGCAGAGCGCCGAGCGCCGCCGGATCCGCCGCGCGCGTGACGGAGGGGTCGTCGGCGAGCCGCAGCCGGCGCTCGCCGCGGGAGACGAGCTGCCGCACCGCGGCGGGCGACTTCTCCAGGATCGGCGCGATCTCCACGGCCGACATCCCGAACGCTCGGTGCAGCACGATGGCCGCCCGCGCCTCGGGCGCGAGCTGCTCGGCCATGTGCAGCAGGGCGAGCGAGAGCAGCTCGCGGTCGGCCACCGCGTCCTCGGGCAAGCGCGAGGTGGCGACCGGCTCCGGCAGCCACGGGCCGACGTAGTCCTCGCGCATCGCCGCGAGCGCGCGCACGCGATCGATCGAGCGGCGCACGCACACGGTCGTGAGCCACGCGGGCCAGGAGCGCACCTGACTCGCGGCGGGGTATCCGTCCGCGCCCGACCCGTCGGGATCGGGACGTTCGGCGCGCTCCTGCTGCAGCGCCTCGATCGCGACCTCCGACACGATGTCCTCGGCGTGGCCGTAGTCGCCGAGCATCCGGTAGGCGATGCCGATGAGGCGCCCCCGCTCCGCCTGCCACGCACGGGTGGCAGGCGAGACGAGGGTCATGGCCCCACGGTACCGCCCGGGATCGGGCACCGGTCAGACGATCGGGTGCTTGTCGTCGATCGGCGGCGCCATCTCCGTGGCGATCGCGATGCGGTTCCACACGTTGATCGTGCAGATGGCCATCACGATCGCACCGAGCTCGCCCGCGTCGAAGTGCTGCGCCGCCGCGTCCCAGATCTCGTCGGTCACGGTCTCGGGGCCGAGCTGCGTGATGGCGTCGGTCAGTGCGAGCGCCGCGAGCTCCCGCTCGTCGAAGAAGCCCTTCGCGTGCTGCCACGCGCCGACCGCGTGCAGCGTGCGCTGCGGGATCCCGCGCTTGGCGCCCTCGGTCGCATGCATGTCGACGCAGAAGCCGCAGCCGTTCAGGATCGAGGCGCGCAGCTTGATGAGTTCGTAGAGTCGTGCCTCCACGCTCTTGCGGGAGTACGCCTCCATTCCGAGCACTGCGGCGTAGCCGAGCTTGTTGGTGCGGGCCATGTCGATCCTGGTCATCGTCGTTCCTTCCGTGGCCGGGCCCGCGGTCTCGCGGGCGCAGATGCGGCTCTCACGAGGGATGTCGGATCCGGAGGCCGAAGTGTGACAGGGGCGCGTCGAAGGGTGACAGGGGCGCCACGATCCGCACACGATGCGTCGATCTGCACAGGACTTCACCGGATCCGTGTGCCGATCGTCGCGGGGCGTGCGGATCGTCCCACCCTGCGGCGCACGCGAGGCCCCGTGTCCGACCCCCGGCGTACGATCGCGGCATGACCTTCTCGGGCTCGATCGCCACGCCGGTGGGCGTGCTCGCCGTGCACAGCGACGGCGTCGCGATCACCCGGGTGACCTGGCCGCGCGGCGGACGGACCGCGGTGCCGGGAACGATGCAGGACGCCGAGCGGGATCCGCTGCTCGCCGAGGCCCTTGCGCAGCTGGGCGCGTACTTCGCGGGGGAGCGGTCGGACTTCGACCTGCCCTTCGACCTCGGCCCGCAGTCCGACGTCACGGGCGCGGTGCTGCACGCGCTCCACGACACGGTCGGCCACGGCGAGACCGTGACCTACGGCGAACTCGCGGAGCGCAGCGGCACGGCCGTGCCCGCGCGGGCGATCGGATCCATCATGGGGGCCAACCCGATCCCGATCATCGTGCCCTGCCACCGCGTGGTCGCGAGCGACGGACTCGGCGGATACTCCGGCGGGGCTCCCGGCGAGGGCCTCCTCACGAAGCGCTGGCTGCTCGAGCACGAGGGAGCGCTGCCGGCGGCACTGTTCTGAGCGGTCCTGCGGAGATGCGGGCCTGTGGATAACCCTTCCCTCTTTCGAAGATATGTTCTATACTCGAGGGTATGGACAGGCCTCTCGATCACCATCTCCGCCGCAGCGCGGAGATCGTGGCGGAGTGCGCGGATCTCGCGAGGGAGATCGCGCGGCTGCAGGCGCGACAGGCCGCCCTCGCGCATGAGAGGGTCGCGCTGCTGCTCGACGAGGTCCCGACCGGATCGGCGGGATTCGACCAGGCGGAGCGCTCGATGATCTGCGAGCTCGCGGCGGGCCTGCACCTGTCCCGCTACGCCGCGGCGAAGATGCTCGCGACGGGCCATGTCCTGCATGAGCGGTTCCCGGTCACGCTCGTCGCCCTGCAGGCGGGGGACGTGTCCCTCGCCCACGCCGAGGTCGTCATCGAGGCCGCCGCCGACATCCCCCACGACGACTCCGCAGCGCTCGCGGAGTACGAAGCGCAGGTGGTGCCGTTCGCCGCGGCCGAGTCCAGGGCACGGACGAAGTCCTTCGCCGAGTCCGTGGCCGCCGCGGTCGCCCCGGTCGCGCTGACCGAGGCGCATCGCCGCGCCCACGACGACCGCGTCGTGACGGTGACGGAGGACGGCGTGGGCCAGGCCACGATGCGCGCGACGGGGCCGGCGGCGCTCATCCACGCGGCGTACGACCTGCTCACGCAGGAGGCGAGGACGATCCTCGACGCGGCCAAGCAGGCGAGCCGCGACGCGGGCGACGACGGACGGCCCGGCGAAGAGCGGACCGGCGAAGGATGGCCGGGAGACGGGCGGCGGCTGGATCAGGTGCGGTTCGACCGCTTCCTGCTGAAGGCGCTCACCGGCCGCGTCTCGGACGACGCCGACATCGTCGCGGCCCTCCGTGCCACCGTGCAGGTCACGGTCGCGGAGTCCACGCTCCTCGGCCGGGACGACCGCATGGCGGAGCTCGACGGGCGCGGCCCGATGGATCCGGAGCTCGCCCGCCGCCTCGCCGGCGCGGGGCTCAGCTGGGAGCGTCTCGACCTCGACGCACGGGGCAGGGTCGTCCGCACCAGCCCGTACCGGGTCTCGGAAGCGGTGCGCCGACAGCTTCGAGCCCGGGATCGCACCTGTCGGTTCCCGGGCTGCCGGCAGCCCGCCCGACGATGCCAGATCGACCACAACCACGACTACGCACGTGGCGGCCCGACCGATCCCTGCAACCTCGCGTGCCTCTGCGAGACCCACCACGCGCTCAAGCACCCGGATGTGGATCCGCGCTGGCGATGGACCGCGGAGCAGCGGGCGGGCGGGGTCATCGTGTGGACCACTCCCGCGGGCGTCGAGCACACCGACGCCCCGCCACCCCGGGTGATGTTCGTCGAGACGGACTCCGTCGGACCCCGCGCCGTGGCCTGAGGACCGCGCCCTCAGGTCGCGGCCTGAGTGCGCGATCGGTCGTCAGGCCCGCCCGCTATTGCGCGACGAAGAACGGGATCGCCCCGGTCAGGATCCCGACGGCGAGCATCACGAGCGAGACCACGAGTGCGCGCCACAGCACCTTGCGGTGGTGATCGCCGAGGTTCACGCTTGCGAGCGAGACCAGGAGCAGGATCGCCGGGACCAGGGGGCTCTGCAGATGGACGGGCTGGCCGGTGATGGACGCACGGGCCATCTCGACCGGATCGATGCCGAAGTGCGCGGCGCTCTCGGACAGGACTGGCAGGATGCCGAAGTAGAAGGCGTCGTTCGACATCAGGAACGTGAACGGGATCGACAGCACGCCCGTGATGGGCGCGAGGAACGGCCCGAGCTGCGGCGGCAGCACGGTGGTGATCCAGTTCGCCATCGCGTCGACCATGCCGGTGCCGCTCAGCACGCCGACGAGCACGCCCGCGGCGATCACCATGGACACGACGCCGACGATGCTCGGCGCGTGCGCGACGATCTCGGAGGCCTGGTCCTTGAGCTTGCGGAAGTTCACGAGCAGGGCCACCGCGGCGCCGACCATGAACACGTACGGCAGCGGCATGATGTCGATCACGAGCAGCACCATCACGGCGACCGTGAGGGCGAGGTTGAACCAGATCAGCCGCGGTCGCAGCGTGGGACGGTTCGGGTCGAGCATGGTGTCGGCCATCGCCGTGTCGGCGGGGTCCACCCCGGCGGCGGCGACCGGTCCGTGACCGTGCGCGACGGTCACGATGTTGCCGGTGCGCAGCGAGGCGCGAGCGCCGGGCTTGGTGTCGGCGCCGCGGAAGACCGCGGGGAACGCCGCCAGCAGGCCGCCCTCGGCGGTGCCGGTCAGCCGGCTCTCATCGAGCGCCCCCAGACGGCGCCGCTCCTGCAGGCCGAGCATCCACGCGAAGCCGAGCGCGACGAGCAGACCGACCCCGAGCGAGGGCAGCATCGGCACGAACACGTTCGTCGGCTGCAGGCTCAGCGCGGTCGCGGCGCGCACCGTGGGGCCGCCCCACGGCACGATGTTGAGCGTGCCGTTCATGAGACCGGCCACGCAGGTCAGCACGACGGGGTTCATGCCCAGGCGCAGGTAGATCGGCAGCATCGCCGAGGTGGTGATGATGAACGTCGTGGATCCGTCGCCGTCCAGGGACACCGCGCCGGCGAGCAGGGCGGTGCCGACGACGACCTTGGCGGGATCGTCGCCCAGCACGCGGGTGATCAGGCGGATCAGCGGGTCGAACAGGCCGACGTCGATCATGATGCCGAAGAACATGATCGCGAACATGAGCAGGGCCGCGGTCGGCGCCATCTTCCCGATCGCGTCGAGGATCATGTCGCCGAGGCCCAGTCCGGCGCCGGCGAAGAGGCCGAACGCGGTGGGGACCAGGATCAGCGCGACCATGGGGGTGAGGCGCTTGGTCATGATCAGCGTCATGAAGACGAGCACCATCACGAAGCCGAGGATCACGAGGACCCCCTCCGGCGGCGCGAACGCGATGTCGTACGAGGGCTTGTCCTCGGCTGCGGCGAGCAGACCGGTGGGCACCGTGGGCATGAGCTGACTCCTTCGTCATCCGCCTGTCGTCATCGACGGACTTCGCCGACACTAGGGGCGCCGACCATCCGGGCCCGGGTAAGTCGCATTCCTCGCGTTGTGCGCGTAGCGTGACTTCTGCGCATATTGCTCAAGGAGGATGGATGCCCCTGACGGGTCGGGTGCGGTTCGCGACACGGACCCTCCTCCTTCAGCTCGCGACGGTCGTCCTCGTCGTCGCGCTGTGCACCGGCGTCTACCTCGTCCTGGCCGTGCAGCAGCTCCGAGCCGAGGCCGAGTCCTCCGCCCTGGGGATCGCCCGCACGCTCGCGGAGGATCCGGAGGTGCGCGCGGAGGTCGCCCGCGCCTCCGCAGCGCCGGGCACGCCGCCGGCGGACGACCTTCAGGCCGGCGTGCTGCAGCGCACGGCGACCGCGATCGCCGCGCGCACCGGAGCGCTCTTCGTCGTGATCACCGACGATCATGGGATCCGGCTCGCCCATCCGGATCCGGGCCGTCTCGGGCAGGAGGTGAGCACGCCGTATCAGGACGTGCTCGCCGGGCACGAGGTCGTCGAATGGGAGACCGGAACGCTGGGGGACTCGGCACGGGCGAAGGTGCCCGTCCGAGGCGGGGCCGGTGCGCCGGTCGGCGAGGTCAGCGTCGGCTTCGCCCGCGCGGGGGTCTTCGACGACCTGCCCCCGCTGCTCGTCGTGATCGGCATCGCCGCCGCGGGGTCGCTGCTGCTGGCGGGCGCGGCCGCGCTCGTGCTGCGCCGCCGCTGGGAGCGGCTCACCCTCGGCGTGCAGCCGGAGGAGCTGGTCGCTCTCGTGCAGAACCAGACCGCCGTGCTGAACGGGGTGGACGACGGTGTGCTCGCGGTCGATCAGGACGGGGTCGTGCGGGTCTGCAACGCCGCCGCCGAGCGCCTGCTGGGGGTGCGCGACCTCGTCGGGCGGCCGCTCGGACGGGCCGGTCTTCCCGACGCGGTGCGCGATGCCGTCTCGGGAGACCGGGAGCTCTCCGAGGTCGTGCTCGACGACCGTGTCCTCTACCTGGACACGCGACCGGTCGAGCGGGAAGGGCGCGCGCTCGGCACCGTGGCCGTGATCCGCGATCGCACCGAGCTCATCGCGCTCTCGGAGCGGTTGGAGAGCGTGCGGACCATGACCGCCGCGCTGCGCGTGCAGCGCCACGAGTTCGCCAACCGCATCCACGTCGCCGCAGGGCTCATCGACGCCGGGCGCGTGCGGGATGCGAGGGAGTTCCTCGCCGAGCTCATGCAGCGCGGATCCGTCGACTTCCCGCTGGCAGGCCGGGAGCGGCTGAACGATCCGTTCCTGCAGTCGTTCCTCGGGGCCAAGGCGCTCGAGGCATCCGAGCGCGGCGTGACGCTGCGGATCGCCGAGGAGACGCACCTGCTCGGCACGGTGATCGCCGCCGAGGACGTGGCGGCCGTGCTCGGCAACCTCGTCGACAACGCCGTGACCGCGGCCGTCGCCGGAGGCGCACCGCGCTGGGTCGAGGTCGCGGTGCTCGACGACGGCGACGCCCTCGTCGTCACGGTCGCGGATTCGGGGGCGGGACTCGACGCGGCGCCCGTCGAGGAGGCGGACGCGCCGGGGCCCGCGGCGAGCCCCGGCGCCGGCGCGAGCAGGGCGACCGGCGGTCCCGACGACGCCGGCGCGGTGCACGGCCACGGGCTGGGGCTGCCGCTGTCGCGGGAGATCGCCCGTCGTGGCGGCGGAGATCTGTGGATCATCGACCGTGGCGACGACGGGCACGGAGCGGTCTTCGCCGCCAGGATCGACGGCGCGGTCGGACCCGCCGGAGCCTTCGGTCGCGCGGGCTCCGACGATGAGCACGGGACCGCGGGGACGCGGCCCGAGGAAGAGGAGAGCAGATGACGGATCCGATCCGCACTCTCGTGCTGGACGACGACTTCCGGGTCGGCCGGCTGCATCGGAGCGTCGTCGACGGACGCCCCGGCTTCGCCGCACTGGAGCCCGTGCGCACGATCGCGGAGGCTCGCGCGGCGATCCGCGATCTCTCGCCCGACCTGCTCCTCGCCGACGTCTACCTGCCCGACGGCGACGGGATCGGGTTCGTGCGCGAGGCGGGCGTCGACGCGATCGTCGTCTCCGCGGCGGACGACCCGGCCACCGTGCGACGTGCGCTGCGCGCGGGCGCGCACGCCTTCCTGATCAAGCCGTTCGAGCAGCGCGCGCTCGCCGGCGCCCTCGATCGATACGCGCGCTTCCGCAACCTGCTCTCGGGTGATCGCGCGCTGTCGCAGAGGGATCTCGATCGCGCGCTCGCGATCCTGCACGGCTCCGGTGAGGCCGCATCGCCCTCACGGTCCGCGACCGAGCAGGCCGTGCTCGCCGCGCTCGGCGAGGACGAGGCCTCGGCCGCCGAGATCGGCGAGCGCGTGGGGATCTCCCGGGCGACCGCGCAGCGGCACCTCGCGGCTCTCGCCGAACGCGAGTCGGTCGAGGTGCGGCTCCGCTACGGCGCGACCGGTCGCCCGGAGCATCGCTACACGCGACGGGCGTGACAGGAGTGCGCGGTGAGGTCGCGGACCGGCTCAGCCCCGGCCGAAGAGGGCGCCGCCGTTGACCTGGATGATCTGCCCCGTGGTCCAGCCGCCCTCGGAGCCGGCGAGGTAGGAGACGGCGCCGGCGACCTCGTCCGGCGTTCCCGCGCGGTTCATCGGCACCTGCGCGAGCCGCGAAGCCACGATGTCGGGAGTGCGCCGTCCGTCCCAGAAGCCGGTGTCGGGCACGTACCCCGGCGCGACGGCGTTGACCGTCACCCCCTCGGCGGCGAGCTCTGCCGCGAGACCCATCATCCAGCCGTGGATCGCGGCCTTCGCCGCGCCGTAGCCGTTCGCACCGCGCAGCGCCGCGATCGAGCTGATCGAGATGATCCGGCCGCCCGGTCGCGCGATGCGGGGGAGCAACGCCTCGGTCAGCAGCACCGCGGTGAGCACGTTCAGGCGCATGTTCGCCTCATAGTTGGCGGCGATGCCGGCGAGGCCCTCGCCGCGGTCCAGCACGTTCCCGCCCGCGTTGTTCAGCAGCACGTCGACGGTGCCGACGATCTCGCCGGCCGCGCGCTCGACCGCGTCCGGATCCTGCAGATCCGCGACGATCGTCTGCACCCGGGCGTCCGGCGCCTGCGTGCCGATCCGGTCGGCCGCCTCCTGCAGGACGGCTCCGCGGCGTCCGAGGAGCACGAGGTCGAAGCCGTCGCGCGCGAGGCGCGAGGCCGAGGCGAGTCCGATGCCTGTGCCTCCGCCGCTGATGACGGCCTGCGGGCGGGATCCTGCGGAAGACGGGTGCGGAATGGTCATGCAGCCAGCCTAAGAGCTGGTGCGGGGCGGGCGTCAGGCCCGGTAGCGTTGCGGCCGTGACCTCATCTCCCGCGACCGGTCGGCGGCCGTGGGCCGGCGCCGCCCTCGTGATGCTCGCGTGGTGGGTCACGACGTACGGGTTCGGGTCGATCCCGATCCCCGCGCTGCAGCCGGGATGGTTCCCGCATCTCGGCGTCGTGCTCACCAACGGGCTGAGCCTCGCGGTCTCGCTGGCCGTGGCCCTGCTGCTCCGGCGTGCGGGGTGGTGGGAACGCCGGCCTCTCCGCGACCTCGCCGGCTGGCGCGCGGGCCGCGTCGAGGCGTTCGGCTGGCTGGTGCCGGTGCTCGCGATCCAGCTCTCCTACATCTGGATCGGGAAGACCGGCGTGCCGGGCCTCGCGGGCACCGCGGGCATCATGCTCAGCACGGCGGCAGGCATGCTCGCCGTGGGGATCTCCGAGGAGACCGCGGCGCGCGGACTCGCGCTCGGCGCGGTGATGCGCCGCCATCCCTGGGCCGGCGTCTTCGCCACGGCGCTGGTGTTCGGGCTCTGGCACGTCGGCAATGGCCTGTTCTTCGGCAAGACCTGGGACGAGACCTGGTGGCAGGTGCTCAGCGCGGCGACGTTCGGCGTGTGCTTCGCCGGCGCCCGGCTGCTGATCGGATCCGTCTGGGCGCTCGCGTTCCTGCACGGGCTCGGCGACTGGACGCAGTTCCTCTCCCCGGGTGCCGCGCCCGTCTGGTACCAGATCGCCGTCATGGCGTTCGAGCTGGTCTGGGGGATCGTGCTCACCGCGGTCGCCGTCCGCCGCGGTTAGCATGGCCACGATGAACGCCCCTGTTCCCGGGATCGCCGAGCGCCTGTCCCGGATGATCCAGCTGCCCACCGTGTCCGCCGAGCTGGACGAGCGCGGATCCGCGCCCTTCGAGGAGTTCGTCGCGCTCATCGCCGAGCTCTACCCCCGCGTGCACGCCGAGCTGACGCTCGAACGCCACACCGACTTCGGCCTCCTGTTCCGGTGGACGGGGCGCCGGCAGGCGGCGGGCGGCCCGCTCGTGCTCATGGCGCACTACGACGTCGTCCCGGTCGACGAGTCCGACGCCTGGACGCACCCGCCGTTCGCAGGCGTGATCGAGGACGGAACCGTCTACGGTCGCGGCGCGCTGGACGACAAGGGTCCGCTCATCGTGATCCTGGAGGCGGTCGAGAAGCTGCTCGCCGAGGAGTTCACGCCCGCCCGCGACGTCTACCTCTCCTTCGGCGGCAACGAGGAGACGTTCGGATCCGCCGCGATCGCGATCGCCGATGTGCTGAAGGAGCGCGGGATCGTGCCCTGGCTCGTGCTGGACGAGGGCGGCGCGGTGGTCGATGCGCCGCTGCCGTTCGTGCCGGGCCGCGCGGCCATGATCGGCGTCGGCGAGAAGGGCGTGATGACGGTGAAGCTCACCGCACGCGGCGAGGGCGGGCACGCCTCGGCCCCGCCGCCGCTCACTGCGGTGCGCCGGATCGCGCGCGCCGTCGAGAGGCTCGGCCCCGGCACGTTCCGTCCGCGCACCCCGCGCGCGATCTCGCGCATGCTGACCCAGCTGTCCGGCGGCGCCTCCGGACCCGCGCGCCTGCTGCTGCGCACGCTCGGCGCGCTCCCGCCCGTGTCGGCGCGCGTGTTCGCGGCTCTCGGCGGCGAGGCGGCGGCGCTCGTACGCACGACCGTCGCCCCCACGATGCAGTCCGGCGGCACGGCCGCGAACGTCCTGCCCTCGCAGGCCTCGGCCACCGTGAACCTGCGGATCGCGCTCGGCGAGACGGTGCGGAGCGCGACCGCCCGCGTGCGGCGGCGCATCGCGGATCCGCTCGTGACGGTCGAGGTGCTCGAGGGCAGCGATCCCTCACCCGAGTCGCCCACGGACACGGCGCCGTTCGCGCTCCTCGCGGAGGCGCTCGCCGTCTCGCACCCCGGGACCCCGGCCGTGCCGTACGTGACGATGCAGGCGACCGATTCCCGGCACTTCCACCGCTTCGCGCCCGCGGTCTTCCGGTTCGCCCCGCTCGAGATGTCGAACGCGCAGCGCGGCACGATCCACGGCGTGGACGAGAGCGTCGAGATCGCGGCCCTCGAGCGCGGGGAGCGGTTCCACCGCACGCTCATCGAGCGGCTACAGTGAGCTGACCCGCTGCGATCGTCGAGCATCCCGACGCGGTCGCACCACGTCCCGCCGACACCCGGGACCCCATGAAGGAGCCGCGATGACGCGCACCGCCACCCTCGGCACCCTGGTCGCCGTGGTCGGATTCCTGGCCTTCGTCGAGTTCACGAGCGGCGTGCTGCAGGGCTACTACACGCCGATGCTGAGCGACATCGCCCGGCACCTCGGCATCCACGACGCCGACGTGAACTGGTTCGAGGGCGCGCAGCTCATGCTGTCCGCGCTCGTGGTCCCGGCCTTCGCGAAGCTCGGCGACATGATCGGCCGCAAGCGCATGCTGCTGATCTCGACCGCGATCACCGCGGTCGCCGCCTTCGTGCTGCCGTTCACCGCGACCTTCGGCGTCTTCCTCGTGGCCTGGGCGATGATGGGCTTCTACGTGGTCTGGCTGCCGCTCGAGATCGCGCTGATCTGGTCGCGCGCCCGGCGCATCGAGGGCAGCTCGACCATCACCGCGAAGGCGGCCGGGATCCTGGTCGCCGCTCTTGAGGGCGGTGCGATCATCGGCGCTCTCGCCGGCGGCGCGCTCGTGGACGTGCTGCCGCTCACGGCGGTGCTGCTCGTCCCCGCGGTGCTCATCGCCGCCTGCTTCTTCGTGATCCTGTTCGGGGTGAAGGAGTCGCCGGAGAAGACCGGCGGCGTCTTCGACACGACCGGGCTCGTGCTGATCTCGCTGTCGCTCATCGGCCTCACCGGCGGGCTGAGCCTGCTGCGCCTGCCCGGCGGCGTCGCGAACCCGCTGTCCTGGATCGTGATCGCCCTCGGCGTGCTCCTCGTCGTGCCGTTCGCGCTGTGGGAGCTGCGACAGCAGGATCCGCTCATCGACGTGCGGATGTTCCGCAGCCCCGCGCTCGGCCCGGTGTTCCTGACGGCCGGCCTGTTCGGCGTGAGCGTGCTCGGTGCGCAGGCCCCGCTGTCGACCTTCGCCCGCACGGATCCGGCGATCTACGGCTACGGCCTCGGCACCACCGGGTTCGCGACCTCCCTGATCATCGGGGTCTACCTCGTGGCGATGATCGCGGGAGCCCTCGGCTATCCGCAGATCGCGCGGTTCGCGACTCCTCGGATCACGCTCATCGGAGCCTCGGTGCTCGTGGGGATCGGATTCCTGCTGTTCCTGCCCTTCCACTCCGCCTACGCGCAGGTCATCACGAACATGGTGATCGTCGGGATCGGGTCCGGCGCCCTCGTCGCCGCGCTCCCGGCGGCGGCGGCCTCGGCGGCGCCGCACACCCAGACCGGTGTCGCGACCGGGCTCACGAACTCGGTGAAGACCGTCGGCGGCGCGATCGCGTCCTGCGTGTTCGGGATCGCGCTCATGCACGCGGTCGCCGGATCCGCCGCGGCCGAGGGCACGGCGGGATCCTTCTCGGGCTACGTCACGGTGTGGGTCGTGTGCGGGGCGACCGCGCTCGCCGCGGCGGTGCTGCTGCTCTTCGTGCCGAAGCAGGCCTTCACGGATCGCGCCGGCCACGCCGCCGCCACGGAGCCCGCGATCGGCTGACGCCCGTCCCCCCCCCCGGGTCGTTGAGCGAGGACGGCGAAGCCGACTCTCTGCCCCGGGGTCGTTGAGCGAGGACGGCCAAGCCGACCGAGACGAAACGCGGTGCTCTCCATTTGCCGCGGCGCTCAGCGCCCCGCGCGCGACAGCTTCGACGGCCACCACACGGCGCGCCCCACGTCGTGCACGAGGGCCGGCACGAGCAGGGAGCGCACCACGAACGTGTCCAGCAGCACGCCGAACGCGACGATGAAGGCCAGCTGCGCGAGGAAGAGGATCGGGATCACCGCGAGTGCGGCGAAGGTGGTCGCGAGCACGAGGCCCGCCGAGGTGATGACGCCGCCCGTGATCGCGAGCCCCCGTCGCACGCCCTCGCGCGTGCCGTGGAGCCGGCTCTCCTCGCGCACGCGCGTCATGAGGAAGATGTTGTAGTCGATCCCCAGCGCGACGAGGAAGACGAAGCCGTACAGCGGCACGGCCGGATCCGCCCCGGGGAAGCGGAGGATCCCGTTGAAGACGAGTGCGGAGACGCCCATCGCGGTGCCGAAGGACAGTACGGTCGTCAGGATCAGCAGCACGGGCGCGACGATCGCGCGCAGCAGCATCATCAGGATCAGCATGATCACGACGAGGATCACCGGGATGATCAGGGCGCGGTCGTGCAGCGACGCATCGTCGGTGTCGATCGCGGTCGCGGTGACGCCGCCGACGACGGCCCCCGAGCCTTCGAGCGAGGTGCGCAGACGGCGCACCGTGTCCTCCGCGGTCGTCGAGTCGGCGGCGGCCGTGAGAGTCCCCTGGAGCATCACGTCCCCCTCGACCACGGTCGGAGCGGGAGCCGGAGTGCCGGGCCGGCCGACCGGCTGTACGCCGTCCTCCGTCACGGGCGCCGCCCCGCTCGGCGAGTCCTTCGCGGTCACGGTGACGCCGTCGACGCCCTTGTCCGCGAGCAGCACATCGGCCGCCTTCTGCAGGGAGTCCTGCGCGACGACGACCTGGACGGGGCTTCCGGATCCGCCCGGGAAGTGCGCGCCCAGCACCTTCTGTCCGTCACGGGCCTGCGAGGAGCCGAGCACGAGGTCGGACTGCGGGACCCCGGAGGCGTCGAGCTGCAGTACCCCGACCGTTCCGAGCGCGAGGACGAGGGTCGTCGCGATCCAGATCACCCGGGAGCGGCGCCGGATCAGCGCGGCGAGGCGCGCCCAGACTCCGGTCGCGGGCATCCCGCCCTCCGCCGCGACGACCTCGGGGGCGTAGACCGGACGGCGCGGCCAGAACGCCGCGCGCCCGAAGGCCATGAGGAGGGCGGGGAGCAGGGTGAGCGCGGACAGCATCGCGAAGACGATCCCGATCGCGGCGACCGGGCCCAGCGCGCTGTTCGACTTCAGGTCGCTGAGCAGCAGGCAGAGGAGTCCCGCGATCACGGTGCCGCCCGAGGCGAGGATCGGCTCGAACGCCCCCTTCCACGCGGCCAGCACGGCCTTCGCGCGGTCCTGCTCGATGCGCAGGGCCTCGCGGAAGCGTGAGACGAACAGCAGCGCGTAGTCGGTCGCGGCGCCGATCACGAGGATGAACAGGATCCCCTGGGTCTGGCCGCTGAGCAGCAGAACGCCCCATTTCGCGAGCCACCACACCAGCAGGAGCGCGGTGCACAGCGCGAACAGGCTGGTCATGAGCACGACGACCGGGAGCAGCAGCGACCGGTAGACGAGCACGAGGATCACGAACACGGCAGCAAGAGCGACGCCCAGCAGGATCCCGTCGATGCCCGCGAAGCCCGCCACGAGGTCGGCGCTGAAGCCGGCGGGGCCGGTGATGTAGACGCGCACGCCTTCGGGTGCCGCCTTCTCGAGTGAAGTCCTGATCTCGGACACGACGTCGCCGAGGTCGGCGCCGGAGCGGATCGGCACGAACGCTTGCACGGCCTTGCCGTCGTCGGAGGGCAGCGCGGGGGAGACATCCTGGCCGACGCCTTCGATGCCTTTCGTGGCCGTGACCGCGTCGGAGAGCGCGGTGCGCTGCGCGTCCGTGAGCGTCCCGTCGGAGGCGGCGACGATGATCGCGGGGATCTCGTCGGATCCGGCGAAGCGCGTCTGCAGCTCCTGCACGCGGGCGGAGTCCGAGGAGGAGGGCAGGTACGCCGTGCGGTCGTTCGAGGAGACCTCGTCCACCTTGCCGAACAGCGGGCCGCCGAGCGACGCCGCGACCAGCCAGCCGAGGATGATCAGCGCCGGCAGGAGGACCCGCAGGAGGCGGCGGGATCGGGGCGGGCGTGTGACGAGCTGCGGGGCGGTCATCGGGTTCCTTCCGTCTCCGGAAGGATAGATCGGATTAGCTAGCTTGGCAAGTAATCATCCTGGCTTGAAAAGAACCTCGGTGTAGCATGACGGAATGGTGGAGCGGCGCGACGAGGCGGACGAGCACGAGCTCGGGACGCGCACCGGGGCGCCGACGCGCGACGGCGTCGAAGCAGGCGCCGTCTACGACATCGAGGCGAGCGACCCGGACGGCGTGCTGCTCGACCGTGCCGGCGTGGATGCGGGCGCGATCCGGCAGATCGGCGAACTGATGGCCTCCCTCGGCGAATTGCGCGACGCGGAGCAGCGCCTCGCCGAGGCGTCCCGCCGGTACATGAAGCTCAACGAGACCGACATGCGCGCGCTGCACTACCTCATCGGGTGCGCGAACCGCGGG
>JAITLM010000041.1 GCA_031277885.1 Microbacterium sp.
CGACACCAGTCGAAGGCAAATACTCGTCTTGGAAGATCGTCCAGATCGCGTCGCTCGAGACCTCGCCACCTTCAGAGTCGGTCACGCCCTGCACGACGGCGCTGAACTCGATCTGCAGCCTGCGGGGCAAGTCGAGCGAGTGGTCGGTCTTCAGCAGGTAGGCAACGCCACCCTTGCCCGACTGCGAGTTCACGCGGATGACTGCCTCGTACGAGCGGCCGAGGTCCTTCGGGTCGACGGGCAAGTACGGTACAGCCCACTCGACCTCGTCGATCGAGACGCCCGCCGCGTCGGCGTCAGCCTGCATGCGCTCGAAGCCCTTCTTGATCGCGTCCTGGTGCGATCCACTGAACGCGGTGAAGACCAGATCGCCGGCCCAGGGGCTCCGCTCCGGCACGGGCAGCTGGTTGCAGTACTCGGCCGTGCGCTTGACCTGGTCGATGTCGCTGAAGTCGATCTCGGGGTCGATCCCCTGCGTGAACAGGTTGATGCCGAGCGCGACGAGGTCGACGTTGCCGGTGCGCTCGCCGTTGCCGAACAGGCATCCCTCGATGCGATCCGCTCCGGCCATGTAGCCCAGCTCCGCCGCCGCGATCGCGGTGCCGCGGTCGTTGTGCGGGTGCAGCGAGAGGATCACGTTCTCGCGGTGGTTCAGGTGACGGCTCATCCACTCGATCGAGTCGGCGTAGACGTTGGGGGTCGCCATCTCGACGGTGGCAGGCAGGTTGATGATGACCTTGCGGCCGGGACTCGGCTGCAGGATCTCCAGCACCTCGTTGCAGACCTCGACCGCGTACTCGAGTTCGGTGCCGGTGTAGCTCTCCGGCGAGTACTCGTAGTAGACCTCGGTGTCGGGGATCCGCTTCTCGAACTCGCGGCACAGCCGCGCGCCCTCGAGCGCGATCTGCTTGACGCCCTCCCGATCGGAGCGGAAGACGACCTCGCGCTGCAGCACGCTCGTGGAGTTGTAGAAGTGCACGATGGCCTGCTTGGCACCGGCGATGGCCTCGTAGGTGCGCTCGATGAGGTGCTCGCGGCACTGAGTCAGGACCTGGATCGTGACGTCATCCGGGATCAGGTCCTCTTCGATGAGCTGACGCACGAAGTCGAAGTCGGTCTGGCTCGCGGACGGGAAGCCGACCTCGATCTCCTTGTAGCCCATGCCGACGAGCAGCTCGAACATGACGCGCTTGCGCTCGGGCGACATCGGGTCGATGAGGGCCTGGTTGCCGTCGCGCAGGTCGACCGCGCACCAGCGCGGCGCCTTCGTGATGCGGGCGGAGGGCCAGGTGCGATCGGGCAGATCGACACGGATCTGCTCGTGGAACGGCCGGTACTTGTGGACCGGCATCGCGGAGGGGCGCTGGTTGTTCATCATGAGGGGTAGCTCTTCTCGTCGCTTCAAGTGTGGAGCGGGCCAACACGAACACCGCGACGAGTGGGGCCCTCAGATACGGGACTCGTCGCGGCAGCTAAGAAGAAGCAGACCGCCTGCGCGCATGCCGCCATGCTAGCACGGCGTCATCCGGGCCTCGGGGCTGTGACGGACCTGCGAGAATCGATGAACGCGGATCCGCACGTCCACGACCGGATCCGAGACGGCCGACTTTCGAGGAGCAGCTCGTGCAGTACATCTCCACCCGCGGCGGCGGGGAGCCGAAGACCTACAGCGAAGCACTCCTGGAGGGGCTCGCCGTCGACGGCGGCCTCCTCGTCCCGGAGCAGCTGCCGCAGGTCGACGCGGCGACCCTCGAGTCCTGGCGCACCCTCGACTACGCGCAGCTGGCGACGGAGGTGCTCGGCCTGTTCGCCACCGACATCCCGCGCGAGGACCTCGCAGCGCTCTGCGCGGCCGCCTACGCCCCGTCCGTCTTCGCGGCACCCGTCCCGCTCACGCCGATCGGCGGCGGGATCACGCTCGTCGGCCTCTCCGAGGGCCCGACGCTGGCGTTCAAGGACATGGCGATGCAGTTCCTCGGCCAGGCGCTCGAGTACGCGCTCGAGCGCACCGGCGGAGTGCTGAACATCGTGGGCGCGACCTCGGGCGACACCGGGTCCGCCGCTGAGCACGCGCTCCGCGGCAAGGACCGCATCAGCGTCTTCATGCTCTCGCCGCAGGGTCGGATGAGCCCGTTCCAGCGCGCGCAGATGTACTCGCTGCAGGACGCGAACGTGCACAACATCGCCGTCGACGGCGTCTTCGACGACTGCCAGAACCTGGTCAAGGACCTCGCCGGCGACCTCGACTTCAAGAACGCCCAGCACCTCGGCGCGGTCAACTCGATCAACCTCGCCCGGATCACGGCGCAGGTCGTCTACTACTTCTGGGCATGGCTGCGCGCGACCGACGGCCTCGACGCTGCCGAGCGCGAGGGTTCCGCGGTGTCCTTCGCGGTGCCGTCCGGGAACTTCGGCAACATCCTCTCCGGCTTCTTCGCCCGGGGCATGGGGCTGCCGATCCGCCGGCTCGTGCTCGCCGCGAACGAGAACAACGTGCTGGACGAGTTCTTCCGCACCGGGGTCTACCGCCCCCGCAGCGCCGCGCAGACGCTCGCGACGTCGAGCCCGTCGATGGACATCTCCAAGGCCTCGAACCTGGAGCGCTTCATCTACGACCTCGTCGGCCGCGACCCGCAGCGCGTCGCGCGGGCATGGGACGACCTCGCCCGCACCGGTGCCTTCGACTTCACCGCGGAGCTGCCGCGCTTCGCCGACGAGTTCGGCATCGTGAGCGGCACCAGCACGCACGAGGACCGGCTCGCCACGATCCGCGCCGTGCACGAGCAGAGCGGCACGATCATCGACCCGCACACCGCCGACGGCGTGAAGGTCGCGCACTCGTTCGCGGAGGACGGGGTGCCGATGCTCGTGCTCGAGACCGCCAAGCCGGAGAAGTTCGGCGAGACGATCACCGAGGCGCTCGGAATCGATCTACCGCTCTCGGACGAGCTGCAGGCCCTGCTCGCCGCCCCGCAGCGCGTGACCGAGATCCCGAACGACGAGGCCACGCTGCGGACGATCATCGAGACGAGCGCGCTGCACTGATCCCCTTCGGGACAGGACGGCGACTCGGGCCGCCACGCAGGACGCCCAGGAACCCGCGGCGACGGGCGTGCCGGATAGTCTGGCTGGCATGACGGCTCGACTGCGCGCCCGGCTGCTCGCCCTGCTCGGCGCCCTCGCCCTCGTGCTGGCCCCGCTGCTCGCAGCCCCCGCCGCGCACGCCGACACGAACGACTTCTCCTACGCGTCCTGGGATGCGCAGTACCAGCTCGGCCGCGACGCCGACGGGCGCGCGACGCTGGCGGTGACCGAGACTCTCGTCGCCGAGTTCCCCGAGTTCGACCAGAACCACGGCATCGTCCGCGGCCTGCCCACCTGGTACGAGGGGGCGCCGCTCGGCCTGCACGTCGTGTCGATCACGGACGGCGCAGGCAAGGCGCTGCCGTACGACGACGGCGAGACCGACGACGGCGAGCGTCAGCTGAAGATCGGCGACCCCGATTCCTTCGCGCACGGACGCACCACCTACGTGATCCGCTACACGATGCGCGACGTCGTGCACCGCCCCACCGACCGGGCGATCGACGAGTGGTACTGGAACCTGCTCCCGCTGAACTCCGCACAGCCAATCGCGCACTTCTCCGCCGAGCTCTCCTTCGCCCCGGACATCGATGCCGCCATGATCGGCGCCCCCTCCTGCTACTACGGTCCCGCCGGCGCCACCACCTCCTGCACGCTCTCCCCCGCTCCCGGCAGCGGCGGATTCACCGTGACGCAGGAGGACATCGCTGCCGGATCCGGCGTCACGGTCGCCTTCCCGATGAAGGAGGGCACCTTCGCGCAGGCGCCGGCGCGACAGCCGGATCCGATGACGGACGTGGTGCCGTACCCGGTCGCGGGTCTCGCCGCGCTGCTCGCGATCGGAGGACCGATCCTCGGCATCGGACTGCTGCGCCGGAACGGGCGCCGCAGCGGCCGCGGCATCGTGGTCGCCCAGTACGACGTGCCGGACGCGCTCCCGCCCGTCCTCGCCGCCGAGATCGAGGGGCGCAAGCCCGTCGCGGACTCCGCGGAGATGGTGCACCTCGCCGTCCACAAGGCCATCCGCATCTCGGACGGCGAGAGCAAGCCCGTGCTCGAGCTTCTCGACCCCTCCTTCGCACCCGACCCGCTGGACGCGGAGGCGTTGAACGCGCTGTTCCCCGGATCCCCCGTCGGCACGACACTGCATCTCGAGGTCCCGAACGACGCCCTGGTCGCCCGGCTCAAGGCGCTCTCCGGATCCGCCCATGTCGCCGCGTTCGAGCGCGGACTGCTCACCCGGCGGCGTTCGATGCTCGCGGTCGCCTTGAGCGCGATCGGACTCGCCGCAGGCCTCGGCGCGATCGCGCTGGCGGTTCCCGGCATGGCGGTGGGCCGCCCCGCCGCGATCGCGACCTTCGTGGTCGGGATCATCGCATCGGCGATCGCGCTCGTCGCACTCCTCGCCTCCCTGCCGCGCCGCGCCGTGCTCACGCCGCAGGGCGCGGAGACGCGCGAGTACCTGCTCGGAGTGCGCGAGTACATCCGGCTCGCCGAGGCCGACCGCATCCGCATGCTGCAGTCCTACCGCGGCGCGGAGCGCCGCGCGGACGGCACCGCGGACGTGATCGTGCTGTACGAGCGGCTGCTACCGTACGCGATGCTGTTCGGCCTGGAGCGCGAATGGGGACAGGTCCTCGCCGTGCAGTACGAGCGCGACGACGTCACGCCCGGCTGGTACTACGGCTACACGGGCGCGAGCTTCGCGGGGTCGCTCAGCGGGATGAACAGCTCCCTCAGCCCGACGCCCACGCCGAGCACGTCGTCCAGTTCCAGCGGCTCCTTCGGCGGCGGGTTCTCCGGCGGTGGAGGCGGAGGCGGATCCTCCGGCGGCTGGTGAGACCGGCGCCGCGCGACGCGCGCGCTCGTCAGGGGATCAGCGCGACCTTGCCGCCGGGATGCCCCTCGGCGAGGAAGCGGGTGGCCTCGACCGCCTCGGCGAGCGGATAGGTGCGCGCCAGCGGCACGACAAGACGTCCCTCGTCGGCGAGCCGCACGAGCTCGCCGCGGATGCCGTCGCGGAAGGCCGCGCTCGCGGGCTGCGTGCCCGCGATGACGCCGAAGCCGTTCTCCGCGGCGCGACCGGGCGCCGCGATCGTCACGATCCGGGAGCGGTCGGCGACGAGGGCGAGGGACGTGTCGGCGGCCTCATCCGTGCCGATCGCGTCGAGCGCCGCATCCACGCCGCGCCCCTCCGCACGCACCCGTTCCAGGAGTCCGTCGCCATAGGCCACGGGGATCCCTCCGAACCGGCGCACGCGCTCCGCACCGGCCGCGCTCGCCGTCCCGATCACGCGGATGCCGCGCAGGGCGGCCAATTGCAGCACCATGACGCCGACCGCGCCGGAAGCGCCGTGCAGCAGGATCGTCTCCCCGGTGGCGGCGTGCACGCGATCCAGCATCTCCGCCGCCGTGGTCCCGGCGAGCAGCAGGTTCGCCGCCTCGGCGTGCGAGAGCGGCCCTGGTTTGCGGAACGCCTTCTCGGCGGGAATCGTGAGCGCGGTGGCATAGCCGCCCCGCACGCGGAAGGCGACGACCTCGTCGCCGACCCGCGCCTCACCGGAGCCGATGCCGGTGCCGGGTCCGATCGCGAGGATCTCGCCGGACACCTCGTAGCCGATCGGCACCGGGAGCGCGACGCCGGCCCTGGGCGCGGCGACGTGCTTGCGGTCGGCCGGGTTCATCCCGGCGGCGCGCACGCGGATCGTGACCTCGCCGCGCTCCGGATCCGGCGCCGTCGCGTCGGCCAGTCGCCAGCGCTCCGGACCGCCCCATTCCGGGGCGATCCACTGCTGCGCGGCGACGCCCATGTCAGAACCCCAGCCGGCCGAGCTGCTTCGGGTCGCGCTGCCATTCCTTGGCGACCTTGACGTGCAGACCCAGGAACACCCGTGTTCCGAGCAGCTCCTCGATGCCCGCACGGGCGGTCGCACCGACCTCCCGGAGCCTGGCGCCCTTGCGTCCGATGATGATGGCCTTCTGGCTGTCCCGCTCCACGACGATCGAGGCGTGCACGTCGGTCAGGTCGGAGTCCTCGCGGGGCGCGATGTCGTCGACGACGACCGCGATCGAGTGCGGCAGCTCGTCGCGGACGCCCTCGAGCGCCGCCTCGCGGATCATCTCGGCGATGCGGTCCTCGGTGGACTCGTCCGTGACGATGTCGTCCTCGTACAGCGACGGGCCCTCCGGCATGAGGGAGAGCACCTCGTCCGCGAGCACGTCCAGCTGCACCCGCGTGAGCGCGGAGAGCGGGATCACAGCCGCCCAGTCCTCGCGCAGGGAGTCGACCTCCATCAGCCGTTCGGTGATCTCGTCGCGCTCGGCGATGTCGACCTTTGTCACGATCGCGATCTTCTTCGCGCGCGGGTAGCCGTCCAGCGAAGCCGCGATGCGCTTGTCCCCCGGGCCGACCTTCTCGGTGGCCGGCACGCAGAAGCCGATCACGTCGACGTCGCCGAGCACCTGCCCGACGAGGTCGTTCAGGCGCTCGCCCAGCAGGGTGCGCGGGCGGTGGATCCCCGGGGTGTCGACGATCACGAGCTGTCCGTCCGGACGGTTCACGATGCCGCGGATGGCACGCCGCGTGGTCTGCGGCTTCTCGCTGGTGATGGCGATCTTCTCGCCGACCAGCGCGTTGGTGAGTGTGGACTTGCCGACGTTCGGCCGGCCCACGAAGGTCACGAACCCGCTGCGGTGCGGGGTCGGGTTCTCGGTGTCGCGCTCATCGCTCATCGTGGTTCTCCTTGCTCTGATCCCCCGCGAGCGGCTCCTCGGCCCGCTCGACGAAGACGTATTCGATGCCGCGCCCGCGGCCCCGCGAGGCGCCGCCGGTGAGGAGCAGCCCGCGCACGACGGCCGTCGCGCCGGGAGTGGGGATGCGGCCGAGCTCCTTGCCCAGGAGCCCGCCGATCGAGTCGACGTCGTCGTCCTCGAGCTCGACGCCGAACAGCTCGCCCACGTCCTCGAGGCTCATCCGCCCGCTCACGCGGTAGTGGCCGGGCTCGAGCTCGACGACCTCGGATCCGGGCCGGTCGTACTCGTCGGAGATCTCGCCGACGAGCTCCTCGATGAGATCCTCCATCGTGACGAGTCCCGCGATGCCGCCGTGCTCGTCGATCACGATGCACACGTGCACGGCCTCGCGCTTCATCTGCTGCAGGAGGGTCTCCGCACGCATGGACTCCGGCACGAACACCGCAGGGCGGGCGAGCCGGCGCACCGAGGCGGCCCGCCAGCTGCGGTCGTCCCGGTAGGCGAACTGCACGAGATCCTTGAGGTAGAGCACGCCGACGACGTCATCGGCCTCGTCGTCCACGACGGGGATGCGCGAGACGCCCCTGGCGAGGAACAGGTCCATCGCCTCGGAGGTCGTCGCGGTGGCGTCCACCGTGACCATGTCGGTGCGCGGCACCATGACCGCGCGCACGAACTGGTCCGTGAAGTCGAACACGGAGTGGATCAGCTCGCGGTCGTCGGCCTCGATGAGATCGTGCGAGGCCGCCTCGTCCACCATGCTGAGCAGCTGCGTCTCGGTCGCGAACGTGCTGCGTCCCGCTCCCGGCGTGACCCGGCTGCCGAAGACGGCGAGGCCCTGCGCGATCGGCCCGAGGATGACCCGCACCGCGCGGATCGTGGGGGCGCAGGCCCGCAGCATCGCGTCGGCGTGCTGGCGGCCGAAGGAGCGGGGGCTCGCCCCGACGAGGACGAAGGTGATGCCGGTCATGATCACCGCGGCGGCGAGCATCGCCCACCAGATCTGATCGTCGAAGAGCAGCACGAGGGCGACCGTCACGAGCACCGCCGCCGCGGTCTCCACGAACACGCGCATGAAGGCGACCGCGTTCGCATGCGGTTCCGGATCCGCGGCGATCCTGGCGAGGGCGGGCGCATTGCGCCCCTCGGAGGCCATCTCCTCGAGATCCGCGCGGGAGGTCACGGAGAGAGCCGCGTCGATCGCGGCCATGAGCCCGCCGAAGGCGACCAGCAGGATCGCGCCCGCGAGCAGCAGGAATGGAGTCATCGACCCTGGGAGCGCTCGTCCGAGGCGAAGCCGGCGATGAGCTCGCGCTGCAGGCCGAACATCTCCTTCTCGTCCTCGGGCTCGGCGTGGTCGAAGCCGAGCAGGTGCAGCAGCCCATGCGTGGTGAGCAGGATCAGCTCGTCCATGAGCGTGTGCTTCGCCGCGGCCGCCTGGGTCTCGGCGACCTGGGGGCACAGCACGATGTCGCCGAGCAGCCCCGGCGGGGTCGGACGGTCGATCGTGCCCGGACGGAGCTCGTCCATGGGGAAGCTCAGCACGTCGGTGGGGCCGGGCTCGTCCATCCACTGCACGTGCAGCGCCTCCATGGCGCCCTCGTCGACGAGCACGATGGCGACGTCCGCATCCGCGCTGACGTTCAGCTGTCCGAGGTTGCGCTCCGTGAGGCGCAGCAGCACCGTCTCGTCGATCGCGATGGCCGACTCGTTGTTGATCTCGATCACTTCAGGCCTCGTTTCGGCATGCGGTCTCTGGGTCCGGGGCGCTGCTGCCCCGCGCGACGCTCGGCGCGGTTGGCGAACTCGGCGGCGTGCTCGCGCTCCGTGCGCGCCGCGACGCGCTGCTCGTCGTACTCGGTGTACGCATCCACGATGCGGCCGACCAGCGAGTGGCGCACGACGTCGTCGCTCGTGAGCCGCGAGAAGTGGATGTCGTCGATGTCCTTCAGCACGCGGGTCACCACGCGCAGGCCGGAGGCGCCCTGCGGCAGATCGACCTGCGTGATGTCGCCCGTGACGACCATGCGCGTGCCGAACCCGAGCCGGGTGAGGAACATCTTCATCTGCTCCGGCGTGGTGTTCTGCGCCTCGTCGAGCACGACGAAGGAGTCGTTCAGCGTGCGGCCGCGCATGTACGCGAGAGGGGCGACCTCGATCGTGCCGCTCGCCATCAGGCGGGGCACGATCTCCGGATCCATCATCTCGTTCAGCGCGTCGTAGAGCGGGCGCAGATAGGGATCGATCTTGTCGGTGAGGGTTCCGGGCAGGAACCCGAGCCGCTCCCCCGCCTCGACGGCCGGGCGCGTCAGGATGATCCGCTCGACCTCCTTGCGCTGCAGCGCCTGCACGGCCTTCGCCATCGCGAGATAGGTCTTGCCGGTGCCGGCGGGGCCGATGCCGAAGACGATCGTGTTCTCGTCGATCGCGTCGACGTATTCCTTCTGGCCGAGCGTCTTCGGCCGGATCACCCGTCCGCGCGTGGACAGGATCGCCTCGCCGAGCACCTCGCTCGGGCGCACCCCCTCGCGCTCCAGCATGCGCGCGGACTGCGCGACATCGCTGGGTGCGAGCGCATGCCCGGAGCGCGTCAGCTCGATGAGCTCGTCCACGAGCTTCTGCGCCGAGCGCACGGCCGCGGGCTCACCGGTCAGGGTGACCTCGTTGCCGCGCACCATCACATCGACCGCGGGATGCTCCTTCTCGAGCATGCGCAGCAGCCGGTCCTGGGGGCCGAGCAACTGCACCATCGCGACCCCGTCCACCTCGATGCGGGCCGAGGTCATCGACTCCGCCCTGTCGTCAGAAGCCAACGAGCTTGTTCTCCTCGAGATTGCCGAGCACGTGGGCGTGCACGTGGAAGACGGACTGCGCGACGCTCGCGCCGTTGTTGAAGATCAGACGGTACTCGCCGTTCGCGTGCTCGACGGCGATCTCCTTGGCCGCGGCGACCATCTTCGCCATGAGCCCTGGGTCGCCCGCGGCGAGTTCGGTGACGTCGCGGAACCGCTCGGACTTGGGGATCACGAGCACGTGCAGCGGCGCCTGCGGGTTGATGTCGCGGATCGCGAAGACCTCGTCGGTCTCCAGCAGGATCTCGCCGGGGATCTCCCCGTTCAGGATGCGCGTGAAGATCGAGGGTTCGCTCATGAGCCCAGTCTATCGGCGCGGTGCGACGCGGTGGCGGACTACCAGCGCCCGCGCGCCACGTTCAGCACGGCGATCGCGGCGGGGCCCGCGGTCGAGGTGCGCAGCACGGTGTCGCCGAGCAGGACGCGCTCCGCGCCGGCGGCGACCAGCCGTTCGATCTCCTCCGGCGCGATCCCGCCCTCGGGTCCGACGACCAGCACGAGGTCGCGCTCGTCCGGGATCAGGGCGGACAGCGCCTCGGGTGCCGTCGGATCCAGGATCAGCACGCGCTGCGTCACCGCACGGCGCGTCAAGTCTCCTGTCGTCTCGACCGCGGCGACCTCGGGGATCCACGAGCGGTGCGCCTGCTTGGCGGCCTCCCGCACGATGGTCGCCCAGCGTTCGCGGCCCTTCGCAGCCTTGGCGCCGTCCCATCGGGAGACGCTGCGCGCGGCCTGCCACGGCACGATCTCGTCGACGCCGAGCTCGCACGCCGCCTGCACCGCGAGCTCGTCGCGGTCGCCCTTCGCGAGCGCCTGGACGAGCAGGATCCGAGGATCGGGACGGGGGTCCTCCCGGCGGGAGAGGATGCGCACCTCGACGAGGGCGGGAGCCGCCGAGGCGACCTCGCCCTCGAGCCAGGTGCCGGCGCCGTCGCCGAGCGTGATCGGCTCGCCGATCCGGACCCGCCGCACGACGGCCGCGTGCTTGGCCTCGGCGCCGGTGAGGGCGACGAGGGATCCGGCCGCCGCCGCCGTCGCATCGGGCGTCACGAAGTGCAGGGCCATCGCGGATCAGCCCCGGAAGCGGTCGCGCAGCTTGGAGAACAGCCCCTGGTGGAACTCGGCGAGCTTCGGCGCCGGCGCCTTGGTGCGCTTGGCGAAGTCCTCGATGAGCTGGCGCTCCTTGTGATCGAGCTTGGTCGGGGTGAGCACCTGCACGCCCACGCGCAGGTCGCCGCGCTGGCTTCCGCGCAGCGGCGTGATCCCGCGGCCCTTGATCGTCAGCACGTCGCCCGACTGCAGGCCCTGGCGGATCTCCAGGTCCACGGATCCGTCCAGGGACTCGATCGTCGTCGTGGCGCCGAGGATGGCATCGCTCATCGCGACCTCGAGGGTCGCGAGCAGGTCGTCGCCGTCGCGACTGAACCGGGCGTGCGGGGAGACGGTCACCTCGACGTACAGGTCGCCGTTCGGACCGCCGGCGCGGCCGACCTCGCCGGATCCGGGCAGCTGCAGGCGCAGGCCGGTCTCGACGCCGGCCGGGATGTCGAGCCCGACCGTGCGGCGCGAACGCACCCGCCCCTGGCCGTTGCAGGTCTGGCACGGGAACGGGATCGTCGTGCCGAAGCCCTCGCAGGACCCGCAGGGAGCGGTCGTGATGACGTTGCCGAGCAGGCTGCGCACCTGCTGCTGGACGTGGCCGGAGCCGCCGCAGATGTCGCAGGTGACGGGCGAGGTGCCCTCCTGGCAGCAGGATCCCTGGCACGTCTCGCAGAGCACGGCCGTGTCCACCTCGATGTCGCGGTGCACGCCGAACACGACGTCGCCGAGTTCGAGCGTCACGCGCACGAGAGCGTCCTGTCCGCGTTCCCGGCGCGAGCGCGGACGGGCGGAGCGCGCCCCTCCGCCGCCGAAGAAGGTCTCGAAGATGTCGCCGAAGCCGCCGAACCCTCCGAAGCCGCCGTTGCCGTTCTGGTCGCCGCCCATGTCGTAGCGGCGCCGCGAGTCGGCATCGCTCAGCACGTCGTAGGCGTGCGTGACGAGCTTGAACCGCTCCGCCGCATCCTCACTGGGGTTCACATCGGGGTGCAGCTGACGTGCGAGCCGCCGATACGCCTTCTTGATCTCATCCTCGCTCGCATCGCGCGAGACGCCGAGGACCTCGTAGTGATCCGTCACCATCGCCTTTCCGGGCCGCCGGGCGGCGGCGCGTGTGTTCTGCGGCCGCTCAGCGGCCGGACTCGTCCTCTTCGAGCAGCCTCGACAGGTAGCGGGCCACGGCCCGCGCCGCCGCGAGATTGCTCGGGTAGTCCATCCGGGTCGGCCCCATCACGCCCACGCGTGCGGTGCCGCCGTGCGTCAGGTAGTCGCTCGCCACGATCGATGCCTCGCCGAGGCCGAAGGCGGCGTTCTCCGTGCCGATGCTCGCTGCGAGCCCGTGCTCGTCGACGCGCATCTCGCTCATCAGCCGCAGCAGCGTCACCTGCTCCTCGATCGCCTCGAGGAGGGGATGGATGCTGCCGCGGAAGTCGTGCTCGCGGCGGGCGAGGGTCGCCGCCCCCGCCATCACCAGGCGCTCCTGGCGGAACTCCGCGAGCTCCTCCGCCACGGCACGCAGCACGGCGGCGCGGGCGGCGTCGATCCGAGGGCCGTACGACGTGTCCGCCGCCGCCTCCACGCGCTCCGCGCCGCGGCGCACCGAGCGGCCGGTCAGCAGCTCGGTGATGACCGCGCGGAGCATCCCCAGCTCGGAGTCGTCCAGCTCGACCGGCAGCGGCACGATCCGCTGCGAGACGCCGCCCGCATCGGTGACGAGCACGATCAGCAGCCGGTTCGGGGCGAGGGCGACGAGCTCGACGTGCGTGATGTGCGCCCGGGCGAAAGACGGGTACTGCGCGAGAGCGACCTGGCCCGTGAGCCGCGTGAGAACGCGCACGGTGCGCACCATGAGGTCGTCGAGGTCGGCGGGATCCGCGAGGAAGGCCGTGATCGCACTGCGCTGGGCCGCCGAGAGCGGCCGCACCTGCGCGAGATGGTCGACGAACACGCGATAGCCCTTGTCGGTCGGCACCCGCCCGGAGGAGGTGTGCGGCGCCGCGATGAGGTCCTCGTCCTCGAGCTGGGCCATGTCGTTGCGGATCGTCGCGGCGGACACGCCGAACGCGTGCCGCTCCACGATCGACTTGCTGCCGACCGGCTCATTCGTCTCGACGTAGTCCTCGACGATGGCGCGGAGCACCTGGAGTCCGCGTTCTGAGACCATCGCTCCTCCTCGCCGTTGGCACTCGTGCATCCTGAGTGCCAATCCTATCCTGCCGGGCCCTTCGACAGGCTCATGGGCCGGACATGTCGGGGATCCGCAGCACCGCGGACCGGACATGCCGAGGATGCGGCTGTCCCTAGGATGTGGCCATGGACCAGGACCTCGTGCGCACCAGGATCTCCTCCGGCGAGCTGATCGGCCGGCGCAGCGACGGCATCGACCGGTATCTCGGCGTGCCGTACGCGGCGCCGCCCTTCGGAGAAGACCGCTTCCGTTCGCCCCGGCCCGCCGATGCCTGGTCCGCACCGCGCGATGCCGCGGCGTTCGGCCCGACCGCGCCGCAGCTGCCGTATGCCGGTGCGACCGCGGAGATACTCGGCAGCCTCCGCATCGCGGGAGAGGACATCCTCACCGCCAACGTCTGGTCTCCGTCGGGCGCGGACGGCGCCCCGGTGGTGCTGTGGATCCACGGCGGCGCCCTGGAGCGCGGCACGGCGGCGCTGTCGATGTACGACGGCACCGAGTTCGCGCGGGACGGCGTGGTGTTCGTCAGCGTCAACTACCGGCTGGGTTCCGAGGGCTTCTCCGTGCTGGCGGACGCGCCGCGCAACCTGGGCCTCCAGGACGTCGCGGCGGCTCTGCGCTGGGTGCGCGACGAGATCGCGGCGTTCGGCGGCGATCCGGGCCGGATCACCCTCATGGGCGAGTCCGCCGGCGGAGCGCTCGTCGCCGCGCTGCTGTCGCGACCGGACACGAGGGCGCTGGTGCGCGGCGGCATCGTGCAGTCCGGGCCGCTCGAGGCGCAGTCCCCCGAGCACGGCGGACGCGTGACCCGCCAGCTCGCGAAGCGGCTCGGGGTCGCGGCCACGCGGGAGGCGTTCGCGGCGCTCGCACCGGACGCCCTGCTCGAGGCTCGACGCGCCCAGTCCGCCGGCTCCTCCCCGCTCGGCGGAGCCCCCGGCTTCCAGCTCGTGCGGGATCCCGCGTCGCTGCCGCAGTCGCCGCACGAGGCGCTCGCTGACGCCGACGTGCCGCTCCTGATCGGCACCAACACCGACGAGTACCGGCTCTGGTTCCCCCCGGAGGCGGTGCGGGGCATCCGGCCGTCGAAGCTCCTGCTCGCGCGACTCGCGCTGCGGATCCCTGCCGCGGCCGCCAGAGCCGTGCGCGCCGACCATCCCGGCGCGAGCACCGGAGAGGTGTTCGGTCAGCTCGCCACGGATCTCCTGCTGCGCGCCCCGGCCACGAGGGCCGCCCGCACCCGCCCCGCCCCGACCTTCCTGTACGAGTTCTCCTGGCCCAGCCCCGTGCGCGATCTGCGCGCGGCGCATGCCCTCGAGATCCCGTTCGTGTTCGACCGCCTCCACGATCCGGAGAGCGCGAAGATCGCGGGGGCCGCTCCGCCGCAGGCGCTCGCCGCCGCGATGCACGACGCCTGGGTGCGCTTCATCCGCGACGGGGATCCCGGCTGGCCGGCGTTCGATGCGCAGCGCACGGCAGCCCTGTTCGACGGCGCCGCCGCGGGCCCCCTCGTCGGACCGCAGCGGCGCACGGCCGTGGTGGATCTGCTCCCGGCCGAGAAGGGCTGACGGCGGCGCGCCGCACTCAGTCGGTCAGGGCGCGCACCACGGCATCGGCGAGCAGCCGTCCGCGCAGCGTGAGCACGAGCATGCCGCGCAGGGCGGCGCCGGGGTCGACCAGGCCGTCCGCGATGAGGCCCGCGACCCTGGTGCGCGCGTCGGCCGCGATCGCGTCGAGGGGCATCCCCTCCGCCATCCGGGAGCGCAGCAGGATCCGCTCGAGCTGCGCGGCCTCGGCGTCGGGGCGCTCCGTGGCCGCGGCCGGAGACTCCCCCGCCGCGAGCCGCTGCGCGTACGCGGCGGGATGCTTCACGTTCCACCAGCGCAGACCTCCGACATGGCTGTGGGCTCCGGGCCCGAAGCCCCACCAGTCCGTGCCCCGCCAGTAGGCCATGTTGTGCCGGGAGCGCTGGTCGGCGCCGCCGTGCGCCGCGGACCGGCGCGCCCAGTTGCTCACCTCGTACCAGTCGAATCCCGCCTCGCCCAGCAGGCCGTCGGCGAGCTCGTACATGTCCGCCTGCAGGTCGTCATCGGGAGCCGGCACTTCGCCGCGGCGGATCTGGCGGGCGAGCTTGGTGCCGTCCTCGATGATCAGCGCATAGGCCGAGATGTGGTCCGGATCCAGCCCGATCGCGGTCGTCAGCGAGGAGCGCCAGTCCTCGAGCGACTCCCCCGGCGCGCCGTAGATGAGGTCGACGCTGACCGCGAGTCCGGCGGCACGGGCCGCCTCGACGGCGGTGCGCACGTTCTCCGGCCGGTGCGTGCGGTCGAGCGCGGCGAGCACGTGCGGCACGGCGGACTGCATGCCGATCGACATCCGGGTCACGCCGGCCGCCGCGAGCTCCTCGGCGACCTCGGGCGTCACCGTGTCGGGGTTGGCCTCGACGGTCACCTCGGCGCGGTCGGCGATGCCGAACGCGTCGATCGCGGCGCCGAGCATGCGGCCGAGGTCGCCCGCCGGCAGCAGCGTGGGCGTGCCGCCCCCGAAGAACACCGTACTCAGCGGGCGCAGCGGACCGCGCTCGGCGAGCACCTCGCGAGCGAGGACGATCTCCTGGATCAGCGTGTCGGCGTACGCGTCCTGGCGCGCCCCGCGCAGCTCGGACGCGGTGTAGGTGTTGAAGTCGCAGTATCCGCAGCGCACCCGGCAGAACGGCACGTGCAGGTATGCGGAGAACGCGGCATCCGGGTCGATCCGCAGATCGGCGGGCAGCCGGCCGTCCGCGGGAGCCGGATCCCCGAGCGGCAGGGGGCCGGCCATCAGGACGAGACCATCAGACGGGCGTCGCGTACAGCGGGGAGATCGCGCGCAGATACCGGGCGAAGAGCTCCCGACGGCGGCGCTTCACCAGATACGGGAGGGTCCGGTACAGGAAGCTGTTGGGGCGGTCGAAGGCACGCACGGTGAACCACACCTCGTCGGCGTCGTTCCACTCGATGTCGAACGATTCCTCGCCGCTCACCACGGATCCGGCTACGGTGCCCAGCACGAAGCCGATCCGGTGCGTCTGCTCGGTGACCGAGATCACCCGCAGCTCGGCGTCCGCGCGCATGCCGGAGACCCTGCCGTGCAGTTTCAGCGTCATCCCCGGTCCCGCCCAGGGCGTCCCGTCCTCGTCGTAGCGAGGCTCGACCTCGGTATGACTCGGGGCGATCGGAGCGCCCTCCGCGTCGAAGCTGACCCCCGCGTAGCCGGGACTCGAGGCCGGACGCACGTCCGTGAGCTGGAGACCCGCCGCACGCTGCGCCGTCCAGGAGAGCAGGGCGTCGCCGGCGGTGCGGAACCGCTCCTCGCCGCTGCCGAGCCGCCACGACTCCTCCGCGGGCACGCTGCGCTCCGGCGGATACTGCATCAGGTCGGGCGCGTGGGTCGCCCCCACGGCGGCATAGTCCACCGTTCCTTCTCGGAATGTCCCGCGACGCATGACAACCAGACTACTGGCCGAGCCCGAAGGACTCATCCAGGTTCCCCTAAGGCTGGGATGCTGCTCGCGCGGGCGCGCGCGATCCTTCCTCCGCCCCGAGGGCGCTCGGATCCGCCGAGGGCGGGCGGTTGTCACCGAGTCGCAGCACCGACGCCGAGGCCCCGAGCGCCAGCCCGATCACGCCCGCCACGGAGAGCGGCTCCCCCAGCACGATCAACGCCGCGACGGCCGTGGCCGCGGGGATGACGCTGAACAGGATCGACGCGGCATCGGCGCCGACCGCGCGCACGAGAGCTGAATAGAGCACGGTGCCGCCCAGGCCGATCGCGACGATCCCGCCGAGCAGCATCCAGGACGCGAGGCCCGCCGGCGGACGCGCGGGTTCCGTCAGCGCCAGAGCGCCCGCGACCGGCGCGGAGACGACGACGCCGATCAGGGTGAACATCGCGGGATGGACCTGGCCCAGCGACCGTCCCTGCCAGAGGGCTCCGAGCGAGACCGCCAGGAGCGATCCGCCCACGGCGAGGATGACGGGACCGATCCGCGGATCCTCGAGCACGATCGGCAGGCAGGCGATGATCACCGCCGCCGCGCCGAGCGCGGTCGACGCCAGAGCCCTGCGCGAGGCGCGCCGGCGCAGGATCAGCCGCGACAGCAACGCCGTGACGACCGGGTTCATCGCGATGACGAGCGCCGTGAAACCCGCGCCCACGCCGTGCCCGAGCGCCCAGTAGGTGCCGACGAACTGTCCGCCCTGCGACAGCAGACCGGCGCCCGCAGCGACCGCCAGGAGACGTCCTCGCGGAATCGGCGTGCGGAGCACGGCGCACACTACGAGCAGCACGAGCACGGAGAGGGCGAATCGCAGCAGGAGCAGCAGGAACGGGCTCATCGTGCGCAGGGCGAGCGAGGTCAGCGCATAGTTCGTCGCGTAGAGCGCGACCATGGTGCACGCGGAGACGGCGACGGTCGTTCTGGTCATGCCGCCAGATTCGTCGCTCGCCGCCGAGGCCCGTGCATCTCATCACGAATCCTGATGGATACACGCAGGCGCGGTCGCGGTGACGCAGGATGGATCCATGAGCAGCATGGAGATCGCCGAGCTGCGCAGCCTCATCGCCGTCGCCGCCTTCGCGGGCGTCGGCCGGGCCGCGGCAGCGCTGCACCTCTCCCAGCCCACGGTCTCGGCCCACCTGCGCCGTCTCGAAGCCGCTCTCGGCCTGCCGCTCGTCGAGCGCCGCGGGCGCAGCATCGCGTTCACCGTCGCCGGGGAGTCGCTCGTGCGTGACGCGCACCGCATCGTCGCGCTGCACGACGAGGCCCTCGACCGGATCGTCGGGACGTCAGGAGAGGACATCGTGGTCGCGTCGACCGACATGGCCAACGCCTCGATCCTGCAGACGGTCACGCGGGTGCTCGCCGAGCGCCACCCCGAGCGGAGGGTCCGGTTCCGGTTCCACCGCACCGACAGCCTGCGCCGCTTCGTCCGCGCGCACACGGCCGACGTCGTGCTCGGCTACGGCGACCTCGGGCCCGGCCGCATCGACATCGGTCCGGTGCGGCTCGCCTGGTTCGGGGCCGCGGGAGCCGCCGCCGACGCCGGACTGGTCGTCTTCTCGCCGCCGTGCACTCTGCGCGACGCGATCCTCGCCGCTCCGGCGGGCGCGCGACGCACGGTCGTGCGCGAGTGCCTCGATCTGTCCAGCGTGCTCGCGGCCGTGCGCTCCGGCGCGGGGATCACGGCGCTGCCGACCTTCCATCGGACCGAGTCGCAGCTCCGCGAGCTCGACCTGCCGGCTCCCGCGCCGCTCCCGCTGACGATGGTCGCGACCGAGCGCATCCCCGCGGGCACGAGGAACGCCCTGGTCGGGGAGCTCCGCCGCGCCGTCGCCGGCGGCTGAGGCCTGCGGCCTACTTCTTGTCCTTGCCCTCGACGTCTCCCGAGAGCGCGGCGATGAACGCCTCCTGGGGGACCTCGACGCGACCGACCATCTTCATGCGCTTCTTGCCCTCCTTCTGCTTCTCGAGGAGCTTGCGCTTGCGGGTGATGTCGCCGCCGTAGCACTTGGCGAGCACGTCCTTGCGGATGGCGCGGATCGTCTCGCGGGCGATGATGCGCGCGCCGATCGCGGCCTGGATCGGCACCTCGAACTGCTGGCGAGGGATGAGCTTGCGCAGCCGCTCGGCCATCATCGTGCCGTAGGCGTACGCCTTGTCGCGGTGCACGATCGAGCTGAACGCGTCGACCTTCTCGCCCTGCAGCAGGATGTCGACCTTCACGAGATCGGCTTCCTGCGAGCCCGCCGGCTCGTAGTCGAGCGAGGCGTAGCCCTGCGTCTTGGACTTCAGCTGATCGAAGAAGTCGAACACGATCTCGCCGAGCGGGATGTTGTAGCGCAGCTCGACGCGCTCCTCGGAGAAGTACTCCATGCCGAGCAGCGATCCGCGGCGGGACTGGCAGAGCTCCATGACGGTGCCGACGTAGTCCTTGGGCAGCAGGATGGCCGCCTTCACCATGGGCTCGGAGACGGATCCGATCCGACCGTCCGGGTACTCGCTGGGGTTCGTGACGGTGACCGTCTCCCCCGTGTCGGAGGTGAGGACCTCGTAGATCACGCTCGGCGCGGTCGTGATGAGGTCGAGCCCGAACTCGCGGGAGAGGCGCTCCGTGATGATCTCCAGGTGCAGCAGGCCCAGGAATCCGCAGCGGAAGCCGAAGCCGAGCGCGACCGAGGTCTCCGGCTCGTACTGCAGCGACGCATCGGAGAGCTTGAGCTTGTCGAGCGCCTCGCGCAGCTCGGCGTAATCGCTGCCGTCGATCGGGTAGATGCCGCTGAACACCATGGGCTTCGGGTCGGTGTAGCCGGCCAGGGCGTCGGTCGCCGGCTTGCGCGCGGTCGTGATCGTGTCGCCGACCTTCGACTGGCGTACGTCCTTCACGCCCGTGATGAGGTAGCCCACCTCGCCGACGCCGAGGCCCTTGCCGGGCACGGGCTCCGGGCTGGAGACGCCGATCTCGAGCAGCTCGTGGTTGGCGCCCGTCGACATCATCTGGATCCGCTCGCGCGGCGTGAGCTTGCCGTCCACCATGCGCACGTAGGTGACGACGCCGCGATAGGCGTCGTACACGGAGTCGAAGATCATGGCGCGGGCCGGGGCTTCCGCGTCGCCGACGGGAGCCGGGATCTCCTGCACGAGGCGGTCCAGCAGGTCCTCGACGCCCGCACCCGTCTTCCCCGAGACGCGCAGCACGTCATCGGGGCTGCCGCCGATGAGATCGGCCAGCTCCTTCGCGTACTTCTCCGGCTCGGCGGCGGGGAGGTCGATCTTGTTGAGCACCGGGATGATCGTGAGGTCGTTCTCGAGCGCGAGGTACAGGTTGGCGAGCGTCTGCGCCTCGATGCCCTGCGCCGCGTCGACCAGGAGGATGGCGCCCTCGCACGCCGCGAGCGAGCGGGACACCTCGTACGTGAAGTCGACGTGCCCCGGCGTGTCGATCATGTTCAGCGCGAACGTCTCGCCGTCGATCTGCCACGGCATGCGCACGGCCTGGCTCTTGATCGTGATGCCGCGCTCGCGCTCGATGTCCATGCGGTCCAGGTACTGGGCGCGCATGTCGCGGTCCGACACCACGCCGGTGATCTGGAGCATCCGGTCGGCCAGGGTCGACTTGCCGTGATCGATGTGGGCGATGATGCAGAAGTTGCGGATCTGCTGCGGGGGCGTGACGGACGGCTGCAGCGGAGTGAGGGCGCGAGGTGACATGGGGTCCTGAACGATGCGGGGTCCGGCGAGCGGATCGGGCTGGCCCGGACGGAACCGGGTATCCCGACGATTCTACGGGAGCGCCCGGCGCGGCCGCCCCGTGCGCCATTTCGGCCGGGTCGACGCCCCGGGTGAGGCGTGCCTCATCCCCCATCGCCTCCGGCCGGTGATAGTCTCGCGAAGTTGCCGCGCCCCGGAACCGGGTCTCAGCGGTGACTGCACTCCGTCCCGCGCTGCGCAGGTCGGAGCACCGTGTCACCGGTTCGGGTCGTGTTGATATGGCATCGACCCAGCGCTGCGTCGGAGATCCCGCGCCGCGTCTGTGACAAGAGAGAGAACACCATCTTGATCAAGTACCTGCTGCGCCGAGCTCTCGGCTGGCTCCTCATGATCGTGGTGGCGACAAATGTCACGTACTTCCTCGCGTGGGCCTTCCTCGATCCCCGCAGCAACTACGTCGGACGTCGCCCTCCGCTGAGCGAGGACCAGATCAATCGCCTCCTCGAACCCCGCCACCTCAGCGACACCACGCCGCTGCTGCAGCGCTGGTGGGGCTGGTTCTCGGACATCGTCCTGCACTGGAACTGGGGCGTGAGCCCCACCGGCCAGTCGGTGAACAGCCAGATCGCCTACCGCATGTGGGTGTCCGGCGAGCTCGTGCTCGGCGCGACGATCATCGCGGCCGTCCTCGGCATCGCGATCGGCGTCTACACCGCCTCGCGCCAGTACAAGGTCGCGGACCGGGTCTGGCAGGGCATCTCGATCGTCACGATGAACATCCCGATCATCGTCGCGGCCCTCGGCATCGTCCTGGGCGCGATCGCGATCAACGACGCGCTCGGCTTCCGCCTCTTCTACGTCACCGGCGCCTCCAGCGATGGGGTGACGGGCTTCTTCCCCGTCCTGATCGATTCTCTGCAGCATCTCGTGCTGCCGACGATCGCACTGGTGTTCATCGGCTACTCGAGCTATCACTTCCTGCAGCGCTCGCTCCTGCTGGACAACATCAAGGCCGACTACGTGCGCACCGCACGGGCCAAGGGCCTCACCAAGCAGCAGGCGATCCGCAAGCACGCGCTGCGCACGTCCCTGATCCCGGTCGCGACGCAGCTGGCGTTCAGCATCCCGACCGTCTTCACCGGCGCCGTGCTGACCGAGACGATCTTCGCGTGGAACGGCATGGGCCGGTACTTCGTGCAGACCATCGGCACGAACGACGTGCACGGAGTGGTGGCCATCGCCGCCTTCACCGCCGTGCTCACGGCGATCGGCGCGATCCTCGCCGACGTCGCCGTGGTGGTCCTCGATCCGCGAGTGAGGGTGAGCTGACATGACTTCCGCAACCGTCCAGCCCCCTGTCGGGCCCGACACCACCGCCGCGCGCATCCCGCGCAAGCGGATCGGCACGTTCCGGCTGTACTACCGCCGCTTCGTGCGCAACCGCCCCGCGGTCGGTGGAGTGTTCGTCTTCGCCTTCCTGGTGCTGTTCGCCGCCGTGGGGCCGCTCATCGCGCACTTCAGCTTCAGCGAGCTGGACTTCCTGGCGCTCGGCACCCCGCCCGACGGCACCCACTGGTTCGGCACCGCTGCCGACGGCGGCGATCTGTTCGCGCAGACCGCGGTGGGCCTGCAGCGCTCGCTGATGATCGCGCTCACGGTCTCGATCGGCACCACGGTGATCTCCGCGATCGTCGGCACCGCAGCCGCCTACTTCGGCGGCACGACCGAGCGGATCATCCTCCTGATCATCCACTTCCTCATGGTCGTGCCGACGTTCCTGATCCTCGCCCTGGTGTCCTCCAACGCGGGCGGCGACTGGCGCGTGATCTCGGCGGCGATGATCTTCATCAGCTGGTTCTTCCCCGCGCGGGTCATCTGGACCATGGCGCTCTCGCTGCGCGAGCGCGAGTACGTGCACGCGGCGCGCTACATGGGCGTCCCCGGCATGAAGATCGTGCTCCGCCACCTGCTGCCGAACATCGGCTCGCTGCTCGTGATCAACTTCACGCTCGGCGTCGTCGGCGCCGTCATCACCGAGACGGGCCTGTCCTTCATCGGCTTCGGCGTGAAGATCCCCGATGTCTCGCTCGGATCCCTCATCGGCATCGGCGCGAACTCGCTCTCTAGCGCCCCGTGGACCTTCTACTTCCCCGCGCTCGCGCTCACGCTGCTCACCGTCTCGATGGCACTCATCGCCGACGGCCTGCGCGACGCGCTCGATCCCACCTCGGCGGCGGGAGGCCGCGCATGACCGCTCCTCTTCTCTCCGTCCGCGACCTGCACGTCAGCTTCGCCTCCGAGGCCGGCCGCGTCGACGCCGTCCGCGGCGTCTCCTTCGACCTCGAACCCGGTCGCACGCTCAGCATCGTGGGCGAGTCCGGATCCGGCAAGTCCGTCACGTCGCTCGCCGTCATGGGGCTTCTCGACGACAACGCCAAGGTCACCGGCTCCATCATGTTCGACGGCATCGAGCTCGTCGGCAAGAGCGACAAGGAGCTGTCCGCACTGCGCGGCAACGGGATCGCGATGATCTTCCAGGATCCGCTGACCTCGCTCACGCCCGTCTACACGGTCGGCGATCAGCTCGTCGAGGCGCTCACGGCGCACCGCAGCATGTCGAACGCGGATGCGAACGCGCGCGCCGTCGAGCTGCTGCGCATGGTCGGCATCCCGACCCCGGAGCGACGGATGAAGTCGTTCCCGCACGAGTTCTCGGGCGGCATGCGCCAGCGCGTCGTCATCGCGATCGCGATGGCGAACAATCCGAAGCTGATCATCGCGGACGAGCCCACCGCGGCCCTCGACGTCACGATCCAGGCCCAGATCCTCGATCTCATCGCGACCGCGCAGCGGGAGACCGGCGCCGCGGTCATCATGATCACGCACGACATGGGCGTGGTCGCGAAGACCGCCGACGACGTGCTGGTGATGTACGCCGGCAAGCCCGTCGAGCAGGCGCCCGTGCGCGAACTGTTCCACGAGACCCGGATGCCGTACTCGATCGGCCTCCTGGGGGCGATCCCGCGCGTGGACAAGGCGGAGAAGACGCCGCTGGTGCCGATCAAGGGCAACCCGCCCCTGCTCGTGAACCTCCCCGACGAGTGCCCCTTCGTGGCACGGTGCCCGATCGCGACGGAGGCCTGCCGCGTCCGCGAGCCCGAGCTCCGCCCGATCGCGACGGCCGGGGGCGGCGCCCACCTGGTGGCGTGCGTCCGCGCCGACGAGATCGAGGACGGGATGATCGGCGCCGCGCCGGTGTATCCCGTGCCGGAGCTTCCGACGAGCGCACTGGACCGCGTGCCCCGCGAGGACCGGCCCGTCACGCTCGACGTCCGGAACATGCAGAAGACGTTCCCGCTCACCCGGGGCGCCTTCCTCAAGCGCAAGGTCGGCGAAGTGCACGCGGTCAAGGGGCTCACCTTCGACATCCGCGAGGGCGAGACCATGGCGATCGTCGGCGAGTCGGGCTGCGGCAAGACCACGACGCTGCTGCAGATCATGGATCTCGTGAAGCAGACGGACGGCGAGATCACGATCGCGGGCACGCCCGTGTCCTCGCTGCGCGGCGGCAAGGCGGAGCGCACCGTCCGTCGCGATCTGCAGATCGTGTTCCAGGACCCGATGGGCGCCCTCGACCCGCGACTCACCGTGGCGGACGTGATCGCGGAGCCGCTGCGTGCGATCGGCGTTCCGCGGGCGGAGGCCGACGCGCGGGTGGACGAGCTCATGGACCTCGTGGGCCTGGACCCGGCGCACGCGAGCCGGTTCCCCGGCGCCTTCTCCGGCGGTCAGCGTCAGCGCATCGGCATCGCCCGCGCGCTCGCGACCAACCCGAAGATCGTGGTCCTGGACGAGCCGGTGTCGGCGCTCGACGTGTCGATCCAGGCCGGCGTGATCAACCTGCTCGACGAGCTCAAGGTCAAGCTCGGCCTGTCCTACCTGTTCGTCGCGCACGACCTGTCCGTGGTCCGGCACATCGCCGACCGCGTCGGCGTCATGTATCTCGGCGAGTTCGTCGAGCACGGCGACGTGGACGCGATCTTCGACAGCCCCCAGCACCCGTACACGCAGGCGCTGCTCTCGGCCATCCCGGTGCCGGATCCCGACATCGAGCGCACGCGCGAGCGGATCGTGCTGCAGGGAGACCTGCCGAGCCCCACGGACCGCCGTGACGGCTGCTCGTTCACCTCGCGCTGCCCGCTGTACAAGATGCTCCCGCCGGAGCAGCAGGCGCGCTGCGAGACCGAGGCGCCCGCGCTCCGGGGATCCGATGCGCACGCCAACGCGTGCCACTTCCGTTGACATCGAATCAATAACGGTATCGGGTCGCCTCCGGCGAATCTGGTTCATGCCGGTTAACTGTGTCTGTCCCCAAAGAGCCGAAAGGCAATAGAAGGAGAACCATGAAGAAGCAGCACAAGCTGTGGGGCGTCGTCGCCCTCGGCAGCGCGCTGGCGATCGCCATCAGCGGTTGCTCGGCGGGCAACGCGGGTACCGGGAGCACCGACAAGCCCTCCACGACCAAGACCGCGGACTACAACCCGCAGCCGCGCGAGAACCTCAAGCAGGGTGGCGAGGCGCACTTCTGGACCGCCGAGGTCCCGCCGCAGATGAACTCGTTCAGCGGTGACGCGTCCGCAGACACCGCACGCCTCGCGGCGTGGTACATGCCGCAGGTCTTCCTCATGGATCCGGACGGCACCGTCAAGGCGAACCCCGCCTACCTCGACAAGTGGGACACCACGGTCAAGGACGGCAAGACCGTCGTCACCATGAAGGTGAACGACAAGGCCGTCTGGAACGACGGCACGCCGATCGACTGGACCGCGTTCGAGACCACCTGGAAGGACAACAACGGGTCGAACCCGGACTTCAAGGCGAACGCCACCGACGGCTACAAGGACATCGAGTCCGTCACCAAGGGCGCGACCGACAAGGACGTCATCGTGACGTTCAACCGCGAGTTCGCCTGGCCGGCCATGCCGTTCCTCACGGGTCTCCTGCACCCGAAGGTGAACACGCCCGAGCTCTACAACGATGCGTTCAACGGCAACGCGCACCCCGAGTGGGGCGCCGGCCCGTACAAGCTCACCAACTACGACGTGAACGGCCAGAAGGTCACCTTCGAGCCGAACGAGAAGTGGTGGGGCGACAAGCCCATGCTCGACAAGGTCACGTTCACCGGAATGGATCGTGCGGCCTCGCTGAACGCCTACAAGAACGGTGAGCTCGACCAGGTCGAGACCGGCTCGGCCGACGCCGTCAAGCAGGTCCAGGGCGTCAAGGACACCGTGATCCGTCGCGCGCAGCAGACCGCGAAGACGATCATCATGCTGGACGGTGACAAGCCGCAGCTGAAGGACCCGAAGGTGCGTCAGGCCTTCTTCTCGGCGATCGACATCGACCAGCAGAAGAAGATCGCGTGGAACGGCCTGAACTACAGCGAGCCGGCCGCCGGCTCGCTGATCCTCTACTCCTTCCAGAAGGGCTATGAGGACTCCTTCAAGACCGCCGGCCTGAAGTTCGACGTCGACGGCGCGAAGAAGATCCTCGACGACGCCGGCTGGAAGGCCGGTTCGGACGGCATCCGCGAGAAGGACGGCGTCAAGCTGTCCGTCACGTACCCCGTGTTCAGCGACAGCCCCGTCCAGGCCGCACTCGCCAAGGCGCTGCAGCAGCAGGAGAAGGCGGTCGGCATCGACCTGAAGATCGAGACCCGCCCGTCGGCGAACTTCTCGACCGACCTGACCACGAAGAACTGGGACGCCGTGAGCCTGCGCTTCACGGACTCCGACCCGTTCGGTCCGGCCTGGTTCTGCCAGATGTACTGCTCGGACAGCCAGCTGAACCTGTCGGGCACCAGCACCAAGGCGATCGACGACAAGATCAAGAGCGACGTCGAGTCGCAGACCACGGCTGACGCCTGGACCGCTGCGGCGATGAAGCTCGAGCCGGAGATCATCAAGGAGACCTGGGGCGTCATCCCGCTCTACAACGGTCCCGAGATCATGGCCGTCAAGAAGGGCCTCGCCAACCTGACCCCGGAGACCTACGTCGGTCTCGACCTCTACGGCGTGCTGCCGGTGGAGAACGTGGGCTGGGAGAAGTAAGCACCCGCGATACCGGAGCGGGGTCGGTGGTTCGCCACCGGCCCCGCTTCGTCGTCCGCGCGGACAGTCCGCGCCTAGACTGACGCGCATGCGCCGCTCCCCCGACACGGTTCCGCCGGTCTCGGTCGTGCTCGTGCACGGGATCCGCACCTCCGCCACGATGTGGCGCGCGCAGGAGGAGTTCCTCGCCGACCGGGGGAACCCCGCGGTCGCCGTCGACCTCCCGGGTCACGGGACGCGCAGGGACGAGCCGTTCTCGCTCGACGAGGCGATGCGCACGATCGACGCCGCGGTGCGGGACGCCGAAGGGCCCGTGCTGCTCGTGGGCCACTCGATGGGCGGGCTGCTGTCGACCGCGTACGCCGGTGCAGAGCCCGCGCCGCCGGTCGCCGGCTTCATCGGCGCCTCGTGCACCGCGCTCCCCCGCGGTGCGGGGCTCGCCGCCTATCGCATGCTCGCGGGCGCGTTGAACGCGATGCCGGATCGCGGTCTGTGGCTGAGCCGACAGGTGCTGGACGCGACGCTCCCCGCCTCGACCCGCGAGGACTTCGGCGCGGGAGGCTACGCCATGGCGGCGCAGGACGACGCGCTGCGCTCCCTCGCCGAGCTGGACCTCGTCTCCGCCGTCCCCCGGATCGCGGTGCCGACGTGGTTCGTGAACGGGCAGTTCGACCAGCTCCGCACGCACGAGACGCTGTACCGCCGGCTCGCACCGGAGGCGGAGTTCATCATCGTGCCCCGCACGACGCACCTCGTGACCGCGATGCGCCCCCGGGTGTTCAACGCGGTCCTGCAGGTGGCTCTGGCGACGCTGGAGACGCGGCCCTGACCGCGTAGGTCATCGCCGCCCCCACGACCGAGAGCACGGCCGCGGCGGCGAACAGCAGCCAGAATCCGCCGACCAGGGCGACGAGGCCGGCACCGAGCAGCGGGCCCAGCAGCTGCCCGAGCTGCGCGGAGACGTTGACGAGTCCGAGGTCGCGGGCATGATCGTCCGGATCCTTGAGCAGATCCGTCGCGAACGCCAGGCTCACCGCCATGTATGCGCCGTAGCCCGCGCCCATGATGCCGGCGGCGACCGCGGTCATCTCGAACGAGGGGCTGATCAGGATCACCACCCCGGAGACCGCCTGCACGACCGCGGAGATCGCGGTGATGGTGCGGCGGCGGCGCAGCGGACTCGCCGATGCTCGGTCGGAGAGGATGCCGGCGACGATCGAGGCGATCACGACGAACACCGTGTAGATGACGATCAGGACGAGGAGGTCGTCCTGGGCCGCGGCCGACGGGACCCGGACGCCGTAGAGCAGGAAGAACAGCAGCAGAGAGGTGCCGAAGGCGTTGCCGATGTTCACCGTGAAGCGGCTGATGAGCAGCCACAGGAAGTCACGATCCCGCCACGACGCCGTCCGGGCGGCCGTGCGCGGGGCGGGAAGGGCGAGCTCGTGCGCGGGGGCGTCCGGCAGGAGCAGCGCGGTGCCCGTCCCGATCACCGCGATGATCGCCGCGAGCAGGTAGTACGACTGCTCCACGTTCAGTCCGATCAGCACGACGGCTCCCACGCCGACCACGATGCCGACCGCCTGCGCCGAGCTCGCCGCGGCGGAGGCCGCGCCGCGCTGGGTGGTGAGCTGGTCGGCGATCATCGCTGTGAGCGCCGCCGAGGCGACCGAGACCCCGACCGAGACGACGATCCAGGCGCCCCCGACCGCGACGGGTCCGGACACCGCGCCCGTGAGTACGAGTCCGACCGCCGCGAGCAAGGATCCGCCGATCGCCCACGGCCTCCTGCGACCCCATCGTGAGCGGGTGCGGTCGGACCAGCGGCCGGACACGGGCGCGGCGATGATGCCGACGAGCCCGCCCACCGACAGCACGACGCCCGCCCACACGACGCCGGCGATCCAGTTCTCACCCGGGGCGCCCGTGTCCAGCTGCAGCGGGAGCAGGAGCTGGATGGGTGTGAGCTGGACGGTCCAGATCGCGAGCCAGGCGAGGGTGAACAGCGTCATCCAGAGCGGGCCGACCCGCTTCGCCGCGCTCGCGACGAATGCGCCGGAAGGTTCGGTCACGAGCGGGCCTCCTCGATGAGCGCGCGGTACCAGGCGTAGGAGGCCTTCGGGGTGCGCCGCCCCGTCGCCATGTCGACGTGCACGAGGCCGAAGCGCTGGGTGTACCCGTCGGCCCATTCGAAGTTGTCCAGCAGCGACCACACGGCGTACGCATCCACCCGCACCCCGGCGCGCATCGCCGCGAGCACCGCGGCGATGTGACCGTGCAGATAGGAGATGCGGGCGGCATCGTCGATCGGTGCGTCCACGTGCTCGGGCTCCGGGAACGACGCGCCGTTCTCTGCGATCACCACCGGCGGCAGTGCCGCGCCGTAGCGCTCCTTCGCGTCGACGAGGAACGCCGTCAGCGCCTCGGGCACGATCGGCCACAGCGGCCCGAAGCCGGTCACGGGCGCGCCGGGCGTCGGCACGACCTCGAACGGCACCGGCCCCGCGGACGCGGCCACGGTCGTCGGGTTGTAGTAGTTCACGCCGTACAGCTCGCAGGGGGCGCCGATCAGAGCGAGGTCTCCGTCCTGGATCGGCAGCGTGACGCCGAGCGGCTCGAGGTCGGGATAGCGGCCGAGCAGAACCGGATCCGCGTACATCCGGTTGTGGATGAGGTCGTAGACGTAGGCGGCCTGCTGGTCGGCCTCGGACTCGGACGCGGGCAGCACCTGGGTGTGGTTGTTCACGATGCCCACGCTGGTCGCGCCGCGCGCGTGCAGGATCCGCGCCGCGTACCCGTGCGCGAGCAGCTGGTGATGCACGGTCGGCAGCGCGTCGAAGAGCAGCGTGCGGCCGGGGGCGAGCTCGCCGATCGCGTAGCCCTGCAGCGTCGTGGAGACCGGCTCGTTGATCGTGTACCACTGCCGCACCCGATCGCCGAGCGCGTCGGCGACCACCTCGGTGTACTGCGCGAAACGCTCCGCGGTCGAACGGTTCAGCCAGCCGCCGGTCTCCTCGAGCCGGGACGGCAGATCCCAGTGGTACAGCGTCGGCGTCGGAGTGATCCCGGCGTCGAGGAGGCGATCGACGAGGCGGTCGTAGTAGGCGAGCCCCTGCGGGCTCGGACGGCCGTCGGGGAGCACGCGCACCCACGACATCGAGAACCGGTACTCGTCGACGCCCAACCGCGCCAGGAGTGCGACGTCCTCGTCGGCGCGGTGGTAGCTGTCGGGGCCCGGATCCGCCGTGCTGCCATCGCGCACGCGGCCCGGCGTCTCGACGAAGTCGTCCCAGATGGATCTGCCGCGTCCGTCCTCGTCTCTCGCCCCCTCGATCTGGAAGGCCGCCGTCGCGGCGGAGAATCGCAGCCGGCGCAGCAGCGCGCGATCCAGGGGAGGTACGTCGGCGGTGACGGATTCGGGCATGGACGACTCCTTCGGGTCCTTCGCCAGCGTGCACACCCTACACCGACACCTCGCCCCGGACGCGACGCCGTGTCATGAGAAACGAGACCGCGTCCCACGGTGATGCCGAACCCGCCGGGCTCGGATCCGCCGGTTCGGCATCAGGTCGGATCCCTGATAAGATCGGTGATTGGCTTGCGTGCCAGGTCCCACCCCTGCACGCTGCCGGAGGCGCCCCTCTACCGCCAGGCCGGCATGACCATCCATCACTCGAACGAAGGTTCCATCCGTGGCGAACATCAAGTCGCAGATCAAGCGCAACAAGACCAACGAGAAGGCGCGCGAGCGTAACAAGGCCGTCAAGAGCGAGCTGAAGACCGCCGTCCGCAACACCCGCAAGGCCATCGCCGGTGGCGACAAGGCCGCCGCCGAGGCCGCCCTGAAGGCCGCGTCGAAGAAGCTCGACAAGGCCGTCAGCAAGGGTGTCATCCACTCGAACCAGGCCGCGAACCGCAAGTCGTCGATCGCGAAGCAGGTCTCCGCTCTCTGAGCCGGATCCGACTCTGACGAAGGCCCGTTCCCTCTGGGAGCGGGCCTTCGCCGTCCCCGGGATCCCCTCTCCGGGCCCGTCGTCCGGATCGAGCTGGTTCGGGGCGCACTACCCCGTTTTGGGGCGCACCCCGCCGCCGAATCGTGGCCTGACACGCCCCAAAACACGAGGACACGCCCCAAACCGCGCCGGGGACGACCCGACACAACCCTCGGGGTCTCCCCCGGGATTGGGACGCAAGCCCGGGGTTTGGGGCGCACTTCCCCGGTTCGGGGCGCACTTCCCCGGTTCGGGGCGCGTGCCGCCTGCGAATCGTGGCCTGACACGCCCCAAAACACGAGAACGCGCCCCAAAACGTGAGGATGCGCCCCATACGGAGAGGGTTCCCGCGCGGCGTCAGCGGACGGCTTCGCCGTAGGGCGCGCGGGTCGCGATCACGGTGATCATGCGCTCGAGCGCGAAGATCGGGTCGCGGGCCGCGCCCTTGACGTCCGCATCTGCGCGTGCGGTGGCCTGGATCGCGAGGCCCAGGCTGCGCTCGTTCCAGCCGCTCAGGTCGCGGCGGGCGCGGTCCACCTGCCAGTCCTTCATCCCGAGCCGGGACGCGAGAGCCGCATTGGACTCCCTGGATCCGGCCACCCGCGCCATCGATCGCAGCTTCATCGCGAACGCGGCGACCATCGGCACGGGATCCGCGCCGGACGCCAGCGCGTGCCGGAGGGCGATGAGCGCATCGCCCAGGCGTCCGGCGATGGCGGTGTCGGCGACGACGAAGGCGGAGACCTCGACGCGTCCCCCGTAGTAGCGCTCGACGACGTCGGGCGTGACGTCGCCCTGGACGTCGTTGATGAGCTGCTGGCAGGCGGCAGCGAGCTCGGTGATGTCGTCGGAGAACGCGGAGACCAGCGCCCGCAGTGCCTGCGGCTGGATCCGGCGTCCGACGGCGCGGAACTCGCCCGCGGCGAAGTCGGCCTTCTCGTCGTCGCGCTTGATCGCGGGACAGGCGATCTCGATCCCGCCGCCCGTGCCGGCGCGGATCGCGTCGAGCAGCTTCTTGCCGCGCACGGTCGCTCCGGTGTGCCGGAGCACGACCGTCGCCCCCTCCTGCGGGTGCTCGAGATACGCGACGGCCTCGGCGAGGAACGCGTCGGTGCAGCGCTCGACGCCGGAGATGCGCAGAAGGCGCGGTTCGCCGAACAGCGACGGCGAGGCGAGCGCGAGCAGGCTGCCGCCCTCGTAGTCGTCGGCCCGCAGGTCGCTGACCTCGAGCGCCGGATCCTCCGCGCGCAGGTAGGCGCGCACCCCCGCGATCGCCCGCTCCGCGCAGATCTCCTCCGGCCCCGACACGAGGACGATCGGCGCCGGTCGCGGCTCGCGCCACGACACCTGCGGGATGTTCGTCGCCTTGCCTCCCCGGCGTGCGGCGGAGGACGAGCGCGGTGCGGGCATGGATCCAGCGTACCGGCGGGCACGGACGTTCGCGGCGCCTCAGGGCCGGAGCCGCCCGTTTCCGGGCGGCGTCCGAAATTCCCCTTCCCTTCGCTCCATTATTTCAGGTAACCTGAAACCGAGGCGATGTGGCCTCCGTGCTCCGCACGAAGCGACGAAGCGATGAAGCGAGAAGGAGTGCCATGACTGCTGCGGATGTCTCCGTGACCGTCGAGGATCTGCCCGGCCTCGAGGGGGCCGAGTTCGGACCGTCCTCATGGCGCGAGGTCACCCAGGAGGAGGTGGATCTCTACGCCGTGGTGTCCGGCGACGACAACCCGATCCACGTCGACGAGGACTTCGCCGCGACCACGCCGTTCGGCACGCGCATCGCGCACGGCCTGCTCACGCTGAGCCTCGTGGTCCCGCTCATGCGCCAGGTGTTCGAGGTCTCCGGCGCGAGCATGGGGATCAACTACGGCATGAACAGGGTCCGCTTCCCGGCTCCCGTTCCCGTCGGATCCCGTATCCGTCTGCGCGGGCGGGTCGCCGCCGTGACGGACGTCGGCGGCGGGTGGCAGCTGGAGGTGCCCGTGACGTTCGAGATCGAGGGCGTCGAGAAACCCGCCTGCGTGGCGGAGCTGGTGCTGAGGTACTACCGATGAGCGGCGCGATCCGCCTGGACGGCAAGGTCGCGATCGTCACCGGCGCCGGTCGCAGTCTCGGTCGGGCCTACGCGCTCGCCCTGGCGGAGGCCGGGGCCGCCGTCGTCGTCAATGATGTCGATGCCGGAACGGCGGCTCAGACCGCTGCCGACATCGAGGGCGCTGGGGGACGCGCCGCGGTGGTGGTGGGGCCGGTCGGTCCCACCACCACCGCCGAAGAGCTCGTCGCCACCGCGATCGCCGTCTTCGGGCGGATCGACGTCCTCGTGGCGAACGCCGGAGTGCTGCGCGACCGGGTGCTGTGGAAGATGGACGACGACGACTTCGACGCGGTGATCGGAACCCACCTGCGCGGATCCTTCACATGCGGACGCGCCGCCGCGGTCGCCATGCGCGCGCAGGGTTCGGGCGGACGCATCGTGCTGATCGGCTCCCCCGCCGGGCAGTTCGGCAGCTTCGGGCAGACCAACTACGCGGCGGCGAAGGCCGGGCTGGTCGCGATGGCACGCACCTGGTCCCTCGAACTCGCCCGTGCCGGGATCACCGTGAACGCCGTGATCCCGACGGCCCTCTCCCCCATGACCGCGACCATCCCGACCTACACGCAGGTCTACGAGGACTACGTCGCGGGCGGGGACATCCCGGTCGAGTACCGCCGCGACCACGCGCTCGGCACCCCCGAGGACGTCGCCTCGCTGATCGTCTGGCTGGCCTCCGACGCGTCCGCCGAGGTCACCGGCCAGGCGATCGGGATCGGCGGCGACCGGCTGACGCTGTACGCCCACCCCGCGGCGCTGCGGACGCTCGACCACGACGGAGGCTGGACCGCCGCGCAGCTCGACGACGCCTGGCGCGAGGAGCTCTCCGCCGACGCCCAGCACTCCGGGCCGCCGCAGGGCTGACGGATGCGCGCACACTACGCAGATCTCTGGCAGGCCGTCGCGCGCTCCCTGCCCGAGCGCATCGCGATCCGCACCCCGGATGACAGCTGGACCTACGAGCGCCTCTCCCGGGAGGCGGGAGCGCTCGCGGGCACGTTCGCGCGACAGGGCCTGCGCTCCGGCGACGTGGTAGCGATCCTCCTGCACAACCGTCCGGAGTTCCTAATCACGCTCTTCGCGTGCCTCGCGACCGGGCTCATCCCGGTGCCGCTGAACTTCCGCTTCCGCGCCGGGGAGATCGCGGCGCTCCTGGACGATTCGAGCGCCGCCGCGATGGTGCATCC
>JAITLM010000141.1 GCA_031277885.1 Microbacterium sp.
GTGACCGCGCCGATCGACGTCAGCAGCAGGAAGCGTCGCCGGTCCGTCGTCGGATCGGGGGCATCGCCGGACTCGGCGGTGCGCCACCGGCGCAGCGCTCCGATCGACGCCCTCAGGAACACGGAGCCGGCGATCGCGCCGACGAGCGGGGGGAGGGCGGACAGGGGCGTCGCTCCCGTGCGCGTCGTGGTCGCCACCAGACCCGCGGCGCCGGCGAGGGCGAACACGGCGACCCCGGCCCAGCGCCGGCGGCGCTCGAGGAGTCCGGCGCCCACCGCGGCCAGGGCGACCCCGATGCCGAGCGTCACCAGGAGGAAGAGCTTGTCGTTCGCACCGAACACCTCGATCGCCAGCTCCTTGGCCCACTGCGGCACGATGTCGATGACGAACGAGCCGGCGGCCAGCAGCGGGCTCGCGTCCCGTGCGGCGAGGAAGGCCGCGATCTCGGCGGCAGCGACGAACACCGCACCGCTCGCGGCGCCTGCGATTCCTGCCCCGCTCCGTCCGCCGGGAATCGCTGTCTTCTCGTCCATGCACCTGGTTCGTCGCCGGCGGCGGATCGGATGGTGATCCGATCCGGATCCAATCCGGCGCGAATGCGGCTCCGAAGGCATGGTGTCGGCCGATGAACGGTCGCGATGCACCAGTCAAAAGGAGAAGACCATGCGATTCACCACTCGCCTGCACACCAGGGCCTCGCTCGTCGCCGCCGGCCTGCTGGCCGCCACAGCGCTGGCCCTCACAGCGTGCTCCTCGACCTCCGGTTCGACGTCGGAGTCGTCCGCGCCGGCCGCCAGCGCGCCGGCCGCATCCCCGTCTCAGACGATGGATCCGGCGTCCGATCTGGTCGGCCCCGGATGCGCGGCCTACGCGCAGCAGGTGCCGTCCGGCGCGGGATCCGTCGCGGGAATGGCCCAGGACCCGGTCGCGACGGCGGCGAGCAACAACCCGCTGCTGACCACGCTGGTCGCGGCGGTCTCGGGCAAGCTCAACGCCAAGGTGAACCTGGTCGACACCCTCAACGGGAGCCAGTTCACGGTGTTCGCCCCCGTCGACGACGCCTTCAAGAAGATCGACCCGGCGACGATCGACACGCTCAAGACCGACGCGGGAGCCGACACCCTCAGCAAGATCCTGACCTATCACGTCGTGGCCGGTCAGATCTCGCCGAAGGACATCGTCGGCACGCACAAGACCGTCGAGGGCGGCGAGGTGACCGTGAGCGGCTCGGGCGACAGCCTCAAGGTCAACGACGCGAACGTGATCTGCGGTGGCGTCCACACCGCCAACGCGACCGTCTACCTCATCGACTCCGTCCTGATGCCGCCGGCCAACTGAGGCTTCGATCCCCACAGCCGACCGGACCGCATGAGCGCAGGAGCTGTCTGCTCATGCGGTCCGGTCGGCGGCCGCGACGGCGCTCGCCACGGACGCATTGCCGGATTCGGGCGGGAGGTGAGGCATGCTGGACACGATGGTGATCGACGACAGAGAGCACAGGGAGCAGGACGGCGGCGACGACCCCGCGTCCGCCCTGCTGCTGCGCGTCGCGGGCGGGGATCAGGCGGCGTTCGCCGACCTCTACGACCTGCTGTCGGCGCGGGTGTTCGGCCTCATCCTCCGCGTGCTGGTGAACCGGTCGCAGAGCGAGGAGGTGCTGCAGGAGGTGTTCCTGGAGATCTGGCAGACCGCTGCGCACTTCACGGCCGACCGCGGACGGGGCAGGACCTGGATCCTGACGATCGCCCATCGCCGCGCGATCGACCGCGTGCGGTCCTCGCAGGCCAGCACCGACCGCGACGTCCGCGCCGGTGCGCGCGATCTCGATGTCGCACACGACAGCGTGGCCGAGCAGGCCGAGCTGTCGATCGATGCGGAGCGGGTCGTCGACGCCCTCTCGGCGCTTCCGGAAGCCCAGCGCGAGGCGCTCGTGCTGGCCTATTACGGCGGCTACTCGCAGAGCGAGATCGCCACGATCACGGGTTCGCCGCTGGGAACGGTGAAGACCCGGATGAGGGATGGACTCACGCGCCTGCGGACGCACTGGGGGGTGAGCGCATGAACGAGTCGGAGTTCGCCGAGCTGGCGGCCGGCCACAGCCTCGGGGCGCTGTCGGCGAGGGACGAGGAGAGGTTCCGGGCCGCTCTCGCGGAGCGTCCGGAGTGGACGACGATCGCCGACGACGACGCGGACACCGCCTCGCTGCTCGCCGAGGGCGTCCCCGCTGTTCCACCGCCGCCGGGGATCCGAGACGCGCTGCTCGCCCGCATCGCGGTGACGACGCAGGAGCCGGAGGACGCCGCGGAACCCGTGGTCCCGGCCGGACCGGAGAAGGCGCCGCCGGCGCCGGCCGCTGCGGGCGCCGGTTCCGGCGCCCGCGATGACGCGCGGTCGCCCCGACGGCCGCGGCGACTTCTCTTCGGACTCGCCGCCGGTCTGGTGCTGCTCATCGGGCTCGGCGTGGGCGCCGCCGTCGTCATCCCGCAGCTGCTCCGCCCTGCCGCCGTGGTCGCGCTCGACCGGATCGAGAACGCGCCCGACGCCGCGGAGAAGACCGTGCAGCTGCCCGAAGGGGGCACGGCGACGGCGCACTGGTCGGCGTCGATGGGCGCCGCGGTGCTGGTCGCGGACGGGCTGGGCCGGCTGGACGCGGCGAAGACCTATGAGCTGTGGTTCGTCCGAGGCAGCACCCCGGTCTCGGCCGGAGTGTTCGAGGCGGCGCAGGGAGTGACCACGGCGCAGCTGAAGGGCGCGATGCACGCGGGCGACGCGATCGCCGTGACGATCGAGCCGGCCGGCGGCTCCCCGACGGGGAAGCCCACGAGCGAGCCGATCCTGGTCATCCCGACCTCTTGATCCGGACGGCACGGACATGTGCCGAACGCGCAATATCCGTCTCGTGTTCAGAAACATGACAGGCGCGGCTCCGTAGCGTGGAAGGACGGGGCGGACGCCCCGAGCCGCGCTCGCCGCGGTGTCCTGCCACGAAGGAGCTGTCCGGAATGACGAACACCACGAAGCCCGCCGCCTCTCTCGGACTCCTCGTCCTGCGCCTCGTCGTGGGCGGCGTCTTCGCCGCGCACGGCGCGCAGAAGGTCTTCGAGTACACCCTGCCCGGCACCGTCCAGGCCTTCGCGGGCATGGGCGCCCCGCTGCCCGAGATCGCGGGACCCGTGATCGCCTTCCTCGAGCTCATCGGAGGGATCCTGCTCATCGCCGGCCTGTTCACGCGTCCCGTCGGCGTGCTGCTGGCCGCGGACATGGTCGGTGCCATCGTGCTCGTGCACCTCGGCAACGGCATCTGGGTCGGCGACGGCGGCTGGGAGTTCGCGGCCGTCCTCGGCGCCGGCGCCCTCGCGCTCGCCTTCACCGGCGCAGGCCGGTTCGGGCTGGACCGCGCCGTGCTGCGCGGGCCCGTGCGCGCCCTCGCCTGAGCCCGGCTCGGCCTCGGGCTCGGCCTCGGGGGACGGATGCACGATCGCGGCACGGATGCAGGACGGATCCGGCGATCCGGTCGTGCGTCCGTGCCCGCGTCGTGCACGTGTGCCGGTGCGACCGCGTCAGTCGCGCGGCGCGCGCGGCGGGGTGGATCCCAGGTCCGGCACCGGGGCCGTCCCTAGGTGCACCTCCATGTCGTCGGCGCTGGGCGCCTTCGGGCGGCGGGCCGTCGGCCGGTCCAGGTAGAACATCGCGGTGGAGGCGATGTCGTCGCGCAGGGGCAGATAGCGCCATCCGCTGCGCCATCCGAGCGCCTGGATGTCGACCTTGGGGATCCCGGTGGAGAAGTGGATCGGATCCGCCAGGTGCCAGCGGTACATGCCGAAGCGCTGCTGCGAGACGTAGAGCCCGTCGGGGCGGATCACCTGGGGCATGCCCAGGTACGGCGTCGAGAACGCGGTGTAGCCCTGGCCCGGGATGTCGAAGTTCCACGCGCCGCCGAAGTAGTCCTCGGTGCCCGTGCCGCAGATCGTCGGGTAGTCGGTGTCGTCGTCGAGGTAGAACTTGATCTCGCCCTCGCCCCACCAGCCGTTGGAGTTCACGCCCCACGCGATGTAGGTCCCGACGTACTGCCCCTGCCCCTCGATCCCCTCCAGGATCGTGTGCGGGACGAGCTCTTCGAGCGGGTCGGAACGGCGCCACTGCGCGTGGAAGTACCCGTCGCCCGAGTAGTCGCCGCCGATCTCGTAGGTCACCTGGTAGTAGACGCGCACGTCGACCGGCGAGGTGTTCTCGATCGTCAGGCGGGCGCCGTCGCGGAACGGCATGGGCCAGTAGGAGTTGAAACCGCCGTGCGGGTTCGCGGCGATCACCTGCGAGTCCACCTGTGCGAAGACGCCCCAGCCGTTGCAGAAGAAGTCGCCGTAGGGCACCTCGACGGCGGGCTCGGTCGCGCCGTCCCAGTATGCGCGCAGGATGAGCGTGCGCCAGTTGTCGGTGTGCGTCGTGATCCAGATGTGGGTGATCCTGCCTGCGCCCTCGATCGCGGCGAGATCGAACGTCTCGCCGGCCTTGACGTCGACGCTCGGCGAGATCTTCCAGCCCGGTCCGAGGTCGCGCGCGCAGTCCGCACCGGTTCCCTCCGTCGCGCGTCCGCCGCCGCCGACGGCGCCGTCGAAGTTCTCCGGCGAGATGGACCGGGTCTGCACGGTCCGCAGGGCGGACACGGAGGACAGGTCGGGAAGGGTCATGGCGGGGTGCACATCCTCGTGTCGGGTGGGTGGATCGGCGCGCGGGTCGTGGCAGCGCGTGCGGCCACCCTACCGATTCCCGCCGACTGTTGCAATCGATTTCATCGCGGTAGTGTGTCCTGACGGACAACGGAGGGGGTGAGATGGCGACCATCTATGACGTGGCACGGCTCGCGGGGGTGTCCCCGGCGACGGTGTCGCGCGTGTTCAACGGCGTCGGCGTCTCCGAGGAGAAGGTCGCGGCCGTGCGTCAGGCGGCCGCGCAGTTGAAGTTCTTCCCCAACCGCACCGCCCGCACCCTGCGCCGGCAGAGCTCCGAGGTGATCGCGCTGGTGATCCCCGACATCGAGAACCCCTACTTCACCGAGATGGCGCGCGGCGTCGAAGACGTCGCCTCGGAGGCGGGCTTCTCCGTGGTGCTGTGCAATTCCGATGCGCAGGTCGAGAAGGAGCAGACCTACCTGCGGATCGCGATCGCCGAGCACATGTCCGGCGTGATCCTCGCCGCGGCCTCCGACCGCACCAGCCTCGACGAGATCATGGCCGCGGGACGACCCGTGGTCGCCGTCGACCGCGGCACGGGCTACGACATCGACGGCGTCGTGATGGCGAACCGCGATGCGGGGCGCAGCGCGACCGAACAGCTGATCGAGGCCGGCTACACCCGCATCGCGCACATCGCCGGGCCCGAGCACATCGAGACCGCGGTCGAACGCGTGGACGGGTGGCGGACGGCCATCGCGGCGCACGGTCTTCCCGCGGATCCCGACCTCCTGCGGTTCTCGTCGTTCCGGGTGGACGGCGGCCGCGGGGCCATGGAGGAGCTGCTGGCCCTGCCCCAGCCTCCGGACGCCGTGGTCGCGGGCAACAACCTCATCGGCGTGGGGGCGATCCAGGTGCTCACCGAGCGCGGGCTGACCCCTCCGGCCATGGGCGTCGCCGTCGTGGGTTCGCTGCCCTTCACGACGCTGTCGCCGAGTGCGGTCACCGTGGTGCGGCTTCCCGCGCGGCACATGGGCGTGACCGCGGCGCGCATGCTGCTGGACCGGATCGGCGGCGACGACCAGCCCGCGCGCACGATCGTGCTGCGCAACGAGATCCAGGCCGCGACCGTCTCGCGCTGAGTCCGGAGTCAGGAGCGCCAGAAGCGCTCGGCGAGCGCCGCCACATCCTTGTCGAGCGCAGAGACCTTGACGTCCATGGCGTCGAACCGGGCGTTCATCTCGGTGCGAAGCCCCGTGATCCTGCCGTCCATGGCCTCGAACTTGCCGTCGAATCTGCCCTCGAGGCGCCCGATCTCCGACCGCACCACACGTGTGAGCAGTGTCGTCATGAGCGTCATTCCGCCGAGCATGATCGCCGCGAAGACCCCGATGAGGGTCCACACCTGCGGGTCGGTCATGTCCATGCCTCCATTCTCTGCGGTTCCGCCGAGCCTGTCACCCCTGTGGGCGTGTGGATCGGTTTCACGGAATCGGTGGAAAGTCGCTGCCGATCTCCGGTTGTGGGGAGTGATTGCGGGCCGATTGCGCTTGAAATCGATTTCGCGTAGTGTGATCGCCGTCCGGTCAGGACGAGCGATCGAGGAGGATGCGCGTGCGGTGCACCATCGGTGTCGACATCGGCACCTCCAGCAGCAAGGGCGTCCTCGTGGATGCCGATGGCACGATCCTCGCCCAGGCCGCCCTGGCGCATGACGTGAGCCGTCCGCGCACGGGCTGGGTGGAGATGGACGGCGGGGTCTGGTGGGACGAGTTCGTCGCGCTGGCCCGCGAACTGCTCGCCGCCGTGCCGGACGCCGAGGTCGCCGGGGTCGGGGTGAGCGGCATGGGGCCGTGCATCCTCCTGGCGGACCAGGCCGGCGAGCCCGTGCGCCCTGCGATCCTCTACGGCGTCGACACGCGCGCCGGGGACCAGATCGAGCGGATGACGGCGGAGCTCGGACTCGAGGCGATCACGCGCGTCGGCGGATCCGTGCTCACCTCCCAGGCCGGCGGCCCGAAGATCCTCTGGATCCACGAGGAGGATCCGCAGGCGTGGATCCTGGCGCGCCGGCTCTTCATGCCGGCCTCGTGGCTCGCGCACCGGCTCACCGGGGCGTACGTGCTCGACCACCAGTCCGCGAGCCAGGTCTCGCCCCTCTACGACATCGATCGGGAGCGGTGGCACGACGAGTGGTGGCGGCGGTACGCGGCGCCGATCGAGCAGCCCGCCCTGCTCTGGGCGGGCGACGTCGCCGGCACCGTGACCGCCGAGGCCGCGGCGCTCACCGGCATCCCCGAGGGCACGCCCGTGATCGCCGGTACGATCGACGCCTGGAGCGAGGCCGTCAGCGTCGGGGCGCATGGCGCGGGCGACCTCATGCTCATGTACGGGACCACGATGTTCCTCATCGCGACCGGCGCCGAGACGCTGCGCACGCCCTCGATGTGGACCACCGCCGGCGCCTTCGCCGGCACCCGCAACCTCGCCGGCGGACTGTCGACCTCCGGCGCCCCCACCGCATGGCTGAAGGATCGCACCCGTTCCGCCTATCCCCAGCTGCTGGCCGAGGCCGAGGACTCGGGGGCGGGCGCCCGCGGCCTCGTGATGCTGCCGTACTTCGCGGGGGAGCGCACGCCGATCCAGGATCCGGATGCGCGCGGCGTGATCGCGGGCCTCAGCCTCGCGCACGGCCGCGGCGACCTGTACCGGGCCGCGCTCGAGGCCACGGCGCTCGGGGTGCGGCACAACGTGCAGACGATGCGCGACGCGGGCGCGGACATCCGGCGGATCGTCGCGGTGGGCGGCGGCACGCAGGGGCGGCTCTGGCTGCAGATCGTCTCCGATGTCACCGGCCTCGTGCAGGAGGTGCCGCGGGTGACGGTCGGCGCGAGCTACGGCGCGGCCTTCCTCGCCGCGGGCGCGGTCTCCGATCCCGCCCCGGAGATCGCGGACTGGAACCCGGTCGTCACGACGATCGATCCCGACTCCGCCCTCGCTCCCGTCTATGACACGCTGTTCGACCGCTACCTCCGGCTCTACGCGGGCACGGTCGAGGTCGCGCACGAGCTGGCGGCGCAGCAGAGGGCCGACGACGAGAAGGAGGCGCCCGCATGACGCGCCGCGCCCGCCCCATCCCGCACACCGCCGAGCGCGCGGCGTTCCTGCTCGGAGGCATCGGCACCGGCAACGTGTCGCTCGGCGCGCGCGGCGAGCTGCGCGACTGGGAGCTGGAGAACCACCCCGACAAGGACCGCCGCAATCCCCGCACCTTCTTCGCGATCCACGCGGCGCCGGAGGGGACGGATCCGGTCACTCGCGTGCTCGAGGCGCGGGTGACGGGTCGGCGCGACCTCGACGCCGGATTCTCCTTCGACGATCTCGCGGGTCTCCCGCGGCTCGACGGCGCCACGATGCACGGCGAGTACCCCGTCGTCGACATCGACTTCGCCGACCGTGCGCTTCCGGTCGAGGTGTCGCTGCATGCGTTCACCCCCCTCGTGCCGCTCGACGCCGACGCCTCGGGCATCCCCGCGGCCGTCCTGCGCTACCGGGTCGTCAACCCCGGCGACGTGCCGGTCGCGGTCACGGTCGTGGGGAGCATCTCGCACACGGCCGGGCGGGGCGAACCCGGGCCGGAGGCGCCCTGGGGGATGCGCGGCACGCAGAGTGTGCGCTGGCGGGATGACGGCGATGTGCGCGGCCTCGACTTCGGCATCGACCTGGCCGAGGACGATCCGGGCTACGGCACGCTCAGCCTCACCACGACCGATGCGTCCACCACGGTCAAGCCGCAGTGGGTCACGAGCTACTGGCCCGACGGCGCCCGCATGTTCTGGAGCGATCTCACGGCCGACGGACTGCTCGACGCAGAGCCGCGCCTCACGCTCGAGGACAGGCCGCGGGGCCTGTTCGCCGAGCAGGAGGACCGGTCCCTGCCCTTGGACAGGCTCAGAGGCCGGGAGAAGGGCACGGACCGTGCGGATGCGGTTGCGCGACCGCTCACCGAGGAGGAGATGCTCGCGAAGCTGCCGCGCCTGCGCACCGGATCCCTCGGGATCGTGCACACGCTCGCGCCCGGCGAGGTCCGTGACTTCGAGTTCGTGCTGAGCTGGTCGTTCCCGAACCGGCGCCGCGGCTGGCACGGGCACATCATCCTGGACGACGCGCCGACGGATCCGACGCTGTCGCCGATCGTCCGCAATCACTACGCGACCCTCTGGCCCGACGCCTGGTCCGCCGCGGCTCATCTGCACCGGGAGCTGCCGGTGCTCGAGGCCGCGACCGACGCCTTCGTCGAGGCCCTGTACGGCGGCACCCTGGATCCCGTGCTCGCCGACGCCGCCGGGGCGAACCTCGCCGCGGTGCGCTCCACCACCTGCTTCGTCCTGGAGTCGCCGAACCCGGTCATGGGGGAGGGGCCGGTGTTCGCCGCGTGGGAGGGATCCTTCGACCACGGCGGATCGTGCGAGGGCACGTGCACGCACGTCTGGTCATATGCGCAGACCGTCGCCTGGCTGTTCCCGGCGCTCGAGCGCAGCGTCCGTCGTCCGGAGTTCCTGCTCGAGACCGACGCGGACGGCGCGCAGAAGTTCCGCGGCAACCGGATCCTCGGGTCCGCCTCGTGGTTCATGGGCCCGGCCGTCGACGGACAGCTCGGCACCTTCCTGCGCCTGCACCGCGAATGGCGGTTCTCGGGCGATGACGGCTTCCTGCGCGAGCTGTGGCCCGCCGCCGTGCGCACCCTCGAACACGCCACCCGCGAATGGGACCGCGACGGCGACGGGCTCCTGGACGGCGAGCTGCACAACACCTACGACATCGAGTTCCACGGCATCGACCCGCTCGCCAACGGGATCTACCTCGCCGCCCTCCGCGCCGGATCCCGGGTGGCCGCCCACCTCGGCGAGGCGGAGCGGGCCGGTGAGTGGGAGGGTCGCGCCGACCATGTGGCCGCGGCGATGGACGACGTGCTGTTCGACGGGGAGTACTACCGGCAGGTGATCGACGACGTCGACGCGCACCGCTACCAGTACGGCGACGGCGTGCTGTCGGACCAGTTGCTGGGACAGTTCCACGCCTGGGTGAACGGGCTCGGCCCGCTGCTGCCGCCGGCGCACATCGACAGCGCGCTCGCCGCGATCGTGGCGCACAACCACCGTGCGGATCTGTCCGGGCACGAGAGCACCCAGCGCGTGTACGCCCTGAACGACGAGGGCGGGCTGCTGCTCGCGTCGTGGCCGCACGGAGGCCGCCCGGCGATCCCGTTCGTCTACTCCGACGAGGTGTGGACCGGGATCGAGCACCAGGTCGCGGCCAGTCTGCTCTACGCGGGGCGGGTCGACGATGCGCTCCTCGTCGAGCGCACTCTACGCGCCCGCTACGACGGGGTGCATCGCAATCCGTGGAACGAGATCGAGTGCGGCAACCACTATGCGCGCTCGCTCGCGTCCTGGGCGCTGCTGCTCGCGGCGAGCGGCGCGCAGTGGGACGCCCCCGCCCGCACGCTGTCCTTCGCACCCGTCGCGGGAGCGTTCGCGGACGGAGAGGTGCCGCGCTTCGTCTTCACCACCGGCACCGGCTGGGGCCGCGTCGAGATCGACGCCGGCCGGCTCCTGCTCCACCTCGACGGCGGCGTGCTGGATCTCGCCGAGCTGCGTCTGCACGATGCGGTCCTCGCGCGCGATCTGCACCTCGACGCCGGCGAGACCTGCTCCATCCCCCTCCCGGCCCCTGAACATCCCATCCCCGCCCCGGTCCCTGAGCTCGTCGAAGGGCCCTCCACTCGCAACCGGAGAAACTCATGACCTACGCCATCCCCGCGCCGACCGCGCGCCCCGCCTCCGCGCCCAAGACCGCCTATCTGATCACCTCCGGCGACCTCCGCGAATCGGCGAACATCGCGGGGTGGCCGGTGCAGGAGGCGACCGAGGCCGCCGTCACCGCGGCCTTCGCCGACCTCGGCTGGACCGTCGTGCGGCCTTTCGGCGTGGATCCGGCCACCGGCCATGGCTACATCTCGAGCCAGCGCATGGGCATGGAGGTGTTCAAGGCGATCCCCGAGGACGCGCCGCTCATCGTCGCGACCGCGAACTGGCAGTACTCGCACCATGTGCTCGCCGGGCTGCGCACGCATCGCGGTCCGATCCTCACCACGGCCAACTTCGCGCCGGACTGGCCCGGTCTCGTGGGGCTGCTCGGCCTGAACGCCGGACTCACGAAGATGGGGAAGCCCTATTCGACGATCTGGTCGGTCGACTTCTCCGACGGCTGGTTCCGGCAGGGCCTCCGGGAGTGGACCGAGACCGGCGGGATCACGCACGACGACTCGCATGTGCGGGCGCTGCCGGCACTGGCGGAGAGTCCCGAGCGGCAGCTCGGCGAGGCGCTCGCCGCCCAGCTGCGTGCGGACAAGGCCATCATCGGCGTCTTCGACGAGGGCTGCATGGGCATGTACAACGCGATCTTCGACGACGAGCTGCTCAACGCCACCGGCATCTACAAGGAGCGCCTGTCTCAGTCGGCGCTGTACGCGGAGATGCTCGAGGTCACCGACGCCGAGGCCGATGCCGCCTATGACTGGCTCATCGCGCGCGGAATGACGTTCGTCTACGGCGAGGATGCCGCGACGGAGCTCACCCGCGACCAGGTGCAGTGGCAGCTGAAGATGTACATCGCCGCGCTCCGCATCGCCGACGACTTCGGCCTGGACGCGGTCGGGATCCAGTACCAGCAGGGCCTCAAGGACCTCGTGCCCGCGTCGGATCTCGCGGAGGGGATCCTCAACTCCACCGAGCGCCCGCCTGTGACCTCGCGCGACGGATCCCGCATCCTGCACGAGGGGCGCGCGTTCCCGCACTTCAACGAGGCCGACGAGGGCGTCGCGGTCGACGCCCTCGTGACCGACCGGGTGTGGCGGGCGATGGGCCTCGTGCCCGACAACACCCTGCACGACGTGCGCTGGGGCGAGGACTACGACGGCGAGTTCGTCTGGGTCTACGAGATCTCCGGATCCGTCCCCGCCTCGCACCTGGGCGGCTGGGACAGGGCGGAGGGCTGGCGGCAGGGGCACGTGTTCTTCCCCGCCGGTGGGGCGACGATCAACGGCGTCTCCAAGCCCGGCGAGGTCGTGCTGTCGCGCATCTTCATCGCCGACGGCGTGCTGCAGGCGGACGTGTTCCGCGGCTCGGTCGTGGCGCTGCCGGAGGAGGAGACGCGGCGCCGCAAGGAGGCCACGAATCCGGAGTGGCCGATCGCGCACGTCGTGCTGCACGGGCAGAGCCGCGACCAGTTCATGGCCCGGCACAAGGCCAACCACGCCCAGCTCGTCTACGCCCCCGACGCCGAGACCGCGGACAAGGCGCTCGTCGCCAAGGCCGCGATGCTCGACGGCATGGGCATCAGGGTCAACCTCGTGGGAGACGTGAACGTCTGACGCCCGCTCGGCGCGAGGGCGGGCCGTTCCGACGGCACGGATGCACGATCGGGACACGGATGCACGACGGATCTGCGGATCCGGTCGTGCATACGTGCTCGGATCCGGCAGGTGGACTGCGGCGCCGGATCCTGCCGCGGGTCAGGCGCGCGGCAGCAGTCCCGCGACCAGGGCGTCGACCACCTCGTCCGTCGGCGTCCCGGGGTCGATCGATGACGTGAGCCGGTCGAAGACGAGGCCCTCGATCGCGTAGTGGAACAGCGCGATCTCCGCCCGTCCGCCCGGGAGCCCCGCCGCGGTGTTGAAGGCGACGTCGCCCTCGAAGCCCGCGCGCTGCCACTCCTCGAGCCCGGCGGCGAGCTCGGGTCGCCGCGCCGCCTCGAGACGCAGCTCGAACAGGGCGAGCGTCACCTCGCGCTCCCCGAGCAGGCGCCGCACGATGTCGCGGAGGTAGTCGGCGAACAGAGCGGGGCTCGGCGTCTGCGCGGCCCGCCGCGCGAGGTCGTCGGGCGTCGGGGCGAGGCGTTCCCCGATCCGCTGGAACAGGCCGGCGATGAGCGCCTCCCTGCTGCGGAAGTAGTTCGAGGCGGTGCCGGTCGGCACGCCCGCCTCGTCGTCGACCGCGCGATGCGTGAGTCCGCGCGAGCCCTCCCGCGCCAGCACGGCGATGCCGGCGTCGGCCAGGGCTCCTCTGCGCGCTTCGTTCTTCGCCATGCCCTCAGAGTAGCGCAACCACAACATCTGTTGTAGTCTCCAATCACTGCACCTGTCGTGGATGGGTGCCCCAAGAGCGGAGGACCTATGCGCGCACTCACCTACTACGTGGCCGTCAGCCTGGACGGCTTCATCGCGGGCCCCGAGGGCCAGTTCGACGCCTTCGTGTTCGAGGGCGATCACATGGCGGCGATCAACACCCGCTTCGCCGACGCGATCCCGACCTCCTTCGCGGACGCGCTGGGCATCGCGCAGGACCGCTCGGCGTTCGACACCGTGCTGATGGGGTGGAACACCTACGCGGTCGGACTGCCCGCGATGCCCAGTCCGTACGCGCACCTGCGTCAGGTGGTCTTCACGCGACGGGATCCGGATCCGGTCGACGGCGTGGAGTTCACCGACCGCGACCCGGTCGAGGTCGTGCGCGGGCTCAAAGCCGAGGACGGCGCCGGCATCTGGCTGTGCGGAGGCGGCGCGCTCGCGGCGTCGCTCGTCGGCGAGATCGACCGCCTCGTGCTGAAGGTCAACCCCGTGCTGTTCGGCGACGGGATCCCGCTGTTCGGGCGGAGCGGGTACGCCCCGGCGGCGTTCACCCGCACCGCCGCGACCGCCTTCGAGTCGGGCGTGACGCTGCTGGAGTACCAGCGGGGAGCCTGACCGCGGGTGACGGCTGCAGGAACTGCGACGGATGCAGGACCCCGCGACGGATGCAGGACGGATCCGGCGAGGGGATCCTGCATCCGTCGCCGGCCCGCGCATCCGTCGCAGCCCTTGAGGCCGGAGCGCGGGCGGGGGAGGATCGGATCCATGGCGACGATCGACGACGTCCGTGCTCTGGCCCTCGCGCTACCGGGCGTCGAGGAGAAGGCCGGCGGGCACACGGGGGCCGCTGCCTGGCGCTGCAACGGCGGCCAGATCGCGTGGATGCGCGGGCCGTCGCAGACGGATCTGCGCCAGCTCGCCGAGCTCGGCCGCTCCTGGCCCGACGGGCCGGTGCTCGCCGTGCGCACCGAGACCGTCGCCCTCGCCGGAGAGCTCGTGGCCGCGGATCCCGCGGTCTTCTTCACGATCCCGCACTTCGCCGGCTACCCCGCGGTGCTGCTGCAGCTCGACGCGATCGCCCGCGACCACCTCGGCGAGCTCCTCGCGGATGCGTGGCTGCTGCGCGCGCCGAAGTCCGTCGCGCGGGCCTGGCTCGACAAGCGCGGGCTCGCCTGACCCGCGGCCCGTCCTCGCGGGTTGCGCGCGGAATCTTCACCGCGTTCGCGTGTTTCCTTCGGAGAGCAACTGCTCGACGCCCCGATCTATGGAGACGACATGACGGCCCACTCCGAGACCCGCGACGATGCCGTGACGCGGTCGACGACCAGCGCCCTCGACGTGCGTCACGACGTCTTCACCATCGAGCGCCATGTCGATGCGGCGCCCGAGGAGGTGTTCGCCGCGTTCGCCGACGACGCGACCCGTCGGCGCTGGTTCCGCCTGCCCGGGGTGCGGGAGCCCGATCGTCACGAGTTCCGCGTCGGCGGCGGCGCGGATGCCACCAGCACCTTCGTGCTCCCCGGCATCGCACCGGAACGCCTCGCCTATCGTTCCGACTACCTCGACATCGTTCCCGATCGCCGGATCGTGTTCTCCTACACCTCGACCGTGGATGACGTGCCGCGGTGGGCGTCGCTGGCGACGGTCCTGTTCGCCGCCGACGGCGCCGGCTGCCTGTTGACCTGGACCGAACAGGTCGCCTTCCTGACCCGCACGGGTGACGGAGGCGACGACTTCCCGCATCTGCGTGGCGCCACGGCCCTCCGCCTGAACGGCCTCGCCGCGGCTCTTCGCGCCCACCGCTGACGGCCCGGCCCGCGGGCCGGATCCCGCGAGAAACCACTTCCCGCACGAGACACCACGGCAGCGCTGGTGTCTCGGGCTGGATCTGGTTTCTCGCGGGGGAGCGCGGAGGGCCGGGGGCGCCCCCGGGTCAGGCCGGCGGCAGGCGCAGCACGGGGCCCGCCTCGCCGACCGAGAGGTCGTCGGCGGTGCGCAGCGTGCGGGCGATCTCGTCCACCGCGGAGATCACCGTGCCGAACCGCTCCCGATCGCCGCACACGGCCTGCAGCGTGATGAGGTGGGTGCCGGTGTCCCAGGTGTAGGTCGCGAACGGCGGGGCCGACTGCCCCGTCGGGCCGGGCTGCGGGAGCGGCACCACGAGCTTCTCGCCCGCGCCGAGGTAGGGGTTGCGGAACTCCTCGGTGTCGTCGTACTCCATCGGCATCATCGCGCGGGCGGTGCGCACCTGCGGGGTGAGCTCCTGCGCGCTCGCCATGGCCACGATGAGCTCGGGCTCCGCCTTCCAAGTCCACACCAGCACGCGTCCGTCGGCCTTGCGCATGAGGAAGGGCGCCGCCTGACTGAGCGCCCAGGCGCCGAAGCCGGATCCGGGGCGGGCCTCGGCGCCGACCGCGGCTCCGGCCTGACCGAGCAGCATCCGGATCGCCGCCTTGCGATGCCGGCGACCGCGCAGGCCGAGGGATCCGGTCACGGGGATCCAGCGTTCGGGGTCGGCGTCGGCGAGCAGGCGCATGCTCAGAGCGTAGGGGGCGAAAGTGGGGGTCAGCCGTACGTCCGCCGCGCCATGAAATATGTACACCGCCTCTACTATTCGGTTGGGAAAGCGCATACCATGGTGCGCGAATCCTTCCCCGAACGATCCGGAGGCCGATGATGTCCCCCCTCGAAATGAACCGCCGCGCCCTGCTCGGACTGCTCGGAGCCGGCGCCCTCGTCGCCGTCGCCGGCGGATCGGCGAGCGCCCGCACGCTGCCCGGTGGCGTCAGCGCGGCCGACGACGATCCGCTCGCGGTGCTCGTCCAGCGCCGCGCGGTCATGCTCGCAGGCGACGGCAGCGCCGCATCCGTCCCCGAGCTCGCCGGCGTGCTGAGCGGGATGAGCGACGCGGCGACCGCCTCGTGGAACGGGATGGTGCGCCCCGCGGCGAGCCCCGGCATCTGGAGCGACCTGCCCCTCGCGGGCGTGAGCGGCACGATCCTGTCCGGCAACATGGGCGTCACCTTCAACCGCATCTTCGACCTCGCGCTCGCCTACGCGACCGCGGGATGCGCGCAGCACGGGGACGCCGCACTCGCCGCCGATCTCGTGGACGCCCTGACCTGGCTCAGCGCGAACGTCTACAAGGCGGGCAAGTCCCCGGTCGGCAACTGGTGGTTCTGGGAGATCGGCGTGCCCCGCAAGGCGGCCGACATCTGCATCCTGCTGCACGACGTCGTCCCGGCCGATGTGCGCACCGCGCTCCTGGCCGCCGCCCGCTACTTCACGCCGGACCCGAACTGGCGCGGACGCGCGACGAGCCTCGCCGAGACGGGCGCGAACCGCACCGACAAGGCGCTGTCCTGCGCGCTGCGCGGAATCCTCGACGGGCGTCCGGAGGAGATCGCACTCGCCCGCGACGCCCTCAGCGACACGGTCCGCGCCGGGAAGAACAGCGTGTTCGGCTACGTCACGAGCGGCGACGGCTTCTACGTCGACGGATCCTTCGTGCAGCACACCTACCTGCCCTATGTCGGCACCTACGGCGTGGTCACGCTGGGCGGCATCGCCGAGATCCTGGGCCTCCTCGGCGGGAGCGACTGGGATGTGACGGACCCGAAGAAGTCGGTGGTCCTCGACGCGGTCGAGGCCTCGTACGCCCCGTTCATCTGGAACGGCCGCATGATGGAGGCCGTCCGCGGGCGCGCGGTGTCGCGGCAGGCGGAGCCGGACTACGTCGACGGCGCCGCGGCGATCACCGCGATCCTGCTGCTGGCCCAGGGCGCGGGCGAACCCTACCGAGGCCGGTACCTCTCGCTCGTGAAGGGCTGGCTGCAGCGCTGCACCGACGAGAAGCTCTACGGCCTGCCCACGCAGACCGTGGCGAAGTCGCTGCTGGTCACCTCGATCCTCGGCGACGGCTCGGTCGCGCCGGCCGACGCCCCGGTCGCCACGAAGGCGTTCGGCGACCAGGACCGTCTCGTGCACCACCGGCCGGGGTTCAGCGCCGTGGTCAACGTCTCGTCGAAGCGGATCGGGCGCTACGAGTGGGGGAACAAGGAGAACAACCTCGGCTGGTACCAGGGCGACGGGATGACCTTCTTCTACAGCTCGGCGGATCCGGCCCAGTACAGCGCCGACTTCTGGCCCACGATCGACCCCTACCGGCTGCCGGGCACGACGGTCACGGCGGCGCCGCGGGCGAACGACGCGACCGACGGCACGGGCATCCCGCGCGCGTTCCAGGCGTTCGGCGGCGGTCTCGCGCTCGACGAGCGCTGGGGCATCCAGGGCATGGACCACCTCAACTTCGACAAGTCGCTCAGCGCGCGCAAGTCGTGGTTCTTCCTCGACGACAAGGTCGTGTGCCTGGGATCCGCGATCGCGTCGGCATCGGGGTTCGACGTGTTCACCACGATCGACAACCGCTCCTTCGCGCCGGGCTCCGTGCCGAACGTCCGCACCGACAACCGCAACCGCGTCCTCACCGCGGCCGACGGGGCGATCACCGTCAAGCGGAACGTCCACATCATGGGCCATGGCGGATACGTCTTCCTCAAGGGCGAGAACGTCGCCGGCGCGATCGACGTGCAGGTCGTGCCCCGCTCCGGGGACTGGCAGACGATCAACTCCGGATCCGACACGGGCGGCACGACCGAGGTCAAGAACCGCGACTACGTCACGGTGACGCACCACCACGGCACGAACCCGCCTGGCGGGGGCTACGCCTACATGGTGCTGCCGAACGTGGCGCACTCGGTCACGTTCACGGAGTCGGATGCGCCGACCGTCGAGGTCCTCGCGAACAACGCGCAGGCACAGGCGATCCGCGTGGCGGGGCAGGGCCTCGTCCTCGCGAACTTCTACCAGGCGACGCCCGTGGGTACGACGCCCGCCTACGGTGTGACGGTCGGCGGGCCGTGCTCCGTCGCCGTGCGCACCGACGCGGGACGCACCACGGTCGCCCTGTCGGATCCGAGCCGCACCCAGACGACGGCGCGGGTCGTGCTCGCCGGCGTCACGGAGTCGGCCGTGGTCGAGAGCGACGACGGGGTGCGGGTCACGGGAACGTCGCCGCTCACGCTCGAGTTCGACCTCGACGGGCACGGCCACGCCAAGAGGATCGTGCTCGGCGCCTGAGCCGTGCGGAGGGCCGGTCCTGCGATCAGCGGACCGGCCCTCCGCCCTGCGACGCCTTGCGACGCCGTGCGACGCCGTCTGCCGTGACCATGCCGGTCCGCCGTGCGGTGCCGTGCCGGATCCGCCTCCCTCGGATCCCCAGGCCCCTCGGGTAGAGTGGCCAGCGCCCGATCCAGGCCATCTCCGCGGGGTTCGAGCGGCCGATGAGGTGCTCGCCGGCACCGCGGCCCAGCAAAAGGCAGCAATCACGTGACTTCCCCCGGCGACCATCGCCCGCAGGCCACCTCCGACACCGCCGCGCCCGTTCCGGCCGAGCCCGCCGCGGCACGCCCGCTGCGGATCCTCATCGGCGCGGACACGTTCTCTCCCGACGTGAACGGCGCCGCCCGGTTCACGGAGCGTCTCGCCGCCGGCCTCGTGCAGCGCGGTCACGACGTGCACGTCGTCGCCCCCAACCAGGCGTACCGCACCGCGAAGCCCCGCACCGAGGTGATCGAGGGCGAGGCGATGACTCTGCACCGGCTGCCGTCGGTGCGCTGGGCTCCCCACGACTGGCTGCGGTTCGTGTGGCCCTGGCGGTCGAAGCACTACGCTCGCAAGGTGCTCGACGAGGTGCAGCCCGATGTCGTGCACATCCAGTCGCACATCGTGATCGGACGCGGACTGTCGCGGATCGCGCATCAGCGCGGCATCCCGGTCATCGCCACGAACCACGTCATGGCCGAGAACATCCTCGACCACACCACGATGCCGAAGTTCATCGACGACATCGTGCTGCGCCTCGCCTGGGCCGATGCGAGCCGCACGTTCGCGCTCACGCGCGCCGTGACGACGCCGACCCGCCGCGCGGCGGACTTCCTCGAGCGCACGATCGACGTCGAGGGCGTCATCCCGGTCAGCTGCGGGATCGACCGCACGCAGTACACGCCGGTCATCGGCCCGCGCGAGAAGAACCGCATCGTGTTCGTCGGCCGGCTCACCGCCGAGAAGCAGGTCGAGGTCATCCTCAAGGCGATGACCAAGCTGGATCCGGCTCTCGACGTGACCTTCGACATCGTCGGCGGCGGCGATCAGCGCAAGCAGCTCGAGGCGCTCAGCCAGCAGCTCGGCCTGCAGGATCGCGTCACGTTCCACGGCCGCACGACCGACGCCGAGCTGCGCGGGCTGCTCAGCCGAGCGTCGCTGTTCGTGATCGCCTCGATCGCCGAGCTGCAGTCGATCGCGACCATGGAGGCGATGGCTTCGGCCCTCCCGATCGTCGCAGCCGACGCGGTCGCGCTGCCGCACCTCGTGCACGACGGCGAGAACGGCTATCTCTTCGAACCCGGCAACGTCAACGAGCTGGCCGCACGGCTGACCGACGTGCTCACCGCCGATCCTGCCGAGTACGAGCGCATGCAGCACGCCTCGCTCGACGGTGTGGCCGTGCACGACATCAACCGCACGCTGGACACGTTCGAGGCGCTGTACCGCGACGAGCCGCTGCCCGAGTAGCCCCGGATGCACATCGTCTTCTTCGGCGACCAGCACGCCGAGTCGCTGGGCGGGGCGCAGGTCTCGATGCGACTGCAGCGGAAGTACCTCGAACGGGCCGGGCACACGGTCACGATCGTCGCGCCGCGCATGCACGCGGCCCGCGGCGCCGGCGCGGCGGGGGATCCTGGCTACGTCGACCTCCCGTCGATCCCGATCACGGCCGACCGCGAGTACTCGCTGACCTGGCCGGGCCGGCGCACCGACCGCTTCCTCGATCAGGCGCTCACGCGCCGTCCGCCGGTGGACCTCGTGCACGTGCAGGCCGACTTCTGGGGCGCCTACATCGGGCACCGCTTCGCGCACCGGCACGGCATCCCTGCCGTGCACACGATGCACAACCGCGTCGACGTGGGCATCGCCGCGGTGACCCCGCTGCACAGGCCGGTGCTCGGCGCGCTGAACCTGTGGCGGCGCACGGCGCTGCGCGGGATCGGCGTGCAGCCGCGCGGGGCCGACGGCTGGGCATACCTCGCCGGGATCGCCGCGGAGTCGCGCGCCGTGACCGCACCCTCGGGGCACTTCGCCCGCCGGCTCGAGCAGCACGGCGTCTTCGGATCTGTGGACGTGATCTGGAACGGGATCGACGACGAGGTGCGCGAGCAGGTGCTCGCCGCGGCGCCGGCGGAGCGCGTCCCGGGGCGGCCGCGCTTCATCTGGCTCGGCCGGATGAGTCCGGAGAAGCGGCTGCTGCCGTTCCTGGAGGCGGTCGTCGCGAGCGACGTGGACGCGGACATCGAGATCGTCGGCGGCGGGGGAGAGCGGCGCGCGGCCGAACGCATCGCCGCGCGCGCGGGGCGTCCGGGGATCCGCTTCGCGGGACGGATCGGTTATGCCGACGTGCTCGCCCGGATCGCCGCGGCCGACGCCGTGGTGCAGACCTCGATCGGTTTCGAGACCCAGGGGATGACCCCGTTCGAGGCCGCGACCCTCGGCACTCCGACGGTCGTGAGCGACCCCGACATCGCGGGTGAGCTGCGCGGAGGGCTGTGGGCGGTGCCCTCGGCCGACGACGAGCCCGGGCGGGTGGCTGCGCTCGCCGAGACGCTGCGCCTCGCCGCGGACGAGATCGCAGCCGGGCGTGCGCCGGAGCCGGATCCGCAGGTCGCCGCAGACTTCCGGCAGTCCTCGCGGACGGCGGCGATGCTCGAGGTGTACGGGCGGGCGATCGCGGACTGAGAGCATTCAGGCTCGCTGCGCCGGCGGCGGGATCCGGCTGAGTGCGCCCCGACTCTGGGCCGCGGGAGCGCGCTAGCGGCTCAGACCCGCATGAGTGCGGAGTACAGCGCGGGGATCATCATGAGTCCTTACGTATTCTATGCGTTGTCTGTGCTAATGTTTTGATTTGCTTGTGAGAGGTTTGGGGCCTTGAGCGCGCGACGGCTGACGCAGGCAGAGAACGCGAATTCGAAGGGGACAACGAGGCGTATGACGCTAGAAGCGAGAGCTGGCCATAGCCGACGGACGATCATGCGAACTGCAGTTTGGAGTGTGCCTGTGATCGCTGCCACGGCCGCAGCCCCGGTCGCTGCTGCGAGCACGGCTCCGCGGGTCACGGCGTGGATTGAGACGAATTGCGCGGCGGCCAACCGTGTCGTCATCTACATTCGGAATGAGACGGCAGAACCTGTCCAAACGTTCGTCGATATCGACTTGAATGGCGATGGGGTTCCGGATGCAGGCGATGGACCTATCGTCGCTCCAGGAACAACTTTGCCCCTGAATTACGGTCTGGTCCCTAACGGCACGAGGGAGTACACGGTGCGCACCGCGGCGGCCGTCCTTCTCAAGCGCAAGGTGGTTACGGACTGCGCCCCGATCGGTCTGACGGCATCGGTGACATACGAGGACCTTGAGACCTACCCCGTGATCGTCGTCGGCATCCGAAACGATACGCAGTCGAGCATGCGTGTGTTTGTTGATATTGATCGCAACGGCGATCATGTACCCGATGCGGGCGATGCGCCGACGTTGGCGTCTGGCGAGTCGCAGTCCCTTAGGTATCGGGTCGGATATGGAAGCTTCTTTATTTGGGTGCATGCGGACGCTGGCTATGTTCTTGCGCAAGGGGTCGGATTCGGTGCTCCTCAGCAGCCTTGACGGGGTCGGGGCAGTTCGCCGAGAGGTCGCAATCGCCGACTGAGCGTTCCGGGCTCAGGCTCGCTGCGCCGGCGGCGGGATCCGGCTGAGTGCGCCTCGACTCTGGGTTGCGGGAGCGCGCTAGCGTCTCAGACCCGCATGAGCGCGGAGTACAGCGCGGGGATCATCATGCTGAAGAGCACTCCGAGCAGACCCACGGCGGCGACGCCGATCGCGATGCCGCCCTTGACCCCGCTGCCGCGGCGTGCCGCGACGATCCCGAACACGAGGGCCAGCACGTCGAGGACGACGATCACCAGCCCGCCCAGCATCGAGAAGACCCACATGGGCGTGTCGAACCGGTAGGCCATGAAGCTGCCGAGCGTGTTCATCCAGCCCGCGAGCACCGCGATCCCCGCGAACACCAGGGCGAGCACGGCGACGCCGCCGGCGCCGTTCGGGCGCGGGAGCGCGGTGAACGGCGCGCCGTAGCCGGGTGCTGCGGGGGCACCGTAACCCGGCACGGGATATCCCGGTGCGGGGGAGCCCGGCGCGGCGTATGCCTGCCCCGGCTGGGCGGGAGCGGGGTAGCCCTGGCCGCCGCTGTAAGGAGGCGCGGCAGGGGACTGCGGGGCGGGTTCGTGCTGCTGCGGATCCGTCATGCCCCCGACGCTACCGGCGTCGCCGGGATCGCGGTATGGGGAGAGGTGCCCATGCGCGGGGGCCGCGGTCGAACGGCCCGGGTTCAGCCCCAGTGCGCCGGCGCGGGCAGCGCGTGGTCGCGCACCTCGACGCCGTCGGGGCCGATCGACGCTGTGCAGTAGAGCAGCGACTGTGTTGGATAGCCGTGCGGGCGGTTGTCCCGGATGATCGCGCGGTCGTCGGCGGGATCCAACTCCGCGGTCGTCGCGAGCAGCCGGATCCAGGACGCCGGCCACTCCTCGTCGCGCGTCGGGTGCCCGCGGAACTCCGGGAGCCAGCGGGCGATGCGGGCGGTCTCCGGGTCGTCGAGATCGGAGTGGGCGATCATGTGCACGCCAGGGGGCACCGGGGTCTCGCGGAGCTCGGTGCCGTCCCAGGACAGAACGCGCGCGCCGTCGGGGGAGATTTCGAGCAGGTTGAAGCCGTGCATGCGCTCCGAGCCGGTGGGCGAGGTGCCCGTGACGGACGCCGGTGCCAGCGTGCCGCGCGAGACGGCCTGATCGTCGGGGAGGTCGAGCACGTCGGCGCGGTTCAGCAGCACCGCCAGCCGGTGCGAGGCTGGATCCACCGCGAGCCACGCGCCTCCTGCGCGGCGGTCGCGGATCCCGATGACCCCTGGGCGGTCGGGCCACCACTCGCCGAGCGCGTCCCACTCGCGCAGCGGATCCTCATCCCGCACGGCCAGCAGCCGCACCACCCGCCCTTGGGCCCCTCCCGGGGCGCCGACCTCGATCACGACGGTGCACACGCGCCTCAGTCTAGGCACGCCACGCCCCCTCGGGGCGTCGAGGCCTCCTCGTGTGCACGCCCACAGGTGGGGGCGCCGATCGCAGGAGGGGGCGTCGGCGTGGATGGGGTACGCACGGGCATGCGCGCCCGCGTGCACCGCTCCCAGCCCGCACTCCCGGCATCTCGGGCAGAATCGAGGGATGGACATCGTGGTGGGGGTCTCCGGCGGCATCGCGGCCTACAAGTCGGTGCAGCTCGTGCGGCTCCTCGTCAAGGCGGGGCACGCGGTCACCGTGGTCCCGACCGAGGATGCGCTGCGCTTCGTGGGCGCGCCGACGTGGGAGGCGATCAGCCGCAACCCGGTCACCACGAGCGTGCACGACGACGTGGCGAAGGTGCGCCACGTGGCCCTGGGGCAGGGAGCCGACCTCGTGGTGGTCGCGCCCGCCACCGCGAACACGATCGCGCGCATGGCCGCCGGCATCGCCGACAACCTGCTCGGCACGACGCTCCTGGCGACGACCGCTCCCGTGCTCATCGCCCCCGCGATGCACGCCGAGATGTGGGCCCACCCGGCGACGCAGGCCAACATCCGCACGCTGGTCGAGCGCGGCGTGCACCTGATCGGGCCGGACGACGGCGAGCTCGCGGGCGGTGACAGCGGTCCCGGCCGGATGAGCGAGCCCGAGGCGATCGCCGAGGCCGCGCTGCGCCTGCTCGCCCCGCAGGATCTCGCAGGCCTGACCGTCGTGGTCTCCGCGGGCGGCACGCGCGAGCCGATCGATCCCGTGCGCTACCTCGGCAACCGCTCCAGTGGGCGACAGGGTGCGGCCCTCGCCGTCGAGGCCGCGACCCGCGGCGCCGACGTCGAACTCGTGGCGGCGAACCTCGCGGGGGAGGTCCTCGCGGAGGCGGGCCATCCGCGGATCAGGATCCGTCCGGTCGCGACGGCCGCGGAGCTCGCGACCGCGATGAAGGAGGCGGCGGCCCGTGCGGACGCAGTGGTCATGGCCGCCGCGGTCGCCGACTACCGGCCCGCCCAGGCCGCCGCGCACAAGCTCACCAAGGAGGACGGGATCCTCGAGAGGATCGAGCTCGTGGAGAACGAGGACGTCCTGGCGGCGCTCGGATCCGCCCGTCGGGCCGGCGGAGCGCCCGTGGGGCAGATCATCCTCGGTTTCGCGGCGGAGACGGCGACGGATCCCGAGGCCCGGCGCGAGCGCGCGCGGCGCAAGCGAGAGCGCAAGGGCGCCGACCTGCTCGCCGTGAACCTCGCCGATGCCGAGCACGGGTTCGAGAAGAACGACAACGCGGTCGAGGTCATCGGTCCCGACGGGGCCGTGGTCGCCGCGGCGTCCGGCTCGAAGCGCGCGGTCGCCGCCGCGCTGTGGGACGCCGTGGTCGCGCTGCGCGGCTGACACCCGGTCCTGTCCCGGGGCTGGCGCCCGCCCGCGAGCGGGAGTAACGTTTTCATATTGCAAAAGTCAAGTTTCATAGAACGGAACACAATGAACGCTCCTCTGCCCACCACCGGCCCGCGCGAGATCGCGCCGGAGCTGGCGCGCTCGTGGCTGCTCGTCGCGGCGACGAGGCCGGAGACGTTCGACGACGCGGCCCGCTCGCACGCCGACGCGGTCGTGCTCGACGTGGAGGACGCGGTCGACGCGAGCCACAAGGACTCCGCCCGCGATGACGTCGTGCGCTGGCTGCACGGCGCCGACGCGGACGGCAGGCCGAACCGCGCGTGGGTGCGCATCAACGACGCCACCAGCGAGCACTGGTCCCCGGATCTGGACGGGCTCCGCGACGCCCCCGGCCTGCAGGGCGTCATGCTCGCCAAGACCGAGTTCGGCGGCCAGGTGATGGACACGTTCAACCGCCTCGGTGCGAAGGTGCCCGTGGTCGCGCTCGTCGAATCCGCGATCGGCATCGAGAACGCGACCGAGATCGCCCGGGCGAAGGGCGCCTTCCGGCTCGCCTTCGGCAGTGGAGACTTCCGCCGTGACACGGGCATGTCGGCGGACCGCGAGGCGATGGCGTACCCGCGGGCGCGCCTCGTCATCTCGAGCCGCGCCGGCGGCCTGCCCGGTCCGATCGACGGGCCGACCGTGGGATCCAGCCACCCGATCCTGCGCGAGCAGTCGGCCATCACGGTCTCGATGGGCATGACCGGCAAACTCTGCCTACAGGCCGACCAGGCCCCGGTCGTGAACGAGGTCATCAGTCCCACCCGCACCGACGTCGAGTGGGCCTACGAGTTCCTCGAGGACTTCGAGGCGCGCGGCTGCATCGTCCGCGACGGCAGCGACCTGCCCCGCCTCGGTCGCGCCCGCAAGATCATGCAGCTCGCCGAGGCCTTCGGCGTGCTGCCTGCCACCCGCTGACCCCCGGTCGCCGAGCTCGTTCCCCGGTCGCTGAGCCTGTTCCCTGGTCGCTGAGCCCGTCGAAGCGCTCGACCCCCTGGATCCGCCGAACCCCATCTGAAACGGAGAGACCATGACCACTCGCCTCGCCCCCGGCGACACCGCGCCCGCCTTCGCCCTCGAGGACGCCGACGGCGCCCGGGTCTCGCTCGAGGACTACCGCGGACGCAATGTCGTCGTGTACTTCTATCCGAAGGCGGCCACCCCGGGCTGCACGACCGAGGCCTGCGACTTCCGCGACAACCTCTCCTCGCTCGCCGCCGCCGGCTACTCGGTGCTCGGCGTCTCGCCCGACGAGGTCGCCGATATCCGCGCCTTCTCCGAAGCGGAAGGCCTGACCTTCCCGCTGCTCGCCGACACCGACGCCGCCGTGGCGCGCGCGTGGGGCGTGTGGGGCGAGAAGACCGTGGGTGACCGCACCTTCGACGGCGTGATCCGCTCCACCTTCGTGCTCGACGGCGACGGGGTCGTGCAGCGCGCCGAGTACGGCGTCGAGGCGACGGGCCACGTCGCGCGCCTGCGCGCCGAGCTCGGAGTCTGACCCCGGCGCCCCCTTCCACTACCCGAGTCGTCCCCCTCAGAGGAGCCCAGAGCGTCCGCTGAGGGGGACGACTCGCAATGGGGGTTGACAGGGCGAGGTTCGGTCCGCACAATAGTTACACATGCTGAAATAACAGTTCCGGACTACGGAAACTATCCACTGGATAGCAACGGATCCTCTCGATAGGATCCGGCCGTAAGCACTACACGCCGGATGCCAGCATGGCTTGAGGATCGAAGATGTTGCTCGAGGAGTTCAACTCCGCAGGTCGTGACGACGCCACGGCCGCTGTGAAGCCCGCACTGGACATCGCCCGGTGGATCGATGCGATCGTCGACGGCCGTCCGTACGCCTCGGTCGACGCGCTCTCCGCCGCCGCCCTCGAGGTCGCGGCCCCGCTCGCCGAGGCCGAGCTCGACGGGGCGCTCGCGCACCACCCGCGCATCGGCGCCAAGGTCGACGGCACGAGCGCCGAGGCCGCGCACTCGCGTCGCGAGCAGCCGAGCGTCGACGACGCCACCGCGGCCGCGCTCGCCGAGGGCAACCGCGCCTACGAGGAGCGGTTCGACCGCGTCTTCCTCGTGCGGGCCGCCGGCCGCAGCGCCGAGGACATCCTCGCCCTGCTGCACGAGCGGCTCGGCAACACCGACGAACAGGAGCTCGCCGTCGTCGACCAGCAGCTCCGCGAGATCGCGGCCCTGCGGCTCGCGGCGGCCATCGAGACCGAAGGAGCGAGCGCATGAGCGTCTCCCACGTGACCACCCACATCCTGGACACATCGATCGGGCGCCCTGCGCCCGGCGTCGCCGTCGCACTCGAAGCCCGCGACGGCGAGGGATGGGTCGGGATCGGTACGGGCTTCACCGATGCTGACGGGCGGGTGAAAGAGCTGGGTCCGGAGCGGCTGGAGAGCGGTGCATACCGCCTCCGGTTCGACACCGCGGCCTACTTCGCCGGCATCGAAACGGACACCTTCTTCCCGGAGGTGGTGCTGACCTTCCTGGTCGACGCCGAGCAGGCGCACTATCACGTGCCGCTGCTGCTCAGTCCGTTCGCCTATTCCACCTACCGAGGAAGCTAAGAGGAATCCCCATGACCACCATCACCCTGGGCAAGAACCAGTACGGCAAGGCGGAGAACCGCGTCGTCCGCATCACGCGCGACACCGACCGTCACGAGATCGAGGACCTGAACGTCACCTCGCAGCTGCGTGGGGACTTCGCCGCCGTGCACTTCGAGGGCGACAACGCCCACTGCGTCGCGACCGACACGCAGAAGAACACCGTCTTCGCCTTCGCCAAGGACGGCATCGGCAGCCCCGAGGAGTACCTGCTCCGCCTCGGCCGCCACTTCACCGGCGAGTTCGACTGGGTCACCGGCGGTCGCTGGGCCGCCGAGCAATACACCTGGCTGCGCATCCAGGGCGACAACGGCGAGCACGACCACGCGTTCGTCCGCGGCGGCACCGAGGTCCGCACCGCGATCGTGCAGATCGACGGCGACGAGACCACGGTCACCGCGGGTCTGCAGGACCTCACGGTCCTCAAGTCCACGCAGAGCGGCTTCGTCGGCTACCCGCGCGACAAGTACACCACCCTGCCCGAGACCGAGGACCGCATCCTCGCGACCTCGGTGACGGCTCGCTGGCGCTACAACCGCACCGACATCGACTTCAACGAGACCTTCGCCGACGTGCGCCGTCTGCTGCTGGCCGGCTTCTCGCGCAACTACTCGTACGCGCTGCAGCACACGCTGAAGGAGATGGCCGAGGCCGTCCTCACGGAGCACCCGGAGATCGACGAGATCCGCTTCTCGACCCCGAACAAGCACCACTTCGTCGTCGACCTGTCGCCGTTCGGCCTGGAGAACCCCAACGAGGTGTTCTACGCCGCCGACCGCCCCTACGGCCTCATCGAGGCGTCGTTCCTGCGCGAGGGCGCGGACGCCGACCACTGGTCCTGGGACGCCTTCGCCGGCTTCTGCTGAGCGCGCACCGAAACACCGCGCCGAGGCTCCGCACGGACGCTCCGCACTGAGATGAGGGGATGGATCTGCCGATGGGATCCATCCCCTCACCCGTCGCCTCAGCCGCGTCCGCCGAAGGGCATCCCGCTCGCCGTCACCGTGAGCGCGCCGATGTTCGCCTCGGCGGGCAGATCCGCCATGAACAGCACGGTGCGGGCCGCCGCCTCGACGTCGAAGGTGGGCTCGACCCTGCGGCTGCCGTCGGCCTGCAGCGCTCCGGAGCCGACGCCGAGCTCGTCCATGATCTCGGTGCGGGTGTTGCCGATGTCGATCTGCCCGCAGGAGATGCGGAAGGGCCGGCCGTCCAGGTCGATCGAGCGCGTGAGGCCGGTGAGCGCGTGCTTGCTCACGGCATACGCGACCGAGAGCGGGCGGGGCGCCTGCGCGGAGATGGATCCGTTGTTGATGATCCGGCCGCCCTGCGGATCCTGCGCGCGCATCACGCGCATCGCGCCGCGTGCGCACAGCATCGCGCCGGTGACGTTGACCGCGAGCGTGCGCTCCCAGTCGTCCAGCGAGATGTCGGCGGCCGACACGGCGGGACCGAACGCGCCGGCGTTGTTGAACAGCACATCCACCCGGCCCCACTCCTGCACGACGCGGTCGAAGAGCGCGTCCACCTCGGCCTCGACCGTGACATCGGTCGGCACCACGAGCGCGTTCGACGGGATGGCTCCGCGCCAGGCCGCCGTCTCCGTCAGCGCGGCCTCGCGCCGCCCGGCCAGCGCCACGCGGTAGCCGGCCTTCAGCATCGTGCGCGCGACGGCGCGCCCGATCCCCGAACCTGCACCCGTCACCACGGCGATGCGTCCGCTCATCGTCACTCCTCGAACCTCAGACCCGCTGCCCGATCGGCAGCCTCCTACATGTAGCAGATCAGCCCCGCCGCCCGACCGGCGGCCCCGATACATCTCACAGAAAGGCCGAAGATGCACGAACAGCGCAGCTCCGCCGCCCCCGGATCCGAGACCCTGGATCACGACCCCGAAGAGACCGCCGAATGGCTCGAGTCGCTGGACGCGCTCGTGGCCGCACGCGGAGCGGAGCGCGGCGCGCACATCGTGCGCTCGCTCGCCGCCCGCGCCGGCTACGCACCGGAGCCCACCGCGACGACGGACTACGTCAACACGATCGCGGCGTCCGACGAGCCCGCCTACCCCGGCGACGAGGAGCTCGAGCGGCGGTACCGCGCGTGGATGCGCTGGAACGCCGCGATCCTGGTCCACAGGGCGCAGCGACCCGGCATCGGCGTCGGCGGCCACATCTCCACCTATGCGGGCGCCGCGACCCTGTACGAAGTGGGCTTCAACCACTTCTTCCGCGGCAAGGACCACCCCGGCGGCGGCGACCAGGTGTACTTCCAGGGCCACGCTTCGCCCGGGATGTACGCCCGCGCCTTCATGGAGGGGCGTCTCAGCGAGGAGGATCTCGACGGCTTCCGCCAGGAGAAGTCCCGCGAGGGCCATGCCCTGAGCTCCTACCCGCACCCGCGGCTCATGCCGGAGTTCTGGGAGTTCCCGACCGTGTCGATGGGCATCGGCCCGATGAACGCGATCTACCAGGCCCAGTCCAACCGGTACCTGCAGGGCCGCGGGCTCAAGGACACGAGCGACCAGCACGTCTGGGCGTTCCTCGGCGACGGCGAGATGGACGAGCCGGAGAGCCGCGGACTGCTGCAGCTCGCGGCCAACGACGGCCTGGACAACCTGACCTTCGTGGTCAACTGCAACCTGCAGCGCCTGGACGGGCCGGTCCGCGGCAACGGCAAGATCATCCAGGAGCTCGAGGGCTTCTTCCGCGGCGCGGGCTGGAACGTCATCAAGGTCGTGTGGGGCCGGGAGTGGGACGACCTGCTCGCCCGCGACGCCGACGGCGCGCTGCTCGACATCATGAACACGACCCGGGACGGCGACTACCAGACCTACAAGGCCGAGTCGGGCGGGTTCATCCGCGAGCACTTCTTCGGCAAGGATCCGCGCGCGCTCGCGCTCGTCGAGAACCTCACCGACGAGCAGATCTGGGGTCTCAAGCGCGGCGGTCACGACTACCAGAAGGTGTTCGCGGCGTACCAGGAGTCGCTCTCGCACAACGGCAAGCCCACGGTCATCCTGGTCAAGACCGTCAAGGGCTACGGCCTCGGCCCGCGCTTCGAGGCGCGCAATGCCACGCACCAGATGAAGAAGCTCACGCTGCAGGATCTCAAGGACTTCCGCGACCACCTGCGCGTGCCGATCACGGACGCCCAGCTCGAGGCGGATCCCTACCAGCCGCCGTACTACCACCCGGGCGCGGACGCCCCGGAGATCCGGTACATGCAGGAGCGCCGTCGGGCGCTGGGCGGCTATCTGCCCGAGCGTCGCCCGCACGCGTCGGGCGAGATCGCCCTGCCCGACCCGAAGGCGTACGAGGTGGCGGCCCGCGGATCCGGCAAGCAGCAGGCCGCGACCACCATGGCGTTCGTGCGCGTGCTCAAGGACCTCATGCGCGACCCCGAATTCGGCAAGCGCATCGTCCCGATCATCCCCGACGAGGCGCGCACCTTCGGCATGGACGCGTTCTTCCCGACCGCGAAGATCTACAACCCGAACGGGCAGAACTACCTCGCCGTCGACCGCGACATCGTGCTCTCGTACAAGGAGTCGACCGCGGGGCAGATCCTGCACGTCGGCATCAACGAGGCGGGATCCATCGCGGCCTTCACCGCGGCGGGGACCGCCTATGCGACGCACGGCGTGCCGCTCGTGCCGGTCTACGTGTTCTACTCGATGTTCGGCTTCCAGCGCACCGGCGACTCGCTGTGGGCGGCCGCCGACCAGATGGCGCGCGGCTTCCTCATCTCGGCGACCGCCGGCCGCACCACGCTGACCGGCGAGGGGCTGCAGCACGCCGACGGGCACTCGCCGCTGCTCGCGGCGACGAACCCCGCCGTGGTCACCTACGATCCGGCGTTCGGCTACGAGATCGGCCACATCGTGCGCGCCGGGATCGAGCGCATGTACGGGGCCGACTCGACCGACCGCAACCACATCTACAACCTCATGGTCTACAACGAGCCGATCGTGCAGCCGGCCGAGCCCGAGGGCGTCGACGTGGCAGGGATCCTGGGCGGGATCCACCGGATCGCGCCGGTCGAGGTGCCGCGGGCGCACCTGCTCGCGTCGGGCATCGGCGTGACCTGGGCGCAGGAGGCGCAGCAGCTCCTCCGCGACGACTGGGGCGTGGAGTCCGACGTGTGGTCGGTGACGAGCTGGACCGAGCTGCGCCGCGACGCGGTCGCCGCAGAGGAGGACGAGTTCCTCGGACGCGGCGCGCGCACGCCGTTCCTCGCGCAGCAGCTCGCGGACGCGCACGGCCCGATCGTCGCGGTCAGCGACTACGCCAAGGATCTGCCGGACCAGATCCGCCCGTTCGTCCCGAACGACTGGGCGAGCCTCGGTGCCGACGGCTTCGGCTTCTCCGACACGCGCGCCGCCGCCCGCCGGTTCTTCAAGATCGACGGACCGAGTGTCGTGGTGCGCACGCTGCAGCTGCTCGCCGCGCGCGGGGAGGTGGACGCGGCGATCCCCGCCCAGGCTGCCGAGAAGTACCGTCTGCTCGACGTCAACGCCGGCACGAGCGGCACCGACGCGGAGTGATGCCCCTCCGGGGAGGCGCGCTGCGCGGGTAGCGCGGCGGGGCGCACGGCCCGGTGCGGCACGAAAGATGGAAAACGTCGCTCCTGACTCAGCGGGAGCGACGTTTTCCGTCTCGACGGTCGAACCCTGAGATCGTGAAGATGGAAAACGTCGCTCAGCGGATCTGGGGAGCGACGTTTTCCATCTCACGGCGCCCCTCGGGTGCCGAGCGCGGGCCGCGGCCCGGCCTCCCCAGCGGGCCCTGGTCGGGGGGATTCCACAGATCCTGTGATCGCGGCCTCATCGGGTTCGGCCGTCGGCGAGCATCGGGGGATGCATCACAGGATCCCGCTGCCTTCGACGCTCGGAGCGGCGTTCACTCTGCACGAGGCGAAGGTCGCCGGCCTCGGTCGCGCCAGGGCGGATGCGCGCGATCTGCATCGCCCGTTCCGGGGCGTCCGTTCGAGCGGGGCGCCGGAGACGTTCGCCGCCGTCGTCGCGTGCGGAGCGCAGCGGCTGAAGCCGCGGCAGCGGTTCGTGGGGGTAACGGCGGCGCGGCTCTGGGGGTTGCCCCATCCACGGCGGTGGGCGCAGGGCGAGCCGCTCGAGGTGGTCGTGCCGCCGGACGCGACTCCGCCGAGGAGCCGGGGCATCCGTGGTCGTCGGCTCAGGGAGGATCGCGCGTCCACGTGGCGGATCGGGTCCCTTCCGGTGGTGGATCCGATCGCCGCGGTTCTCAGCTGTGCCGCGGATCTGGACGTCGCTCAGGCGGTGATCCTGCTCGATGCGCTGCTCGCCGACGCCGACAACTACCCCGAGCTGCGGCGAGGGCGACCGGTGGCCTCGCCCCAGGAGCTGGGAGAGCGCGTGAGTCTGTGGGGGCGGTTTCCCGGGCGGACGACGATCCTGGCGGCTCTGCCCCGAGCCCGCGCCGGCGTGGAGTCTCCGAAGGAGACCGAGACGCGCCTGCGCCTCGTCGATGCCGGGCTGCCGGAACCGGTCGTCCAGCACGAGGTCCGGGAGGGGCGGCGGCTCGTCGCGCGGATCGATCTCGCCTACCCGCAGTGGAAGATCGCGATCGAGTACGAAGGCGACGGGCACCGCACCGATGCCGCCCAGTGGCGCCGGGACATCCAGCGTCAGCGCGAGCTCGAGGACCGCGGCTGGATCGTCATCCGTCTCACCCAGCTCGACCTGATCGACGGATCCGGAGCATTCCTCACCCGGATCCGCCGGGCGATCGCCATGAGGCAGGCGTGACGGATCCGGGTCGACGGGACACCCGGCGAGGTCGGGCTCCGGGCTACGCCTCGAGGTCGGCGGCGATCGCGCCCGCGGCCTCGCGCAGCAGGGGCACGGCGCGCTGGCCGAACTCCTCGGTCACGCGCGCGATCGGGCCGGACACCGAGACCGCGGTCGGCGTGGGGGCGCCTGGTACGGCCATCGCGTAGCAGCGCACGCCGATCTCCTGCTCCTGCTCGTCGATCGAGTAGCCGCGCTCGCGGATGACGTCGAGCTCGGCCAGCAGCGCGTCCACGGTGCCGATGCTGAAGGAGGTCGGGGTGCTCATGCCGGTGCGGCCGACGATGCCGCGCACGGTGTCGTCGTCGAGCTGGGCGAGGATCGCCTTGCCGACGCCGGTGTCGTGCACGTTGGCGCGGCGGCCGACCTCGGTGAACATGCGCATGGAGTGCTGCGAGGGCACCTGGGCGACGTACACGACCATGTCGCCGTCGAGCACGGCCATGTTCGCGCTCTCGCCGAGAGCGTCGACGAGGGTCTTCAGCTGCGGACGGGCGAGTGCGCCGAACTGGCGGGACGCGCCCTCGCCGATGCGGATCAGCCGCGGGCCGAGCGCATAGCGACGGTTCGGCAGCTGACGGGCGTACCCCAGGGAGACGAGCGTGCGCAGCAGCCGGTGGATCGTCGGGAGCGGCAGGTCCGTCGACGCGGACAGCTCGCTGAGCGTGACGTCGCCGCCGGCGTCGGTCACGAGCTCGAGCAGCTCGAACACCCGCTCGACCGACTGCACCCCGGATCCGGCGCCCCTGCCGGGTTTCGGATCCGCAACCTTCGCGTCCGTCGTGCTCGGATTCTCCGCCATGTCAGCTCCCGTCCTTGCGGCAATTCCATCATGCGAGAGCGCTGCGCCGGAAATCCGAGAGGATCCGAATCCCGTCTTGCGCAAGACTTCCACGATAGAGATAATAGTGTCCACTATACGAAAGTAATTGAGAGTTCATCACCGCAACCAGCGCCCGCGGCCTCCGCCCGGGACGCCTCGATGAGGAGGAATCATGGCGAACCCGGGTCCCGGAAATTCGATCACGCTGCGCATCGACGCGCCGTCCAACTTCACCGTCACGAGCGAGCTCGCCGCGGCCGCCGCCGGGGCGGGCGCCGTCGTGACCGCGCTCGACGTCGTCGAGTCGCACCCGACCACGATCGTCGTCGACCTGACCTGCAACACCGCGGGCGAGGAGCACGCCGAACAGGTCCGCGCCGGCGTCGAGGCGCTCGAGGGCGTGGCCGTGCGCCAGGTCAGCGACCGCACCTTCCTCATGCACCTGGGTGGAAAGCTCGAGGTCGTGCCCAGCGTGCCGCTGCGCAACCGCGACGACCTTTCCCGCGCCTACACGCCCGGCGTCGCGCGCGTCTGCATGGCGATCGCCGAGGACAAGAGCAAGGCCCGCAACCTCACCGTCAAGCGCAACACGATCGCGGTCGTCACCGACGGCACCGCGGTGCTCGGCCTCGGCGACATCGGCCCCGAGGCCGCGCTCCCGGTCATGGAGGGCAAGGCCGCACTGTTCAAGCAGTTCGCGAACGTGGACGCCTGGCCGGTCTGCCTGGACACCAAGGACACCGAGCAGATCATCTCGATCGTCAAGGCGATCGCCCCGGTCTACGGCGGGGTGAACCTCGAGGACATCGCGGCTCCGCGCTGCTTCGAGATCGAGGCGCGTCTGCGCGAGGAGCTCGACATCCCGGTCTTCCACGACGACCAGCACGGCACCGCGATCGTCACCCTCGCGGCGCTGCAGAACGCCCTCAAGGTCGTCGGCAAGACGATCGGCGAGGTGCGGATCGTCGTCTCGGGCGTCGGCGCCGCCGGCAACGCGATCGTGCAGCTCCTGCTCGCCGAGGGCGCGGTCGACATCGTCGCCTGCGGCCGCAACGGCGCGATCCACCGCGGCGAGGAGTACGCCGACGCGCACCGCACCGAGCTCGCCGCGACGACCAACCCGCGCGACTTCTCCGGCACCCTCAAAGAGGCGATCGTCGGAGCGGACGTGTTCATCGGCGTGAGCGCCCCGCACGTGCTCGACGAGCACGACATCGCGGCGATGGCCGACGACGCGATCGTGTTCGCGATGGCGAACCCCACCCCCGAGGTCGACCCGATCGTCGCGTCCAAGCACGCGGCCGTCGTCGCGACGGGCCGCAGCGACTTCCCGAACCAGATCAACAACGTGCTCGCGTTCCCCGGGTTCTTCCGCGGGCTCCTCGACGCGGGCGTGTCGGACATCACGCCGCCTATGCTGGTCGCAGCCGCGCAGGCGATCGCGGAGCGCGTCGGCGATGACGAGCTCAACGCGAGCTTCATCATCCCGAGCGTGTTCGACCCGCTCGTGGCCGGCGCCGTCGCCGAGGCGATCGTGCGCGTCGTCGAGTCCTCGAAGGAGTGAGCCGGATGGCCGCAAGCACCCTGGGCGATGCCGATCTCGCCGACATCGACGCCCGCCTCGCGGGCACCGACACGCTGCTGTCGACCGAGTACCCGGGCGACGACGGATCCCGCCAGCCCGTGCACACCCTGTACGTCCCCGCCGACCGGTTCCGTCCGGAGCTCCCGGCCCAGGCGGGCCAGGCGGCCGCCGCGGCCGTCGCGGAGTTCGGCGGAACCGTCGCGCTCGCCGGGGCGGTCGGCCTCGGGGCCCTTGCCGCCGAGCTCGCGCCGCTCGTCGACGCGAAGCTCGAACGCGAGCCGATCGAGGACCTGCGCCTCGACTTCGAGGACGGCTACGGCGCCCGGCCCGACGAGGAGGAGGACGCGGATGCGGTCCTCGCCGCCGAGCGGGTCGCCGCGGCCGTCGCCGCCGGCGTCGCGCCTCCGTTTATCGGCATCAGGTTCAAGTGCTTCGAGGCGCCCACGCGCCGGCGCGGGATCCGCACGCTCGACCTGTTCCTGTCGACCCTCGCCGCGCACGGCCCGCTGCCGGACGGCCTGGTGCTGACGCTGCCCAAGGTCACCACGGTCGCGCAGGTCGAGGCGATGGTCTCGCTCTGCGAGCGCTTCGAGGAGCGCCTCGGGCTGCCGGCGGGCCGGCTGCGTTTCGAGGTGCAGATGGAGACGCCGCAGCTCATCGTCGCCGCCGACGGATCCGTCCCGGTCGCGACGCTGCTGCACCGTGCCGACGGCCGGGTGTCCGCGCTGCACTACGGCACCTACGACTACAGCGCCTCGCTGCAGATCGCGGCGGCGTACCAGTCCATGGAGCACCCCGCGGCCGACTTCGCCAAGCAGGTCATGCAGGTGGCCGTCGCCGAGACCGGCGTGCGGATCTCGGACGGATCCACCAACGTGATCCCCGTCGGGGATCCGGATCACGTCCTCGAGGCGTGGACGCTGCATGCCCGCCTGGTGCGGCGCTCGCTCGAGCGCGGCTACTACCAGGGGTGGGACCTGCACGCCGCGCAGCTGCCCACGAGGTACCTCGCGACCTACGCGTTCTACCGTGAGGGCTTCGCCGCGGCGGCCCGGCGCCTGGACAACTACCTGCACGGCAGCGACGCCACGATCATGGACGAGCCGGCGACGGCCAGGGCCCTCGCGCGCTTCGTCGTGCGCGGCCTGGAGTGCGGCGCGCTCACGGCGGACGAGGTCCGCGCGGCGACCGGATCCGAGCCGGCGGAACTCATCCGCCTCGCCCACCCGAAGCTCAACACCAAGGAGGCCGTCTCTTGAGCACCCGCACCTACTACACCCCGGCCGGCGGCCTGCCCCCGCAGTCCGACCTGCTCACCGACCGCGCGGTCGTCAAGCTCGCGTACTCCTTCATCCCGAAGGGCGTGCTGCGCGACATCGTCACCTCGAGCCTCCCCGGCTTCACGGACGCCCGCGCCTGGATCCTCGCCCGGCCGACGCCGAGCTCCGCCCAGACGTTCTCGCAGCTCATCGTCGAGATCGCGCCCGGAGGAGGCGCCGCCAAGCCCGAGGCCGAGGCGGGTGTCGAGAGCGTGCTCTTCGTCACGGCCGGCGAGCTCACCCTCACGCTGGAGGGGGAGCGGCACGTGCTCGAGGCGGGCGGCTATGCGTTCATCACGCCGAACGCGCAGTGGTCGCTCGCGAACGAGGGATCCGGGATCACCAGCTTCCACTGGATCCGCAAGGCCTACGAGTACCTCGAGGGCGTCGATGCGCCCGCCTCGTTCGTCACGAGCGACAACGACATCGAGCCTGTCTCGATGCCCGACACCGACGACGTGTGGGCCACCACGCGCTTCTCCGACGCCAGCGACATGGCGCACGACATGCAGGTGAACATCGTCACCTTCAAGCCGGGCGGATCCATCCCGTTCGCGGAGACCCACATCATGGAGCACGGCCTGTTCGTGCTGCAGGGCAAGGCCGTCTACCGTCTCAACGACGACTGGGTCGAGTGCGAGGCCGGCGACTACATGCTGCTGCGCGCGTTCTGCCCGCAGGCCTGCTACGCCGGCGGCCCGGAGGACTTCCGCTACCTGCTCTACAAGGACATGAACCGCCAGATCAAGCTGACCTGACGTTCCCGAGCCTGAAATGATCGCGCCTCTCCGGAATCGGGGAGGCGCGATCGCATTC
>JAITLM010000177.1 GCA_031277885.1 Microbacterium sp.
CGCCCTGGGCGGCGAGGACCTGGATCCGCACCGAGTCGCCGGGATCCTCTCGCCCTTCAAGGGGCACCGCCAGGCCAAGGCCGCGCTCGAGACCGCGATCCTGGATGCCGACCTCCGCGCGCGCGACGTGCCGCTCTCGTATCATCTGGGCGCGGTGAAGGACCGGGTCGCGTGCGGCGTCTCGGTGGGCATCACCCCGACCATCCCCGCCCTCCTCGACGCCGTCGACGGTTATCTCGCGGACGGCTATGTGCGCATTAAGCTGAAGATCGAGCACGGCTGGGATCTGGAGCCCGTACGCGCCGTCCGCGAGCGGTTCGGAGACATCCTGCTGCAGGTGGATGCGAACGCGGCCTACGGCCGGGCCGACATCGAGCACCTCGCGAAGCTGGACGCGTTCGACCTTTCGCTGCTCGAGCAGCCGCTCTCCGCCGACGACCTCGGTGGCCACGCGATGCTCGCCCGGCGGATCGGCACGCCGATCTGCCTCGACGAGTCGATCCTGTCCGCCGAGCACGCCGCCCACGCGATCGAGCTCGGCGCCTGCAGCATCGTGAACATCAAGCCGGGCCGCGTCGGCGGCTATCTGGAGTCCCGTCGGATCCACGACCTCTGCGTCGCGCACGGCGTGCCGGTGTGGTGCGGCGGGATGCTCGAGACCGGGATCGGCAGGGCGGCCAACCTCGCGCTCGCCGCCCTGCCTGGCTTCACCCTCCCCGGTGACACCTCGGCCTCGGAGCGCTACTACGAGACGGATCTGACACCGCCCTTCCGCCTCGAAGACGGGCATATGACCGTGCCGACGGGTCCGGGCATCGGCGTGACCCCGGACGCGGCCGTGCTCGACGAGGTGACCGTCTCCCGCGCCTGGATCCCGCTCGCGGGGGCCGCTGCCGGCGCGTGCTAGCGTCGCGAAGGTGCCCCCGATGAACCATCGTCCGCAGGTCACGCTGGTGCGCGTGCTCGAGGCGCTGGACACCACCCTGCTCACGATCGTGTGCGGCACGGTCGCCCGTGAGCGCACGATCGAGGCGATCGTGATCCACGACCCCCGCGACGAGCCGGACGCCCCGCGCAACTCGCTCGTGATGGGCGTGGGCGTCGAGGATCCGGCGCTCGTGCGGCGCCTGCTCCCCCTGCTCGCGCAGGCCGGCGTCACCGCGCTCGTGGTGCGCGCCCCGTTCTCCGCCGACGACGCCCTGCGCGCCGAGGCCGAGGCCACGGGCGTCGTCGTCCTCGCGCTGAACCCGAGCACGACCTGGGCGCATCTGGCCGGCATGCTCCGCTCGCTCATGACACCGGGCGATCCCGACGATGCGCGGCCGGTCACGTTCGGCGGAATCCTCGCGGGGGATCTGTTCGCCGTGGCGGATGCGATCGCCGCGCTTCTCGAGTCGCCGGTCACGATCGAGGACCGCAACGCGCAGTTGCTCGCCTTCTCGAACGGCCCCGAATCGCAGCGCGCCCCCGGCATCGGCGCCCGTCCGCTGCCGTCGCAGGATGTGCGGGCACTCGAGGAGAACGGGACGCTCGCGCAGATCGCACGGAGCGAATGGCCCGTGGAGGTCGCCACGGGATCCGCCGGCGACGAGGTGCGCACCGCGATCGCCGTGCGCGCCGGAGACGAGGTGCTCGGCACGATCTGGACCGCGGGCTCGCTCACCGCCGAGCGGAGCTCCTCCTTGCACGATGCCGCGAAGCTCGTCGCCATGCATCTCGTGTGGCAGCGCACGGACGCCGACGTGGAGCGACGGCTGCGCGCGGAGCTGCTGCGCACCGCGCTCGGCGGCGGCCCCTCCGCGGGCGAGGCCGTGCACCGCCTCGGCCTCCGCGAGGAGGCCTGCGTGGTCCTCGCGCTCACCCTGCACGATCCCGCCGCGGAGCAGCTCCCGCACGCGCACCTCGCCGCGGAGCGCAAGCGCGTGGCCGATGCGTTCGCCGTGCACCTGTCCTTCGCGCACCCGCGCTCCGTCTCGGGTCTCGTCGGCGACGTCGCCTACGGCGTGCTGCCGCTCGCATCCGCCGGCGACGCCGACGACGAGGGCGACAGCGCGGTGCGCGTCGCGACCGAGTTCCTGACCCGGATGCGGTCCGCCCTGCGTCCCCTCATCGGCGTGGGGATGGTGGTCGCGGAGACCGCGCTCCTCCCCCGCTCCCGGGCGAGCGCCGATCGCGCGCTGCGCGTGCTGCGCGCCGGGATCGTGGACCGGCAGGTCGCGCGTCTCGACGAGGTGCACGCGGAAGCGCTGCTGCTCGAGCTGTCCGGCCCCGCGCGGGACATCCCGTCCGGCCCGCTGGCGCGCCTGCTCGCCTACGACGAGACGCACGGCAGCAGCCTCACCGAGACGCTCGAGGCGTGGCTCGACGCGTTCGGGGACGTCGGCGTGGCCGCCGCCGCGAAGTTCGTGCACCCGAACACGTTCCGCTACCGCTTGCGCCGCGTGGCCGAGGTCGGCCGCATCGACCTCGACGATCCGAACGCGCGCTTCGGCGCGATGATGCAGCTGCGCCTGCGCGCGATCAGCCCCGAGCGCTGACCCGCCGCCCGATCCGGGACGCCGGGCGGGCCCGGCGGTTCAGCGTCGCGTATCCGGATCCTCGACCGCGGGGTCCGGCAGGCCCAGTGCGCCCAAGAGGCACGCCAGCCAGGCGGCGTCCTGCGCGACGATCACGTCGTGCCCCGTGCCGGATCCGTGCCCGGCGTTCTCGTACACGTGCAGCAGGATCGGCGCCTCGCCGCGCTGGGCCGCCTGCATGCGCGCGACGAACTTGCGCGCCTGCCAGGGCGGGCAGCGGGGGTCGTTCGCCCCCGCCTCGACGTAGAGCAGCGGATACTCGGCCGGACGCACGCGCTCGTACGGGGACAGCGAGATCATGCGGGCGACGTCGACAGGGTCGTCGGGGTCGCCCCACGCCTTGCGGATCACGAACTCCAGGTACGGGTTGCGGAAGCCGCCGACGAGGTCGAGCAGCGGTGCCCGCGGCAGCACCGCGGCCCACAGCTCCGGGCGGGCGGTGATCGCATTGCCGCACATGAGTCCGCCGTCGGAGCCGCCGGAGAGCGCGAGCCGTCCTGGTGCGGCGATCCCCTCGGCGAGGACGTGCTCCGCCACGGCGATCAGGTCGCCGTCGCGGGTGCCGCGCCGTTCGCGGTCGGCGGCGCGGAACCATGCGCTGCCGAACTCGCCGCCTCCGCGCAGATACGCCTGCACGACGGTGCCCCCGCAGGCGAGGAAGGCCGCGAGATCCGGCCGGTACTGCGGAAGCGTGGGGATCCCCGCGGCGCCGTACGCCGAGATCAGGACCGGTGCGGCGCCGGCGGATCCACGGGGGCGGACGACGTGGTACGGGATCGCGGTGCCGTCGGAGGCGATCGCCTCGTGCAGCCGCACCGTCGCATCGATCGCGATCCGTGGCTCCTGCAGCACCTCGACCCCGTCGCCGGGGCGATGCCGGTAGACGCCCCACGACGTGGTGAGCGTCGAGAAGGCGAAGAGGAAGGATCCGTCCCGGCTCTCGGCCGCGAGACCGGTGAGCGGGAAGAAGGGGGCGGCGAGCGCGCCCTCGCCGGGCAGGGGCACCGACCCCCGTTCGGCGCCGTCCCCGTCGAGGATCCGCACCCGCGCGGCCGTCCGGTGGAACTCGCTGAGATAGAGGGCGTCGCCGACAGGGAGCACCGAGCGCAGCACCGCGTCGCTCTCCGCCACGAGCTCGGTCCAGCAGGACGGGTCCGCCGGATCCGCGGCGTCGAGCGGGATCGCGACGAGCCGGCGCCGCGGCGCGTCCCGATCCGTGACCGCGACGTACCTGTCCCCCACGATGTGCCCCGCGACCGTCTCCGGCCCCGGCCGCAGGAACGGCCTCCAGCCGGCGCCGGGGTCCGTGAGATCGCGCACGGCGACCGGGAACGGCGTGCCGACGCGGTGAGCCGCGACCGCCCAGCGTCCATCCGCGGAGAACTGGATCCGGGTGTACTCGCGGGAGCCTTCGGGGACCGGCACGTCCTCGATCGCGGAGGGCCCGTGATCGCCCAGGGCGCGCCGGTAGACGACCTGGCGGAAGTCGTGGGCGGTGCCGCCGAGGCCGAGGAACGCGAAGCCCGTGCTGTCGGGGAACCAGGAGATCCCTCCGCCCCAGGAGCTGTGCAGGAGCTCCGGCGGTGCGTCGTCGCGGCGAGCGCCGGTGCGCACGTCGACGAGCTCGACCCGGTTGTGCTCGCTGCCGTCGGTGCACACTCCGAGGGCGAGCACCGTGCCGTCGGGCGAAGGGGCGAACCAGCTGAGCACCGCGGTGCGTCCCGGCTCGTCGAAGCGGGCGAGGTCCACGAGGGTGCGCCCGGGGCCGTAGGGCTCGTCCGCGACCTGCAGCTCCCGCCCCTCGACGCGGAACCACCGCCCGCCTCCGCTCCGGGGCAGCTCCGGCCAGGCGCCCGCGTGGCTGCGCTCGACCACGGCGCGCACGGCGTCGCGATCGTGCCCGGCCCAGATGGTGTCCTCGGCGTGCACGGCCTGCGCCCGCTGCCAGTCGGCGACCTCGCCCGGCACCGCGGCGTCGCCCTCCAGCCAGCGGTAGGGATCCGGCACGGCGATGCCGGCGACGATCTCGACCGTGGCCTCCGTGCGGGCGGTCGGTGCGGCGCTCATCCGAGGTCCTCTCGCGGGGCGGGGGCGGCGGTGCGGCCGTGCGGTGCGACGTCGGCCTCGGGGACGCCCGGTGCGAACTCGGCCCGCAACCGGTCGAGGTGGCCCGGCACGAGCGACGCCCTGTGGCGGTGGGCGATCGCGTCGAACGCGACCGTCACGTCGGCGAGCGGATCGGTCCCTCCGCCCCCGTGCGTGCCCGCGACCTCGTCCCACAGCACCGTGGGCGCCGTGCGCAGGTCGACGAGCACGTCGCCGAGCCGATCCAGCGCGTGTTCGAGCGAGTCGGGGGCCGGCTCGCGCTCCGAGAGCGTCGCCTCCCAGTCGAAGGGCCGGGGCGAGCGCTCCGCGAAAGACACGACGGGGCCGTGCCCGTAGGTCATGCCGATCACCCGCAGCGCGTCGCCGAACCGGGAGTGCAGCAGCGTGCCCATCGCGGGGCGGCCGTGCAGCGGCTCGCGGCGCACGTGGGCGTTGTGCGCGAAGACCAGGATCCGTTCCTCGCGCTCGGCGATCCACGCGACGGTGTCGGCCATGAGCTGCTCGCGCGGGTACGCACCGGGCTCGCCGTCCCAGGCGAGCTCCGCGAGGAACGCGCGGAGGGTCGCCGCGCTGCGCCGTGCCACGTCGTCGCCCTCGCGGTCGGCGCGTGCGCACAGGCCGGCGATGCCGTCGCGGATGCGGGCTCGCGCCGCGTCGTCCAGGCGGTCCCACGCGATCGCCGCCTCGGTGCGCCCGCCGAGGTCGGTGACGCGCCGCAGTTCCTCATCGCCCTCATGAGCGGGGACGCGCTCGAGGCACACCCGGACCGCCGCGCCGGGCGAGGTCGAGGATCCCGGCAGGTCCATGCCCCAGAAGCGCAGCGGCGCCTGCCCTGCATCGCGGCGACGGGCGTTCTCGGCGCGCATCCACGCGAGCTGGTTCCGGACGCCCTCCGCGGCGCCGAAGCCGTAGGTGATCCCGGTCAGGGCGACGTCCTCGACCCCGCCCTGACCGCCCTGGATCCAGGCGTCGACCGCCAGCCCCTCCGCGAAACCCGACTCCCGCACGAAGGCCGTGAAGCCGAGCTCGGTCGCGAGCGTGCGGAACAGCCCGTCGCCGAGCCGGGCGAAGTCCTCGATCCCGTGCGCGCCCTCGCCGACCAGCACGATGCGCGCGTCGCCGACGAGGGCGCGCGCCGCCGCCGGGTCCCAGGGCTCACCGGGGGCCGCCAACGGGCGGAGGTACGTCAGGGGGGTGTCACGCATCGGGGATGATCCTCTCACCGGGACGGGACCGGCCCGAACCGGCCGGTCCCGTCCACGGATCCGCTACTTCTGCTTCTCGGTGAAGTACCACTGCTCCGGGGAGTAGATGAACTTCAGCAGTCCCTCGAACGCGTCAGGCGGGCCCGAGAGCGCGCTCTTCCACACGATGAGGTTGTCGGGGGTGGGCAGGAACAGCACGGGCAGGTCCTTCGACAGCAGCGTGGTCTCCGCGCTCAGCGCCTTCGGGTCGGATCCGAACACGCTCGCCTCGATCGCCTTGTCCGCCTCGGGGTCGCTGTAGCTGCCGAGGTTGAAGCTGCCGCCCGTGTTGAAGGCGCCGTTCGCCGTGGGATACGAGGTCATGACCAGGGGGCCCGTGTCCTGCATCGCCCACTCGTCCGTGTTCGCCGGCGCTCCCGGGTTCGTGTAGTTCTCGTACATGTAGTTGAGCGACTTCGAGACGACCTTCACATCGATCCCGAGCTTCTTCGCCTCCGAGGAGAACGCGAGGTCGCGCGCGCCGACGTAGCTCGGCGAGCTCGCCGAGGCGAGGGTGAACGAGATCTTCTGCCCCTGCGCGATCCCCTCCCCGCACTGATCGGATCCCGACCCCGGCTTCACGCAGGTGGTGCCGGCCTTGTCGACCTTCCAGCCGTGCGCCGTGAGCAGCTTCTCCGCGGCCTTCGGGTCGAACGGATAGGGCGCCTTGTCGCCGAAGTCCGGCGGGAACGCGGAGCCGAGGCCGACCGTGGCGTAGTTCTCGCTCGCGGCGCCGTTGTAGACCCCGCGACTCTTGATGTAGCCGGGCTGGTCGACGAGATGCTGCAGCGCCTGGCGCACGTAGGGCTGGGCGATGATCTTGTCGAAGCCGCCGGTCGTGTTCGCGAAGTTGATCACGAGCGGATCCGAACGCGCCGGGGCCGGGGCCGCGTAGACGTTGTAGCCCTTCTTGCGCAGGTCCTCGATCTTCGAGGAGTAGCTCGAGTCGAGGCGGCCGACCGTGATCGTGCCGGCCTGGTACTGGTTGTAGATCGCCGCGGCCGAGGTGAACGCCTTGAAGTCCACCTGGGTGAGCGTGTGCTTCCCGGGCCCCGTGTAGGCCTTGTTGGGCGTCAGCGAGAACGAGCCGGTCGTCGGCTCGAAGCTCTTCAGCGCGTACGGGCCGTTCACGACCTGCCACAGCGGGTTCGTGGCGAACGTCGCCTGGTCCGAGGACTGGCCGGTGAGGAACGTGTAGATCGCGCTCGCGTTCGCCGGATCCGTGTAGTCCAGGACGGGTCCTCCCGTCGTCGCGATGCTCCAGTCCGCGGAGGGGATGACGACGAGCTGCTGCAGGAGCGACTCCAAGTAGGCGGGGTTGTACGCCTTCTCCAGCGTGAGCACGACGGTGTCGGCTCCCTGCGCGGTCGCGGTCACCCCGTCCGGGAACTGCCCCGGCGTGTAGAACGCCCAGTTGGCGGCGCTCTGGGCGACGGCGGCCTTGAGGATGTCGAGGGAGAAGACCACGTCGCCGGCGGTGACCGGCTTGCCGTTGGACCAGCTGTTCTTCTTCATCGAGATCGTCACCGTGCGGTCGTCCGCGCCGTAGGACGGCGGCGCGGCGAGGCTCGTGTCGGCGTTGCTCTTGCCGTCGGCATCGGCCCGGTACAGCGTCCGCCACATCAGGTCGTTGCCGATCACGGCGCCGTTCGCCTCCGCGGGCGGGTACGGGAAGATGTAGTTCGGCGCGAGGCCGGGCGTCATCGCGATCGTCACGACGCCGCCGTCGACGCTCTTGCTGCTCGCCGCGGGGATCGTGCGGTACTGCGAGGGGTCGACCTTCGTGGCGCCGGCCGTGCAGCCGGTCGTGATCAGCGCGGCCGCGATCGTGAGCGCGATCAGGAGGCGTCGTCGCCTCCGGGGAACCTGCGCGTTCATGCTGTGCTCCTTCTTCGGGTGGTCGGGGATCGTCGGGCGGGCCGTTCCGGCGCTTCGGGTTCCGTGGCCTGCCGGGTCGGATCCGGTGCTTCGAGAGTGCAGGACGCCGGAGTCGGCCCGTTCAGCGATCCGGACAGTTTCCGCGCGGCGCGCCTGTCTGGGCGGACACACCCCCGCGCGGGCTCATCGGCGCCGGTCCAGCACGTCGCGCAGGGCGTCGCCGAGAAGGTTCAGCCCGAGCACGACGAGCACGATGCACAGGCCCGCGGGGTAGATCAGCCACCAGTTCCCCGCGGTGATGTACGCGACGCCGCTCGAGAGCTGGCTGCCCCAGTCGGTGACGGGATAGCTCAGCCCGAAGCCGAGGAACCCGAGCGCCGCGATCACGAGGATCGCATCCGCGACCTGGAAGGTGAGGTTCACGATGATCACCCCGAACGTGTTCGGGATGAGGTGCGTGAAGATGATCCGGCGATCCCCCGCGCCCATGAGCCGCGCGGCCTGCACGAACTCGCGCACCCGCAGCGACAGCACCTCGCCGCGGATGAGCCGCGCCGACACGAGCCAGGAGAAGCCGCCGATGACGAGGCTCAGCGTGAGGGGCGTCGCGGTGAAGCGCGCCGCGATGATGAGCACGAAGAACAGGAAGGGGATCGCGAGCAGCACGTCCACGAACCGCATCATGATCCCGTCCACGATCCCTCCGGCAAGACCGGCGACGGCTCCGTAGACCGTGCCGAGCGTCGTCGCGAAGACCGCGGCGAGCAGGCCGATCTCGAGCGACACCTGCCCGCCCAGCATGAGCCGGCCGAGCACGTCGAAGCCGTTCGGATCAGTGCCGAGCGGGTAGCCCTCGCCCGGCGGCAGCAGCGCGTCGAGCAGGTTCACGTCAGTCTGATTCGTCGGATAGAGCAGCGGTCCCACGAAGCTGAACAGGACGAGAAGGAGGAGCAGGGACGCCCCCGCCACGGCCATCGGGCTGCGCCGCAGCGCCCGCAGGACGGCGCCGGCGGCGAGCGGGCGCGCCGCGGTGGCGGTCTGGACGATGACGTCGGTCTTCTCGGACATCTCCGGGTGTGCGGTGGTCATCTGCTCAGCTCGATCCGTCGGTCCGCGCGGGCGACCACGAGGTCGGCGAGGAGGTTGCCCAGCACGGTGAGCGCGCCACCGATGAGCGTGTAGGCCAGCAGCACCGGATAGTCCTCGCGGTGCAGGCTGTTCAGGAACAGGAGGCCGAGGCCGGGGTAGTTGAACACCGACTCGACGATGAGGTTGCCCGCCAGGAGCGTCGGGATCATGACGCCGACGAGCGTGATGAGCGGGATGCAGGCGTTGCGCAGCAGATGCCGCATCAGCACGATGCGCTCCGGCGCGCCCTTGGCGCGGGCGACCTTGATGTAGTCCATGCCGAGCTGTTCGAGCGCCGCCGAGCGCTGATACTGCGAGAAGACGACCACGTTCGTGAGCGCGAGCGTGATGAGCGGCAGCGCCATCGCGCGCGGGTCCGTGAACACGACCCAGGGCGAGGTGGACTGCGACGCCTCCGCGGGGAAGAGCGGCACGAGCTGACTGAGCAGCGCGATCAGCAGGAGCGCGACGAGGAAGGACGGGGTCGCGTAGAGCAGGTAGGCGATGCCGGTGGCGGCACGGTCGACGACCGTGTTCCGCCGGACCGCCTGCAGGATCCCGAGGGGGATCGCGATGAGCAGTGCGAGCACGAGGCCGGACAGGGACAGCACCGCGCTGCGTCCGGCGTTCTGCGCGAACAGTACCGAGACCTCCTCGTTCAGCTTGTAGGAGCGCCCGAGGTCGCCCTGCAGCAGCTGCCCGACGTAGTCGATGTACTGCGCGAAGAGCGGGCGGTCGAAGCCGTTCTCGCGGTTGAAGGCCTCGACCGCGGCCGCCGAGGCCTGCGGACCGAGCACGACCCTGCCCGGGCTGTCCGAGATGAGGTGCAGCATCACGAAGATCACGATCGAGATGCCGATCAGCACGAGGAGCGAGATCAGGATCCGCCGCAGCAGGTACGAGATCATGCCGCCGCCTCCGTCTCTGCCTCATCCGCGCTCCGCGCCTCGCCCTCGGTTCCGGTCTTGGGCTGCAGCGGGAAGTGGCAGGCGACGTCGTGGCCGCTGCCGACGGCCTCCAGCGTCGGCTCCACCGTCGCGCACAGCTCGGTCGCGAGCGGGCATCGGGTGCGGAACCGGCAGCCGCTCGGGGGATCCAGCGGACTGGGCAGCTCGCCGCGCACGCGCCCGGCGCCCTCGGGCGCCGGGGCGTCCGGATCCGCGATGGGCACCGCCGCGAGCAGGCCGGCCGTGTACGGGTGCGCGGGCCGCTCGTAGACGTCGTCGGTCGCGCCGACCTCGACGATCTTGCCGAGGTACATGACGCCGACCCGATCGGAGAGGTAGCGGATGACGGAGAGGTCGTGCGAGATCACGACGCTGCTCAGCCCGCGCTCGCGCTGCTGGGTGCGCATGAGGTTGAGCACCTGCGAGCGGATCGAGACGTCGAGCGCGCTCACCGGCTCGTCCGCGACGAGGACGTCGGGGTCGAGCGCCAGAGCGCGGGCGAGCCCGATGCGCTGGCGCTGCCCGCCGGAGAGCTCGTGCGGATAGCGCTCCAGGATCGACGGCCCGAGGCCGACGCTGTCCAGCAGCGCGATCGCGCGCTCGGTGCGCTCGGCGGACGTGCCGATGCCCTGGATCGTGAGCGGCTCGCGCAGGATCGTGCCGATCGTCATCTTCGGGTCGAGCGCGGCGCCGGAGTCCTGGAACATCATCTGCAGCTTCGCCCTGCGCACGCCGAGCTCGCGGCGTCTCACCCCCGAGACGGTCGCACCGTCGAGGCGCACCTCGCCCGCCGTGGGCCGGTCCATCGCGACGAGCATGCGCCCCAGCGACGACTTGCCGCATCCGGACTCCCCCACGAGGCCGAGGGTCTCCCCCGCGCGGACCTCGAAGCTCACTCCGGAGACCGCCTTGACCGTGCGGCGCCCCTTCGGCGCCCAGCCCGAGACGGCATGCTCCTGCACGAGGTCTTCGACCTCGAGACGCGGTTCCCGGGGAGCCGCCGTAGCGGTCACGAGCGGCAGTGCACGGCCCTGCGGCACGGCCGCCGCCCCGTCGACCGGGTTCCAGCAGGCGAACACGTGCCCGCCCTCGCCGTCCAGCGGCGGACGCTCCGTCCGGCAGCGATCCGTCGCGGCCGCGCAGCGGGGCGCGAAACGGCATCCGGGAACCGTCTCCGCGGGATCCGGCGGGGATCCGGGGATCGAGAACAGCTCGACGCCGCGGTCCTGCTCGAGCGACGGGATCGAGTCGAGCAGCGCGCGCGTGTAGCGGTGCCGGGTGCTCCGGAACAGCGCACGCGTCGGACCGGTCTCGACGAGCCGTCCGGCGTACATGACGCCGACGCGGTCGGCGTGCCGGGCGACCACGCCCATGTCGTGCGTGACCAGGATCATCGCCATGCCGAGCTGCTCCTTGAGCCGGCCCAGCAGCTCCAGGATCTCCGCCTGGATCGTCACGTCGAGCGCGGTCGTCGGTTCGTCGGCGATGAGGAGGTCGGGCTCGGCGATGAGCGCCATCGCGATCATCACGCGCTGGCGCATGCCGCCGGAGAGCTGGTGCGGGTAGTCGCGCATGCGTTCGGACGGCCGGGGGATGCCGACGAGCGCGAGCATCTCCTCGGCCCGGCGCAGCGCCTCGGGGCGGCGTGCCAGCCCGTGCAGCAGCAGCGGCTCCGCGACCTGGTCCCCCACGCGCCTGGTCGGATTCAGCGCCGTGAGCGAGTCCTGGAACACCATCGAGATCCGGCGTCCGCGCAGCGCCCTGTACGCGCGCGGATCCATCCCGGTGAGCTCCTCGCCGTCGAACCGGATGGATCCGCTCGTGATCGCGGAGCCGCCGGGCAGCATGCCCATGATGGACAGACCGGTCATCGACTTGCCGGATCCGGTCTCGCCGACGATGCCGAGCGTCTCGCCCCGGGCGAGGTCGAGGTCGACGCCGGTGATCGGACGCACGGTCCGCTCCCCGGAGCGGATCTCGACCGAGAGGTCTCGAATCGTCAGCATTGCGCGCTCCCTTGCGCCTGCCGCTCCACGCGGCCGGCCCTGTTCTTCCATGATCCTGCGGCACCGCGGGCGCGCCGGGTTCGTCGGGTCGATCGAACGGAGCACCCGCCGTTCGTCCTCTGCGACGATCGGGAGGGCCGGAGCGCTCTCATCGCACGGACGGCCGGCCGAGCTGCCCCCGGAACAGCCGCTGCAGGTTCCCGCCGAGCACGCCGAGGACATCGGCCTCGGCCCACCCGCGGCGCAGCAGCGCCTCGGTCACGAGCGGCAGCCCCTCCGGGCCCTCCAGCCCCGGCAGGTAGACGTCGGCCGGGACCCCCTGCACCTCGGTGACGACGCAGCAGGGCGGTGTGGTCTCGCCGATGACCTCCCGTACGAAGTCGGGTCCGAGGCCCACGTGCTCGCTCCCCGCGATCGCCGCGATGTGCTCGAGGTGATCCACGAGCCGGTCGATCGTGGCCGGCTCCTCGTCGAGGAACGGCGCGAAGAAGTTCACGCAGATCACGCCGCCGCCCGCGGCGATCCCGGCGAGGTGCTCGTCCGAGAGGTTGCGGTGATGGTCGCGCAGCGCCCGCGCCGAGGAGTGCGTCGCGATGACGGGCCGCGTCGCGATCTCCAGCACGTGCGAGACGCCCGCGGCGCCCAGGTGGCTGAGGTCGACGAGCATGCCGACCCGCTCCATCTCGCGCACCGCCTCCACGCCCGCGCCGGTGAGCCGGCTGCGCGCGGCGTCCTCGCCGGATCCGTCTGCGAAGGCGCCACGGCCGAAGTGGGTCAGCGAGCCGACGCGCACCCCGAGACGGTGCATCGTCGTGAGCAGCTCGACGTCGGCGTCCAGACCCGGCATGCCCTCGAGCGCCAGGACGAGGGCGATCCGCCCGTCCGCGATCGTCCGGTCCACGTCCTCGCCGGAGCGGCAGAGCGCGACGCGTCCGGCGTTCTCCTCGGCCAGGCGGTGCGCGGCCTCGATCATGCGCAGGGTGCGCCGCAGGGCGCCCTCGGGGCGGTACGGATCCTCGATGAACACCGGGAGCACCTGCAGGTTCACCCCGCCCGCCTCGAGCTGCGGCAGCCAGCGCTCCCGGAAGAAGCTCCCCCAGCGCTCCGGCGGCCGTGCCACGACCGCGCAGAGCAGGTCGTTGTGGGCGTCCGCGACGACGGCGCGACGGTGCAGAGCGCCGGCGAAGGCCAGGGCGGTCATGACGCCACCCGCCGATCCGCCCTGCCGGTGTGCAGGAACAGCGCTCCGCCCCCGCCGTCGTCGCCGAGGAAGGCGACCGGCTGGCGGACGCCGCCCTCCGCCTCGACCGGGAGCAGCACATCGCCGTGCCAGCCGACGAGCTCCGTGCGATACGGCAGGTCGCCGAGATCGGCCACCACGCCGTGCGGGACGCGGTCGAGCCAGACCCGTCCCTCGGCGGTCCGGGTGATCGTGGTCAGGGCCGTGCTCGACCGGTAGCGGCCGACGAAGCGGTCGGCATGCGCCGGCGCGGGACCCGTCGGGCTCGGGAGAGGCTCCGCCGCGATCCCGGCGACCTCCTCGAGCACCGCGTCGACGAGCGCGGCGAAGACCGGATGCGGATCCCCGCCGTTGGCGAGAGCGGCGACGGCGAGGCCCTGCTCCGGCAGCACCCGCAGGCTCGCCGACTGACCGATCGTGTTGCCGTCATGCCCCGGGATCGTGTGTCCCCCTCGGGCGAAGAGCTCCCAGCCGAGCCCCCACGCCGCCCCCTGGGCGATGTCGGGAAGCCGGATCTGCGCGGTGCGCATCGCCTCGACCGCCGCCCGGTCCAGCACGGGAGAGCCGTCCGGCGCCGCACCGCCCGCGAGATGGAGGCGGGCGAACGCGAGCAGGTCTCCCGCGCTCATCGCCAGCCGGGATCCGGCCGCCGCTCCCGCGCGCTCCATGGCCCACACGGTCGTCGGAACGACCTCGCCGTCGTCCTGCACGAGGTGGCCGACGGCCGCGCGGTGCAGGATCGCCTCCGACGCGTCCACGGCGGCGTGCCGCAGCCCGAGCGGGTCCAGCAGCCGTTCGCGCAGGACCCTCTCGTACGGCGCTCCGCGGAGGACCTCGACGATGCGGCCGAGGGTCGAGAATCCCGCGTTGTTGTAGGAGAACATCTCGCCCGGGGCGAAGAGCTGCGGCGTCTCAGCGAGGATCCCGACATAGGTCTCGAGCGCATCGTCCCCGTCGCCCGTGTCGACGAAGACGTCGCCTTCGAACCCCGCGCTGTGCGTGAGCAGGTGCCGCGGTGTGATCGCGGCGGAGGCCTCCTCGTCGGCGACCCGGAAGCGGGGAAGCACTTGCCGCACGGGCGCATCCAGGTCGAGCAGGCCCTCCTCGACGAGCTGCATGACGAGCGTCGCGGTGAAGACCTTCGTCACGGATCCGATCTGGAAGACGGACCCGGTGTCGGCCGCGACGCCGGTGCCGCGATGGAGCACTCCCGCGGCGTAGCAGAAGGTCTCGTCCCCGAGGCCGATCGCGAGCGAGACGGCCGGCACGCGGTGCCGTGCCATCAGGGCGGGGATGCGCTCCTCGACCCAGGTCTGGACAGTGGCGAGCGGCGGCATGGTCCTCCTCGGGGTCGGCTCACCTCGAGGCTAGAGCGCGGATGCCCGGACCTCTTCGTCGAGCGGCACCAGTCCGGGGCCGCCGGATGGTCCGGGCCGCCAGACCGCTCATGCGGCGATCGCGTGCGCGGCCTCGCGGTCCAGCAGTCGGCGCTTGACGTCCTCGCCCCAGGCGAAGCCGCCGAGGGTGCCGTCGACGCGCAGCACGCGGTGGCAGGGCACGAACAGCGCCGGGGCGTTGCGCGCGCAGATCGACGCGGCGGGGCGCACAGCGCCGGGTTTGCCGAGGGCGACGGCGAACTCGCTGTAGGTGAGCGGCTCCCCCGGGGTGATCCGCCGGAGCGCCTCCCAGCCGGCGCTCTGCATCTCGGTGCCGAACTGGCGCACCTCGACGGCGTCGATCGCCGCGAGGTCGCCCGCGTAGTAGGCGGCGACGGCGTCCGCCGCCGCGGTGGCGCCCTCGACGACCTCCTCCGGACGGTTCTTCTCGGCGAGGCGGTGGAGGATCGCCTCGTGGTCGGTGGTCCAGCCGGAGGCGAGCACGCGGTCCTGCTCGTCGACGAGGATCGTGAAGGGGCCGTCGGGGGTGTCGATGGTCTGGATGATGGCGGTCATTTCGAGCCTTCCGTGATCGAGATGGTCGGAGTGTTCTTGGAGGTCGTGGCGGCCCTCGTGGTCTTCGCCGTCTTCGCGGTCTTCGCGGCTCTCACCGGGACCGCGCGCCAGAGGTGCGCGGTGAGATAGCTGCGCCAGGGCGCCGTGCGGGCGGCCCAGGCATTGAGGGGCCCGGCCTCGGCGGGCAGCCCCGCCCCGCCGGCGCCCGCGCGGGCCGCGACGTCGCCGGGCAGGAACACGTCGGGGTCGCCGAGCACGCGCATCCGCACGTAGTCGGCCGTCCACGGCCCGATCCCCGGCATCGCGAGCAGCGCGGCGCGCTGGGCGTCGCCGTCGTCGCCGAGCGTGAGCCGGAGAGAACCGTCGGCGAGGGCCGCGGCGGCGCCGGTGACGGCGCGGATCCGTGCCGCGGGGCCCCGCAGCACGGCATGCCCGTGCTCGGCGATCGCGGCCATGGTCGGGAAGAGGATCCCCTGCCCGAGGGCGTCCTCCGCGGATCCGACCCGCTCCCCGAGCTCCTGGGCGAGCAGGGTCAGCGCGGTGCGTGCGGCGGCGACCGTGATCTGCTGCCCGATCATCGCGCGGATCAGCATCTCGTGCGGATCCGCCGCCCCCGGCACCCTGATGCCGGGGACGCCGGCGACGAGCGGCGCGAGCGGCGCGTGCGCGGACAGGGCGGCGTCGACCGCCAGCGGATCCGCGTCGAGATCGAACAGGCGCCGGGCGCGGGCGACGAGCGGCGCGAGATCGCCGAGCTGCGCGAGGCGGGCGCGGAGGTGCAGCCGATCGGCGTCGTCGAGGCTCAGCTCGAACCACCCCGGTCCGCCGTCGAGGCGCAGGTGCCGGGAGAAGCGGCGCTCCCCCGCATCCTCGACCCCGGGCAGCGCCCGCGCGCGCATCCACGCGAACAGGCCCTCCGCGTCGAAGGGCCTGCGGTAGGGCAGCAGCAGGTCGATCTCCCCCGGCACGGCGGTCGCGGCGGCCAGGGCGTCGCGACCGTGACGGCGGGCGCGGAGCTCGCCCGGGGCGAGGCCGAACACCTCGCGCACGGTGTCGTTGAACTGGCGCACGCTCGCGAACCCCGCGGAGAACGCGACGTCGGCGATCGGCAGGTCGGTGCCGACCAGCAGCATCCGGGCGGTGTGCGCGCGGTGCGCGCGGGCGAGCGCGAGCGGTCCGGCCCCGAGCTCGCCGGCGAGCAGCCGGGTGAGGTGGCGGGAGGAGTAGCCGAGCCGCGCGGCGAGACCGGGGACGCCCTCGCGCTCGACGACGCCGTCGGCGATCAGGCGCATCGCGCGTGCTGCCACATCGCCGCGCAGATTCCATTCCGGCGAGCCGGGGGCGGCCTCGGGAAGACAGCGCTTGCAGGCGCGGTAGCCGGCCTCGTGCGCGGCGGCACTGGTCGGGAAGAACGTGACGTTCTCCGGCTTGGGCGTGCGGGCGGGGCAGCTCGGGCGGCAGTAGATCCCGGTCGAGCGCACCGCCGTGACGAACTGCCCGTCGAAGCGGGTGTCACGCGCGTCGATCGCGCGGTACCGCTCGTCGAAAGTCATTCCGGGGAAGCTCATGCCTCCACTCTGGCACGTCCGAATCCCGCAGGCTCGCGGAAATCGGACATGACAGTGGCCGGCCGTCCCGGGCCGCGCTCACGCGGCGCGACCCGGGAGCGACTCAGTGGAAGAAGTGGCGCTCGCCCGTGAAGAACATCGTCACGCCGGCCTTGCGGGCGGCGTCGACGACCTCGTCGTCCCGGACGGATCCGCCCGGCTGCACGATCGCGGTGACGCCCGCGTCGATGAGCACCTGGGCGCCGTCCGCGAACGGGAAGAACGCGTCGGAGGCGGCGACGGATCCGGCAGCCCGATCGCCGGCGCGCTCGACCGCGAGGCGGCACGAGTCGACGCGGTTGACCTGACCCATGCCGACGCCGACCGTGGCGTTGCCCTTGGACAGCACGATCGCGTTCGACTTCACGGCGCGGCACGCCTTCCACGCGAAGATGAGGTTCTCCATCTCGAGGTCGTCGGGGCGCTCGCCCGAGACGAGCTCCCAGTTCTTGGCGACCGAGACGATGTCGTCGGGGAACCGGTCCGCATCCTGCAGCAGCAGGCCGCCGGAGACGAGGCGCACATCCATCTGCTCCTGCTGCCAGTCGTCCGGCAGCTGCAGCAGGCGCAGGTTCTTCTTCGCCTTGAACACCTCGAGGGCCGCAGGCTCGAACGCCGGGGCGACGATGACCTCGGTGAAGATGTCCTTGAGGTTCTCCGCCATCTTCAGCGTCACGGTGCCGTTCGCGGCGATCACGCCGCCGTAGGCCGAGACCGGGTCGCACTCGTGCGCGCGCAGGTGCGCGCTCGCGATCGGATCCAGGGCGTTGGGCGCCGTCGTCGCGATGCCGCACGGGTTGGCGTGCTTGATGATCGCGACCGCCGGGTGCACCATGTCGTACGCCGCGCGCAGGGCCGCATCGGCGTCGACGTAGTTGTTGTACGACATCTCCTTGCCCTGCAGCTGCGTGGCCTGGGCGATGCCGTGCCCGCCCGCGCGCGTGTAGATCGCGGCGCGCTGGTGCGAGTTCTCGCCGTAGCGCAGCGTGGCGAGGCGCTCCGCGTTGATCGTGAGGTGCTCTGGTAGCTCGCTCTCGCTCGACAGCGTGCCGTCGGAGAACCACTGCGCCACGGCCGTGTCGTAGGCGGCGGTGTGCGCGAAGGCGCGGGCCGCGAGCTCGCGACGCTGGGCGAGGGTGGTGCCGCCCTCGTCGAGCGAGCGCACGAGCGACGGATACGACTCGGGCGACACGACGATCGCCACGTTCGCGTGATTCTTCGCGGCGGCGCGCACCATGGCGGGTCCGCCGATGTCGATCTGCTCGACCACGTCGTCTCCGACCGCGCCGGAGGCGACGGTCTGCACGAACGGGTAGAGGTTCACCACGACGAGCTCGAAGGGGCTGATCCCCCGCTCCGCGAGCTGACGCTCGTGGTCCTCGAGGCGCAGGTCGGCCAGCAGGCCGCCGTGGATCGCCGGGTGCAGCGTCTTCACGCGCCCGTCCAGCATCTCGGGGACGCCGGTGACCGCCGCGACGTCCGTGACCGCGAGGCCCGCATCGCGGATGGCCTGGGCGGTGGATCCGGTCGACACGATCTCGATGCCGTTGTCGGCAAGCGACTGCGCGAGCGGCACGAGGCCGGTCTTGTCGCTGACCGACACCAGTGCGCGACGGATGCGCACGGCATCGCGGGGGCGGTAGAGGGACGGGTCGTGGGCGGGACCGGCCATCGGGTTTCCTTCCGGGTAGGCGTCAGTTCTCGTCAGCGGCCTGCGGCCGAGGGGGATCCGAGATCGTGGGGGCGGGCGCCGAGCTCGAGGGAGCCCTCGGCGATACGGCGGACGACGTCGATCAGCAGACGCCGCTCGACGGGCTTGATGCGCTCGTGCAGGGAGGACTCGGTGTCCCCCGGCTGCACCGGCACGCGCTCCTGCGCGAGGATCGGTCCGCTGTCGACGCCGTCGTCGACCACGATCACGCTGGCGCCGGTCTCGCTCGCGCCGGCCGCGAGCGCGTCGCGCACGCCGTGCGCTCCGGGGAACTCGGGCAGGAACGCCGGGTGCGTGTTGATGATGTTCGGGGCCCAGGCGGCCACGACGTCGCGCGGCAGCAGGCGCATCAGCCCGCTCAGCACGATGAGGTCCGGTCGCCAGACCCTGAGCTGGGCGTCGAGCTCCGCGCCCCAGGCCTCGCGGCTGTCGAAGGCCTCCCAGGGGACGACGAAGGAGGGGATCCCGAAGGCTTCGGCGTGCGCGAGCCCGTCGGCTTCGCGATCGGCGCCGATGACGATGATGCGCGCCGGGAATCCGGGGTCGGCGGCCGCGTCGAGGAGGGCACGAAGATTCGAGCCGGTGCCCGAGATGAGTACGGCGACCGTCAGCACCCAGACAGTCTAGCCGGGAGGCTCCGTCCGCCGATCACGCGAGACGGTCCGCCGACCGGTCCCTGTCGTCGTCGATCCAGGCCGCGTCGACGTCGCCGTGGCGGCGCGGTGCGAGCAGCAGGATCGCGGCGCCCACGAGCACCTCGAGCCCGAGGGCGAGCGCGACGGGACCCGGGTCCGGCCCTGCGACCGCGAGGCGTCCCGGCCCGAGGGATCCCTGCGACAGCGCCGCGAGAAGAGCGCCGAACCCGCCCGCGAGCGCGGCGATCCCGACCGCGGTCGCCACGCGGGGTCCGATCCCGGCCTCCGCCGCGGCCGAGACCTGCCGCGAGCGGATCACCCACCCCGCGAAAGCCCCCGCGGCGATCGGCAGGAGCACGACGATGAGAGCCCACGGCGAGGAGCTGTCCGGCACGAGGCCCAGCAGCGGCACCCCCGGCACGACGCCCAGCACGGTGCCCGCGGGCGAGACGGCGGTACCGGCGCCGATCGCGAAGCCGGGGCCCGCGATCCACGCCACCGCCCACGCCACGAGCGTCGGCACGTAGGCGAGCTGGGCGAGGCCGATCACGACCACGCCGAGGCCGTCGGCGCGCAGCGACTCGAAGAGCGCCACGCTCTGCCCCCCGCGGACGACTCCGGCGACCGCCACCGCGAGCGCCGCGGCCCCGACGACGCCGGCCGCGGCGGCCGCGGATCCCCGGACGATGTCGCCGGGCACATGCGCCCAGTCGGGCCGGCGGTCCAGCACGTCCTGCACGCGGTCGACGACGCCGCCGTCGCCCTCGCTCCACGCCGTCGCGATCGCTCCCGCGAGGGCCCCGCACAGGAACACCAGCGGCGGGAACAGGATCGCGAGCCAGAACGGAGCCTTCAGCACCCCGAGACCGCCGGTCAGCGCGGCGAGCGCGGAGATCACCGCGAACGTCGCCGTCCCGCTCGCGACGCCCGCGATCCAGGATCCGGCGAGCGCGGCCCTGCGCCCCGAGCGCGCCGCGAAGATCGCGGTGAAGCCGAGGAACAGCAGCGGAGGCACGGAGAGGGCGAAGGACGCCGCGGCCGGATTCACGCCGACGGCGTTCACCAGCGCGTCGGGAAGGGCGACCGTGAGCGGGACGCCGTGGCCGAACTGCCAGAGCGTCGCGGCACTCGGCCAGAGAGCCCCCCAGTCGGCGTGGGTCCCGAACGCGACGGCCCAGATCACGGCGAGAGGCGCGAGCAGCGCGGCGAGGCCGATGGCCGCCGCGACGATCGCATCGACCGCCGCAAGGAGCACGATGAGGAGGCGTTGCATGACGGCTTCGAGCCTACGTGCTCCGCCTCGCGCTCCCCTGCGGGCGCGCGGGCCGCGGCGCCACGACGCGCAGGACCCCTTCCAGACGATACGGTTTTCCGCGGAGGTCCCCCATGACAACAGTCCCCCCGCCCGTGTCCGGCCCGGTCGCCGCCGAGCCGAAGAACGCCGTCGATCGCTTCTTCGAGATCACCCAGCGCGGATCCACCCTCGGCACCGAGATCCGCGGCGGCATCGTCACGTTCGTGACGATGGCCTACATCGTGATCCTCAACCCGATCATCCTGTCCACCCCGGACGTCGCCGGCCACACCCTGCCGGGCGGAGCCGTCGCCGCGGCCACCGCGCTGACGGCGGGCGTCATGACGATCCTGTTCGGGCTGATCACGCGGCTGCCGTTCGCGTTCGCCGCGGGTCTCGGCATCAACGCGTTCCTCGCCTTCACCGTGGTCGGCTCTGTCACCTGGGCCGAGGCGATGGCGCTCGTCATGATCAACGGCGTCATCATCGTCCTGCTCGCCGCGACCGGCCTGCGCAAGCTCATCTTCGACGCCGTCCCCGTGCAGCTCAAGCTCGCCATCACGGTCGGCATCGGCCTGTTCATCGCCTTCATCGGATTCGTGAACGCCGGCTTCGTGACCTCGACGAAGCAGCCCTCGCCTCCCGTCGACCTCGGCATCGGCGGATCCGTCGCCTCGATCCCCACCCTGCTGTTCGTGATCACCCTGCTGATCGGCGGAGTGCTCATCGCCCTCCGCGTCAAGGGCGCGATCCTCATCGCCCTCGTCGGCGGCTCGGTGCTCGCGGCGATCCTCAACCTGATCTGGCCGTTCGGTCAGGACTTCGGGTTCACCGGCAGCGTCGTGGGGCTCCCCGACCTGAGCCTGATCGGCCGGGTCGACTTCGGCTTCGACCTCGCGAAGGTCGGCGGCGTGACCCTGGTGATGTTCATCTTCACGCTGCTGTTCTCCAACTTCTTCGACGCGATGGGAACCATGACGGGCCTCGCGAAGGAGGCCGACCTCGCCGACGAGAAGGGCGACTTCCCGCGCATCAAGTCGGCGCTCGTCGTCGAGGGCGTCGGCGCGATCGTCGGCGGCGGCACGTCGTCCTCCTCCGCGACCGTGTTCGTCGAGTCGGGCGCCGGCATCGGCGAAGGAGCCCGCACGGGTCTCGCCACGACGATCACGGGAGTGCTCTTCCTGCTCGCGATGTTCTTCACGCCGCTCACCGCCCTCGTGCCCAGCGCGGTGGCCGCCGCAGCCCTCGTGCTCGTCGGCGCGATGATGCTCTCGCAGATCAAGAACATCGATCTCGGCGACTTCCGCGTCCTGCTGCCGGTCTTCCTCACGGTCACCGTCATGCCGATGACGTACTCGATCGCCAACGGCATCGGCGCCGGCTTCGTCAGCTGGATCGTCGTGAACGCGCTCACCGGCCGCGCCAGGACGATCCACCCGCTGCTCTGGGTCGTCGGCGTCGGCTTCGTCCTGTTCTTCGCCCGCGGCCCGATCGAGGCCCTGCTCGGAGCCTGACCCCGCCGGATCCGCGGGATCCGCAGGATCCGGCGGGTCCGCCGGATCCGGCTGAGCCCGCCGGATCCGTCGACGCCCCCTCGCAGTATCGAGGCCCCCTCTCAGGAACGCACCTGGGAGGGGGCCTCGATACGCAGAGGGGGCGTCGACGTGCGTGGCCTCAGAGCGTGACTGGCCTCAGAGCGCGACTGGCCTCAGAGCGCGAGCGGGATGCCGGCCTCCGGCACGCGCAGCCGGTCGGCGAGACCCGCGTAGCCGAACTCGCGCACGAGGCGCTCGCGGGTCTCGGAGAAGTGGTGCCAGCCCTCGGCGTGCACGGGCACGATCACCGCATCGCCGAGCTCCCGCGCGGCGGCGACCGCGGTGCGCGCGTTGAGGGTGAGGTCGGCGTCGCCGAAGCGTCCGACGTTGGCCGCTCCGGCGAACAGCACGGCGATGTGGATCCGGCCGATCCGCTCGGCGATGGCCGTGACGACCTCGACCGAGGCGTTGTCGCCGGAGACGTAGACCACGGGCTCCCCCGGCGCGCTCAGCACGAAGCCGGTCACCGTGCCGGAGAGCTCCTCCGCCCCCTCCGGGCCGTGCAGCGCGGGCACCGCGGTCACCGCGACGCCGCCGACGCCGTGCGTCTGCCAGGGGGCGAGCCCGGTCACGCCTTCGACGCGCGCCGCCGCCTCCGGCGTGGACAGCACGGCGCCGGCGCGGGGCAGGAACGCGCGCCCCGCCTCGTCGAGGTTGTCCGGGTGCTGGTCGTGCGAGAGCAGCACGGCATCGATCTCGCCCACCTGGTCCGCGCCGAGCGCAGGGCCGCTCAGCTTGTGCAGCGCGATGCCGCCCTCGTAGGAGCGCGGGGCGTCGAAGGTCGGATCCGTCAGCAGGCGCACGCCCGCGTACTCGATGATCGCGGTCGGTCCGCCGATGAGGGTCAGGGTCACGGGGTTCTCGGTCATGGATCCATCGTGTCCGCCTCGCTCCCGCCACGGGAGTGGCCTTGATGACACCTTTCGATAAGATCGGGCCATGCGCACCGCCGCCGTCCTCGCCTTCCCGGGGATCAGCCCGTTCCACCTGTCCGTGCCGCTCATGGTCTTCGGCGGCGTCGGCGTGCGCTCCGTCGAGGCCGCCTATCGCACCGTCACGGTCGCCGAGGAGCCCGGCCCGGTGCGCACCGCCGCCGGACTGGACCTCGTCGTGACCGAGGGGCTCGACGCCCTCGCGACCGCGGACCTCGTGGTGATCCCGAGCTGGGATCCGGAGATCGCCCCGAGCAGCGCGCTCCTCGACGCCGTGCGCGCGGCGCACGCCCGCGGCGCACGGATCCTGGGCCTGTGCCTCGGCGCCTTCGTGGTGGCCGCGAGCGGCGTCGCCGACGGCAGGGAGCTGTCCACGCACTGGTCCGCGGGGCCGCAGCTCGCCGCGCGGCATCCCGAGGTCACCGTCCGCTGCGAGGCGCTGTGGACGGATCTCGGCGATGTGGTCACGTCGGCCGGTGTCGCCGCAGCGCTGGACTGCTGCCTGCACATCGTCCGTACCGAGCTGGGCAGCGCGGTCGCGGCCGACCTCGCGCGGTCCCTCGTGATGGCCCCGCATCGCGAGGGCTCGCAGGCGCAGTTCCTGTCCCGCCCGCTCGCCGCCGACCGCGACGGCGACGAGATCGACCAGGCGATCGCCTGGGCTCTGGAGAGGATCTCCGAGCCCGCCCCGATCGACGTGTGGGCCGGCGCCGTGCACCTCTCCCGCCGCACGTTCACCCGGCGCTTCCGCGATCGCACCGGCACGAGCCCCGGGGACTGGCTGCTGCAGCGCCGCCTGGACGAAGCGCGCCGCCTGCTCGAGACGTCGGCGCTGCCGGTCGACGCCGTCGCGCACCGCACGGGATTCGGCAGCGCCGTGACGCTGCGCCACCACTTCCGAGCCCGCTTCGGCACGACCCCCGGTGCGCACCGCCGGGCCTTCGCGGACCCCTCATGACAGAGTCGTCCCCCTCAGCGCACGCTCTGGGGTGCGCTGAGGGGGACGACTCGGGTGTTGCGGTGCCTTAGAGGGCGGCGTAGACCTCGCGCAGCAGGGCGGCGGTCTCGGACGGCGTCTTGCCGACCTTGACGCCGGCGGCCTCGAGGGCCTCCTTCTTCGCCTGCGCGGTGCCCGCGGAGCCGGAGACGATGGCGCCGGCGTGGCCCATGGTCTTGCCCTCGGGAGCGGTGAAGCCCGCGACGTAGCCGACGACCGGCTTGGTGACGTTGGCCTTGATGAACTCGGCCGCACGCTCCTCGGCGTCGCCGCCGATCTCGCCGATCATGACGATCGCCTTGGTCTCGGGGTCGGCCTCGAACGCGGCGAGCGCGTCGATGTGCGTCGTGCCGATGACCGGGTCGCCGCCGATGCCGATCGCGGTGGAGAAGCCCAGGTCGCGCAGCTCGAACATCATCTGGTAGGTCAGGGTGCCCGACTTCGACACGAGGCCGATCGGGCCCTTGCCGGTGATGTTCGCCGGGGTGATGCCCGCGAGAGCCTCGCCCGGGGTGATGATGCCGGGGCAGTTCGGGCCGATGATGCGGGTCTTGCCGCCCTTCTCGACCGCGTACGCCCACGCCTCGGCGGAGTCGCCGACCGGCACGCCCTCGGTGATGACCACGAGCAGCGGGATCTCGCTGTCGATGGCCTCGACCATGGCGTCCTTCGTGAACGCCGGCGGCACGAAGGCGACCGACACGTTGGCGCCGGTCTTCTCGATGGCCTCGGCGACGGATCCGAACACCGGCAGCTCGACGGCGTTGCCGTCCTTGTCGGTGTGCGAGACGGTGGTGCCGGCCTTGCGCGCGTTCACGCCGCCGACGACGTTCGTGCCCGCCTTCAGCATGAGCGCCGTGTGCTTGGTGCCCTCGCCGCCGGTGATGCCCTGGACGATGACCTTGGAGTCCTTGTTGAGGTAGATCGACATGTTCCTTGTCCTTGTCTCGTCAGAGGGTCAGGCGTTCGCCAGCTCGGCGGCCTTGTCGGCGCCCTCGTCCATGGTGGCGGCGAGCGTGACGAGCGGGTGGGCGGCGGCCGTGAGGATCGCGCGGCCCTCCTCGACCTGGTTGCCGTCCAGGCGCACGACCAGCGGCTTGGTGGCCGTGTCGCCGAGGATCTCGAGGGCCTTGACGATGCCCTCCGCGACGGCCACGCAGCTGGTGATGCCGCCGAAGACGTTGACGAAGACGCTCTTGACCTGCTCGTCGCCGAGGATCACGTCGAGGCCGCTGGCCATGACCTGCGCGTTCGCGCCGCCGCCGATGTCGAGGAAGTTGGCCGGCTTCACGCCGCCGTGGTTCTCGCCCGCGTAGGCGACGACGTCGAGCGTCGACATGACCAGACCCGCGCCGTTGCCGATGATGCCGACCTGGCCGTCGAGCTTGACGTAATTCAGGCCCGACTCCTTGGCCTTGGCCTCGAGCGGGTTCTCGGTCGCCTTGTCGGCGAGCTCCTCGTGCTCGGGGTGGCGCACCTCGGAGGCGTTGTCGTCGAGCGTGACCTTGCCGTCCAGGGCGATGATGTCGCCCTCCTCGGTCTGCACGAGCGGGTTGACCTCGACCAGTGTCGCGTCCTCGCCCTTGTACACCTCGTACAGCTTCACGAAGACGTCGGCGACCTTCTCGGCGAGGCCCGGCTCGAAGTTGCCGGCCTTGGCGATCTCGAGCGCCTTCTCGGGGGTGATCCCCTCGAGCGGGTTGACCTCGACGCGGGCGAGCGCCTCGGGCTTCTCGACGGCGAGCTGCTCGATCTCCATGCCGCCCTCGACCGAGGCGAGGCTCAGGTAGGAGCGGTTCGAGCGGTCGAGCAGCACGGAGAAATAGAACTCGCGGGCGATGCGGGCGCCTGCCGCGACCATGACGCGCTTGACGACGTGGCCCTTGATGTCGAGGCCGAGGATCGCCTTGGCCGCCTCGTACGCCTCGTCGGGGTTCTTGGCGACCTTCACGCCGCCGGCCTTGCCGCGGCCGCCGGTCTTGACCTGCGCCTTGACGACGACCACGCCACCGAGCTTCTCCGCCGCTGCCTTCACCTCCTCGGGGGTGTCGGCGACGATGCCGGCGAGGACCGGCACTCCGTACTTCTCGAAAAGGTCTCGTGCCTGGTACTCGTAGAGGTCCACGTGCAGTCCTTCGCTGGTTGCGACGAATGGGACGCGACAGGAATTCTGTCGGGTGTCGATGTGAGTCGACCCGATAGGCCAGCCTACTACCGCGGAATCACGCTTCCTGACCGCGTGCGCCGCCGCCTGTCTGGCTCCCGAGACGTCGGACGACTCGAGACCTCCGCGCAGGATCCGGACAACTAGGCTCCTCCTATGACCGAGCACGCCGACGTGTCCCCCGCTCGCACCGCCGTGGTGCGCGCTGCGCTCGAGCTGTTCTCCGCCCAGGGCTTCGACTCGACCTCGGTCGAGCAGATCGCCAAGGCCGCAGGCATCTCGCGCTCCACGTTCTTCCGCCAGTTCGGCGGCAAGGACGATGTCGTCTTCGCCGACCATGAGGAGCTCCTCGACGGGCTGCGCCGCTACCTCGAGCGCCCGCACGCGAACCCGTGGACCGCCGTATGCGACGGGTCGCTGATGGTCTTCCGCTCCTTCGCCGCCGATCCCGAGATGGCGCGGCTGCGCTACCAGGTGGTGCGCGAGGTGCCCACCCTGCGCGACCGCGAGATCGTGACCGTGTTCCGTTACGAGCGCCTGTTCGACGAGTACCTGCGACGCTCGATGCCGGATCTGGATCCGCTCGACGCCGTCGGGTTCGCCGCGCTGGTGACGGCCGTGCACAACCACGTGCTGCGCCGGCTGCTGCGCGGATCCCGCACGTCGGCGGCCGCTCTGCGCCGTGCCCTCGACGACGTGCTCCGCCGCTACGGCGTGCATCCTGACAGCGTCGCGGATCCGGGTGAGGACGCGGTCGTCGTCGCCGTGTTCCCGCGCTCGATGCCCATGGCGGAGATCACCCGCCGTCTGCGCGACGAACTCGACTGATCCCGCGCCTCGCAGACCCGTCCGCAGCCGCGGCGGGCCCGTTCGGCGTGCGCGGAATTCCTCGTTTGGCGGTACGCTGTCTCATGAATCTTGAGACTGAGTCTCACTCCCTGGATGGAGACCCCATGAGCAACGACGCCCTCTTCCCCGGCGAAGCCGTCACCTCCTACGACGTGACGGGACGCCGCGGAACCGACTACTACGAGGTCTTCTCCGACATCCCCGCCACCGACCGCGCGCACTGGGAACGGGCGCAGGCGTACGTCGACGAGGTCGGTCCGCAGATGCGGGACGCATGGGACCGCGCGGAGTACCCCCTCGCGGTCGCGCGCCGCATGGGCGAGATGGACCTCGTGGTGGACGGCGTCGTCCACCCCGCGCTCACCCGGATGAGCCCCCTCGCGGCAGGTCTCGTGAACATGGAGATCTCCCGCGGCGACGGCTCGCTCGGCACCGTCCTCGCCGTGCAGGGCGGACTCGCCCTGCGCACGCTCGCCCTGTTCGGCAGCGCCGAGCAGCAGGAGCGCTGGCTCGTCCCGCTCGCCGACGGATCCGTGCTCGGATCCTTCGCGCTCACGGAGCCCGATCATGGATCCGACTCCGTCTCGCTCGAGACCGTGGCGAGCCGCGACGGCGAGGAGTGGGTGCTGCGCGGGGCGAAGAAGTGGATCGGCAACGGCGCCTCGGGCGGCATCACGTTCGTCTGGGCGCGCGTCGACGACGAGGGCGCCGCCGAGCACGGTGCAGTGCGCTGCTTCCTCGTCGAGCAGGAGCGCCCCGGATATCAGGGCTCCGTGATCACGGGGAAGGTGTCGCTGCGCGGCATCCACCAGGCGCACATCCGCCTCGACGACGTGCGCGTGCCGCTGGATGCGGTGCTGCCGGGCACACGCAGCTTCAAGGACGCCTCGACCGTGTTGTACGCCACGCGTTCCGGGGTCGCCTGGTCCGCGCTCGGGCACGCGACCGCCTGCTACGAGGCCGCCCTCGCCTACGCGACGGCGCGCGTGCAGTTCGGCAAGCCGCTCGCGAAGTTCCAGATGGTCCAGGAGCGGCTCACGCACATGCTCGAGGAGCTCACCGCGATGCAGCTGTACTGCCGCCGCATGGCCGACATGGACGTGGCGGGCACGCTCCGCCCGACCCAGGCGTCCCTCGCGAAGTTCCACAACACCCGCGCCGCGCGGCGGGTCGCCCAGATCGCCCGCGATCTGCTCGGCGGCAACGGGATCCTGCTCGAGAACGGCGTCATGCAGCACATGGCCGACATCGAGGCGATCCACACCTACGAGGGCACCGAGAGCATGCAGGCCCTGCTGATCGGCCGCGACATCACCGGGATGAGCGCCTTCGCCTGACGGGCGGGCCGCTCGCCTCGGACGCGCGGCCCGCGCTGCGACTCAGTCGCAGCCGCAGCCCCCGGACGGCGTTTTCACCATGAAGCACACCTCGCAGATGCCGTAATCCCGATCCTCGACCGGCGTCGCCTTCGGCGCACGCGGCTCGGGCTTCGGCTTCGCCGGGGCGCGGGTGCCCGCCGCACGCGCCGGGCGCGAGACTCCGGCCGGCGCTCCGAGCAGCTCACTGGGGTGCGTGACGTAGAAGTACGGCGCGCGGCCCTCGCTCGGAGCGAGCGGCAGCGCGCGCCCTGCCACCACGATCTGCTCGTCCTCGGTGAAGCCGTTGGTGTAGGTGCGCCCGATGTGCAGGGCAGCGCCCTCGCCCCGGCGGATCGCCTCGATGTAGCGACCGCGGTCGATGAAGGTGCTGATGTCGACGGCCTCGACGATCGCACGGATGAAGTCGTGGTTCACCGGGTCGATGCGCTGACCGCGCAGTGCCTCGGCGAGCGACTTGTAGGGACGGGAGCTGCCGGTGGGGGGGGGACCCTGGACTTCGTTCATATTGCTTCAAGGATCCCACGTTTTGCTCGGTGCGCCCTGCGTGCATGGAAGACTGGCGGCATGCCCCGCGCCACCGTCATCGGAAGCGGGCCGAACGGGCTCGCCGCGGCCGTCTCGCTCGCGCGAGCCGGCTACGCCGTCGAGGTGCTCGAAGCCGGTGCGACGATCGGCGGCGGCGTGCGCAGCGCCGCGGTCACGCTGCCCGGATTCGTGCATGACGTGTGCTCGGCCGTGCACCCCGCCGCCTATTCCTCGCCGTTCCTCCGCGCCTTCGGCCGGGACCGGATCGACTGGATCATTCCCGAAACGGCATATGCCCACCCGCTGGACGGCGGGCGCGCCGGGATCGCCTGGCACGACCTCGAGCGCACGGCCGATGCGCTCGGCCCCGACGCCCGCGCCTGGCGGGCGCTGCTGCGCCCGCTGAGCTCGCACATCGAGGGCGTCCTGGACTTCACCGGCGGGTCCCTGCTGCGGATCCCCCGCGCCCCGGTCACCGCGGTCCGCTACGGGCTGCGCACGCTCGAGCAGGGCTCGGCGATGGCGGAGCGCACCTTCCGCACGCCGGAGGCCGCCGCGCTCGTGGCGGGCGTGGTCGCGCACGCGAACACCGCCCTTCCCTCGCCGAGCGGCGCCGCCGCGGGCCTGCTGCTCATGGCGCAGGCGCACGCGGGCGGCTGGGCCTACCCCCGCGGCGGCGCCCAGCGGATCGCCGATGTGCTCGCCGAGGATCTGCGCGCGCATGGCGGCACGATCCGCACCGGCACCCGCATGGTCGACCTCTCCGCGCTGGACTGGGGGGATCCCGCCCGCGGCGATCTGCTGCTGCTCAACTCCTCCCCACGGCTGGCGCTCACGCTGCGCGACGTGCCGCCGCACTATGCGAAGGCGATCCGCGCGTACCGGTACGGCGCGGCGGCGGCGAAGGTGGACTTCGCGCTGGACGGGCCCGTTCCCTGGACGAACCCCGACGTCGCCCTCGCCCCGACCGTGCACGTGGGCGGCACGCGCGCCGAGGTGTGGGCGAGCGAGAACGCCGTCGCCCAGGGGCGCGTCTCGGACCGCCCGTACGCGCTCGTGGCGCAACCCTCCGTGCTCGACGACACGAGGGCACCCGCGGGCAAGCAGGTGCTCTGGGCGTACATCCACGCCCCCGCGAACTCCGACGTCGATGCGACCGAGCTCGTCATCCGGCAGATCGAGCGATTCGCCCCCGGGTTCCGCGACCGCATCCTCGCGAGCCATGCCGTCACCCCGCGCCAGCGCGCGCACCTCAACCCGGCCGAGATCGGCGGCGACATCTTCGGCGGCGCGTTCACGATGCGCCAGGCCCTGGTGCGGCCCGTGCTCTCGCCCGCGCCGTGGCGCACCCCGATGGCCGGCGTCTACCTCGCCTCGGCCGCGACACCGCCCGGTCCCGGGGTGAACTTCATGGCCGGCTGGCATGCGGCGCGCACCGCGCTGGCGGATGCCGGGGAGCGCGTCGATCTCGAGGACCTGTTCGGATCCTGACGGCGGGCTCCACCGATGGCCCTGGAGGGCCGTGGACGGCAGGATGGGATCCATGCGCTACGAGATCCCCGCACCGATGCTCGCGAAGGCCGCCACGACCGTGCCCGATCCGGCGAAGTTCCCCGGCGGGCTGCTGTACGAACCTAAGTGGGACGGGTTCCGCGGACTCGTGTCCTGGGACGGCGAGTCCGTCGAGATCGGGTCCCGCGGAGCGAAACCGCTGACCCGCTACTTCCCGGAGCTGGTCGACGCGATCCCGCGGCTGCTGCCCGGTCCGTGCCTGCTCGACGGCGAGATCGTGGTCGCGACGGGGGCCGAGGGCTCGCAGCGGCTGGATTGGGAGGCGCTGAGCCAGCGCATCCACCCGGCCGCCTCGCGCGTGCTGAAGCTCTCCGCAGAGACGCCCGCGATGTTCATCGCCTTCGATCTGCTCGCCGCGGGCGATGAGGACCTGCAGCCCCTTCCCTTCGGCGAGCGCCGCGCGCGGCTCGAGCGGCTGCTCGCCGATGTCCCGCATCCCCTGCATCTCACTCGCACGACCACCGAACAGGACACCGCCCGCCGCTGGCTCGCCGAGTTCGAGGGCGCCGGACTCGACGGCATCGTCGCCAAGCCCCTGGACCAGCCGTACGCCCCCAACAAGCGCACCCTGTTCAAGGTCAAGCACGCCCGCACCGCCGACGTCGTCGCGCTCGGGTACCGGATCCACAAGAGCGGATCCGGGGTGGGATCCCTCCTCGTCGGCCTCTACGGGGAGGACGGCGTGCTGCGCCAGGTCGGCGGCGTCGCCGCATGGAGCGACGCGATGCGCCAGCAGCTCGTCGAGGATCTCGCGCCCCTCGTGGAGCGGGACGAGTCCGGCGCCGCGATGACCGGCGACGGCGAGCGCTCGCGTTTCAGCGCGTCGAAGGACACCTCGTTCGTCCGGCTGCGCCCCGAACGCGCGCTCGAGGTGCGCTACGACCAGCTCGAGGGCTGGCGCTTCCGGCACACCGTGCAGTTCGAGCGCTGGCGCGACGACCGGGATCCGCGCTCCTGCACGTACGAGCAGCTGGAGACCGTCGACGGCTACGACCTCGCCGACGTGATCGACTGACGCTCGCTCGTCGTTTTGGGGCGCACTCCCCCGTCTTGGGGCGCGCGCCGACACGGATCCACGGCACGACGCGCCCCAAAACGGGGAGACCCGCCCCAATCGGACCCACGCCCATCCCGACCTCGGAGAGACCCGCCCCAATCAGCCCCACGCCCATCCCGACCTCGGAGAGATCCGCCCCGAACGGCCCCGAACCGCCCGGACACGGGCGACGGACGCACGGCGATGTTCCGCCGCTCTTCGACGTCCACACCCTCGTTTCGGGGCGCACTCTGCTGTTTTGGGGCGCGTCCAGACACGGATCCATGGCGTCACGCGCCCCAAAACGGGCAGACCCGCCCCAATACGACCTGGGGCCCGCCCCTGAACAGGCCGAGCCCGACCGACCCGGACCCCGGCTCAGCGACCGGGGGCGGGCTCGCCGTTCTCGTCCCAGTTCGCGGCGACCTTCTTCGAGGGCTGCACGCGCGGGGGCTCGCCCGGCATCTTGGGGAACTCCGGCGGGAACGGCATCTCGCCGAGCCCGTTCTCCACGTCGCGGTCCCACCAGCTCAGCAGCGTGTCGATGCGTCCCGGACTGTCCTGCATGCGCGCCCATGGATCCCCGAGGTCGGCCAGGCGCTGCGGCACGGTGCGGACCGTGAAGCGCTTCGGATCCACACCGTCCAGCTCATCCCAGGAGATCGGGGTCGACACGGTCGCCGCGGCCAGCGCACGCGGGCTGTAGGCGCCCGCCATCGTGCGGTCGCGGTTGGCCTGGTTGAAGTCCACGAAGATGCGCTCGCCGCGCTCCTCCTTCCACCACGCCGTCGTGACCCGATCGGGCATCCGCCGCTCCAGCTCGCGCCCCGCGGCGATCACGGCATGCCGCACGGTGAGGAACTCCCACTCCGGCACGATCGGGCAGAACACGTGCAGCCCGCGGTTGCCGCTGGTCTTGATGAACGCCTCGAGGCCGGCCTCGCGCAGCACGGCACGCAGCTCGTGCGCGGCGGGGACGGCCTCGGCGATGCCGGTGCCGGGCTGCGGATCGAGGTCGATGCGCAGCTCCACCGGGTTGTCGGTGTTCGACGCGAGCGAGGCCCAGGGGTGGAACACGACCGTGTTCATCTGCACGGCCCAGACGATCGCCGCCGTCTCGGTGAGCACGATCTGCGGATGCTTCCGACCGCTGTTGTAGGTGCACATCACGCTCTGCACGAAGTCGGGCGTGCCCTTGGGAGGGTTCTTCGAGAAGAAGCTCTCGCCGTCGATGCCGTCTCGATACCGTTCGAGCGAGACAGGCCTGTTGCCGGTCGAGGTGAGGAACGGCGTCGACACCGTCTGCACGTACTCGGCGAGCTCGGCCTTGGTGATGGGCCCGCCCTCCGCATCCGGCCAGACCGCGCGATTCGGGCTGGAGATGTCCAGTGAACGATCGCCGTCGGGGCCGGGGACGGTCAGCGTGATGCGCTCGGATGCCATGCCTCGACCCTAGGACGCCCCGCCGACGCCACGCCAGCATCC